>JAYVCI010000266.1:0-41605 GCA_043750035.1 Chitinophagaceae bacterium
TATGTTTTGTGTGTGGTTAAGTGGAAGGCCCAAGCTATCATCTCGGTATGTGGTTGGTCTCGTTTACGAACGAGACCAACCACAGGCAGTATAAAAAAGAAGGATTATTTATTCCCAAAAATAAACTACGTTTGTACTTTAATTTAACTAAGAAAAGTAAAAACTATTACAGGCTATAGGGATCTCTCATATTTAGCCCTTCAATATTCTTAAAATCATTCGAATTTCTTGTAATCAATACCATGTTAGCGGAAATCCGACGAACCGTTCGAACTGACATTGAACGAGTAATTAAATTTATAGAAACTCAAACGACAGTTCAAAAAATAGGTGTATAATTGCACAATGGAATTTTTTCTTACCGACATAGAAATTGATGCTTTAATTAACGAGGAAAAGCCCATTGACCAGCCCATAGCTGACTTTGTAAGAAAGTTGAAAGAGAAAAAAGGGCATAAAGAATTTGATTTAGTCGTTGAAAGACCTGACAAAAGTGCATTTAAAATCATCATTCGCCAAAGCATAGAAAACCCTTTGGACTTTTCAGCAATCTTGGGTTTCATTCCACCGAAAAAAACCGATGTGTTTTTATTGAGAAGATATAACGGCAAGAGCCACGAGCATAGAAACAAAATTGAGAAAGAACCTTTATTTTACGACTTCCACATTCATTACGCAACTGAGAGATATCAAAAAGAAGGACCAAGAGAAGAATATTATGCAGAAGTAACTGACAGGTATGCTGACCTATATGGTGCAATTGATTGTCTTGTTTCTGATTGCAATATTATTTCAAATGACTTACAAGTACATTTGTTTACCCAAAACTAAATGGACATACAAAAAACCATAGAGAAAAATTTTAAAGAAAAGGTTTGTAAGGAAGTTCGCCTTATAGCCGAAGGCGTTGACAGGTTTCGTGTGTTCACTCCATTTCAGTTTGACGATGGAGACCATTTTGCAATTGTTTTAAAGAAGGTTGGAAACAATTGGATACTTTCAGACGAAGGACATACATATATGCACTTGAGTTATATTATGGATGTAAAATCACTGGAGAAAGACAAGAGGGCAAAGATTGTAAGTAACGCAATTTCAAATTTTGGAATTACTGAAACCAAAGGTGTTTTAACAGCGGTTTTAAATCCCGAAAACAGTGGTAACATTTTCTTCAACTATATTCAAGGACTTATTAAAATTACTGATGTCACTTATTTAAGTCGTGAGAATGTCCGTTCAACTTTTTGGGAAGATTTTAAAACTTTCATTTTAGAACATACCCCAAAAGACAGAATTGAATTTAACTACCACGACAAAAAGAACGACCCGAAAGAACTTTATAGTATAGATTGTAAACTTAATGGAATGGCTAAACCGCTTTATATTTTCGCAATTAGCGGGGACGACAAATGCAACTCTGCAACCATAAGTTTATATCAACACGAAAAATGGAATAACAACTTTCGTTCAGTATCTATCTTTGAAGACCAAGAAACTATTAACCGAAAAGTTCTTGCAAGGTTTAGTGATGTTTGCGACAAACAATTCTCTAATTTGAATTCCAACAAAGACAGAATAGGAAAGTTTCTTGCAGAAATTGTAGAATAATACAGCTACTAGGTCGGCATTTACCACTGTAAATTTATTTTGTAGTTGGACTAAAAAATAAATAACATTTGTATAACTTGTAACGACCGAAAACAAAGGACTTTTCGTTATCAACCCTCTTTTTTAAACTTACTAATCTTTCAAAAGCTTTAAGCAGTAAGCACGCTGCCTCTGGAGGTCTCGTTTTAAGAACGAGACCGACCAGTAACGTGCTGCTAAAGCTTGATATATGTTTTTGTTAAAATTTCAGCTCCATATTTCAACATTCTGTTTAAATTTCTAATGGAGCGTGTAATAAATTTATTGAAAAGCCAAATGGGGGTTTTTATAAAAAAATACGCTGATTATTAAATGATTCTGTTTACATTTGCCAATCAAAATCTTCATCTAATGAAAAATATCCTTTTATGCTGCCTAATGTTTGCAGCAGTAACAGCCAATTCACAAAACCTTATTGCAGTGAACCACAATGGAAGTAGTTCTTTCTATACAAATATTGACACTGCAATTATCAAAGCAGCAAATGGCGATACCATATATTTACCGGGCGGGGTTTTTACTTTGAATACCTCTATTAGCAAAGAACTTCATATCTACGGGGCAGGATTGCATCCAGATAGTGCTAAAACTACTACGCCAACAATTATTATTGGAAACATTAATTTAGAAAGAGGTGCTTCAAATGGTACGCTTGAGGGAATATATACGCAAAACGCAATATATTTAGGTGCTTATGGTCATTCTGATACAACTAAACTTAATGTGAAAAACTATACAATTAGCAGGTGCTATCTTGCACATATAACTGCTTACTCTTTCTATAATAGTACTTATGGTTTATCATTTTACGATAAATCACAATATATAACAATAGCAGAGTCCATTTTGACTAGTGGTGTCTATATGTTATCATCTAATAAAAATTTTCTCATTTCAAATTGTATAATTTCATTTTACTTTTCCTTATATTCATCAGAGATTTCAAATTGTATCTTCACCCATAACTCGACAAGTATTAGTGGAGATAATGTTTTAATAAAAAATTGCATTGCTTATGGAAATTCAGGAACCCCAAGCAATAGCGTAGCTTATAATAATGTAAATCCACCTTATGGCAATGGTTATAATGGCACCTTATATCTTCAAGGGAATTTTAGTGCTAATTGGTCCGATATCTTTGTATCCGTTCCTGTTGGAGCAAGAGAAGATTACTTCAAAAACGACTACCACCTCAAAAGCAACTTTGCAGGCAAAAACTATGGTACAGATGGAACAGATGTAGGTATATATGGCGGTCCTTTTCCATGGAAGGAAGGCAATGTGCCTGTAAACCCACATATATATTTTAAGGATATACCACAAGTCACTGATAATGCAGGTAAGTTGCCTGTGAAAATTAAAGTAAAGGCTCAGACTAGATAAAATATATTGATATGAAAAAAATATTATTTACTTTCATTATTGGGCTTTATGTTATTAATGCTCAAGCCCAGAATTTGATTGCTGTTGAACACAATGGTACAAGCAGTTTCTATACAAATATTGATACCGCATTTATGAATGCGGTTGATGCTGACAATATATATTTACCAGGAGGATATATTTCATCGTTATCAGGAACATTAAAGATAGGCAAGAATTTAAACATCTACGGTGCTGGGTGCAATTCTGATTCGTCTGCTTCAATAGGTAATACAATTATTTCTAATCCTATTGAAGTACTTCCAACAGCAAGTGGTGGAATGATAACTGGCATTTATTCAAATAATAGTTTATATGTTCACGATACGGTTTCTAATTTTACTATTAGTAGGTGCTATATAAATAGTAATATTACAATTGGAGGTAGCAGTCAATATATTCCCGCTTCTAATATAAGTATTATCGAATCTATAATAACAGGTGACGTAATTGGAGCTTGCAGTTCAACTAAATATCCAATAAATGTTGTGGTTCAAAATAGCTTTATAGGGAATGCATCAAATTGCTTCTCCAGTACTAACTACAACAATTGGTTAGGATTAACATGTAAAAATTGTATTTTATCTGGAACAAGTTATTGTAATTATAATTGCACATATACACTACAATATATCACTGAATCTTCTTTTGAGAATTGCGTTTTTATAGATAACTACAATGGAGGCTATGGATTTAATAGTGCATATAATACCTTTAAAAACTGTATGTTTAAAGGTGGTAGTCCTTCGGTATCAAGCAATTCCGTATATAATTGTATCTTCAATCAGAACATAGACAGTATCTTTATTAAGTTTCAAGGTAGTAATACATATGATATCAAAAATAATTACCATTTAAAAAGTAATTCACCTGCTAAAAACGCAGGTATTGATGGTCTCGATATTGGTCTGTATGGTGGTTCATTCCCTTGGAAAGAAGGAGGAATACCTATTAATCCGCATATTCAAACTCAATACATCAAGAGCTCTACAGATAATTCTGGCAAATTACCTGTTAAAATTAATGTGAAAGCACAAACTAAATAAAACAAATTAATAAAATGAAAAAAATATTACTTATAGCAACTTTACTTTATGCCTGTGGCACCCAAGCACAAAACCTAATTGCGTTAGAACATAACGGTACGCAAACCTTCCATGAGTTTCTTGACTCTGCCATGTATTATGCCGCAGATGGTGATTATATTTATTTGTCAGGTGGGTTAATAAAATTTAACTTTACCCCCAACGATTTTATAATTGATAAAGCAGTAAATATTGTAGGTGTAGGTTACCACCCAGATTCTACAATAGCACTTGGAGCGACGAAAATTAATAAAGCTATTATAGTAATAAACACTGCGAGTGGTGGAAGTCTTGAAGGAATTAGTATACCTGGTGGATATTCAATGGTATTTGGGAACTCCTCGACTAATTCAAATGTGAAAAACTATTTGGTAAAGCGTTGTTATATAGAGCAATTTATAACTATTGGATTTTATTCGTATGTTCAAAGTTCAAACATCCATATATTAGAATGTATTCTTCATAACGGCGGGATTATTTCATATAATAATGCTGTTAATGTTAGTATAGAAAAATCTGTTATTGAATCTTCAGTATCTGGATACGGATTCAATGGTGTGTTTTGGGAAGGGGTGATATTCAAAAATAATATATTTATTAATAATAATAGAGGCGGTGACATAATTAACACCATTCGAAACGCCACCTTTGAAAATAATATCTTTTATTATAATCCAACTAAATATAACCTCACAAGCGGTTTGTATAATTGCTATTTTACACACAACATTTTTGTTTATGACTCAGCATATATACCTTTATATTCAGTTGGCAACAGTAATACATTTTCGAATAACTTTTATAATATATCATTAAGCTCAATTTTTCAGAAAACGCCATCTACCACAGGATTTACTTTTAATGATAACTATCATTTAAAATCTTCATGTGTCGGCGTTGGTGCAGGTTCAGATGGTAAAGATATTGGAATATATGGTACTTCGCTACCTTTTAAAGATGGCGGGACTCCTGCTAACCCGCATATAGTTTCCAAATCAATAGATACACAAACGGATGCGAGTGGCAAACTTCCTATAAAAATAAAAGTAAAGGCACAAAATCATTAAACACATTAATAACATGAAAAAGATATTACTTACTTTGATTATTGGTTTGATTGCTATTAGCACTCAAGCCCAAAATATAATTGCTGTGCAGCAAAACGGTAACAAAAATTTTTACACCAACTTGGATACTGCAATTACAAAAGCACAACAGGGGGATACCATATACTTGCCGCAAGGCAATTTCAGTTTAAGTGTTCCGATAAAAAAAGAACTACATATATTTGGTATTGGGTTTAATAATAGGAATTTGAATGGGATTGGAGTTACTCAAATAAATTCTACAGCCCAATATGGATACATATATGTTTTAAGAGGTGCAGATAATGGAAGCTTTGAGGGAATATTTACAGATGCACTTTTTAATTTTGGTTCACCATATGATACAAGTACTTATGATGTTAACAATTATCAAATTGCCCGATGCTACTTTTCTTCTGCAATATACTCACAAAGTGTATACAATTATAGAAAAGAGAAATCAAGCAATATTTCAATAAGGGAATCGATTATGCAGGCAATATATAATACAATTGACAATAGAAATTGGCTGGTTTCTAACTGCGTAATTACTAATAATTGTGGCATCTCCAATTCCGAAATCTTGAATTGTATATTTTTACGTGGTGATGATTTGTATTCTTTTAAGTACTCCTCCATTAAGAATTCAGTATTTGGCATCAATACATACCCATGGAATTATAGTGAATACAGTCAATTTTATAATAATGTTAATCTCAACCTCAACGGATTTGGTGGCAGCAATGTTTATGGACATCATAATTTTTCTATTGCAACTTGGGATAGCATTTTTATTAATGTCTCATCAAGCAATAGGTTTGATTATTTCAACAACGATTATCATTTAAAAAACAACAGTGCTGGCAAAAACGCTGGCACGGATGGCACAGATATAGGTATTTATGGTGGTTTGTTTCCATGGAAAGATTGGAGTGTACCGATAACGCCACAGGTGTATGATAAGGTCATTCAAGGAAGTACAGACTTAAATGGAAAATTGCCCATTAAAATTAAAGTAAAAGCACAAACTAATTAATATAGTTACTATGAAAAAATATTATATAAGTTTAGCATTTTGTTTTTCTATAATTCTTGCTTCTGCACAACGGAATGAGAATATAAAACAAGGACACAATCCTTTTGCAAAAGCAACAGAAGTAAATGGCTTTACCGCAGGCATTGCAGATTTTTTTCAAACAGATTCTGTGATGAAACGTGGCAATACTTGGTATTTTCATTTTCAGAAAAAAACCGTAAAAGCTGAAAACTTCTTTCAGGAATTTAAGGAATTAATGGGTATCAGAGCTGAAGATACTTATATAAAGTACAAAGAAGAAATTGATGAAATAGGTATTACCCATAGCCGTTGGCAGCAATATTATAAGGGGGTATTGGTAGAAGGTGGCGAAATGCTATTACATGAAAAGGATGGTAGATTAAGAAGTGCGAATGGGAAATTTTATAATGGTTTGTCATTAAATATTGAACCCGCTATTTCAAAAGAGCAAGCTATTATACAAGCAAAAGCACATTTTGCAGGAGCTAAGTTTTTATGGGAAGATACGGGTGCGGTAAGTGCAAATAAAGAAATGTCTGATGACAGCTTGGCTAGTTTTACTCCTGCCCCTTTTCTTATAATAACGCATCAAAATAGTCTACAATCTTCACCCATGTTGTTAGCATATAAAATGGACATATCTACTATTCAGCCTAATAGTAGTTTTGAAGTTTGGATTGATGCCAACGATGGCCAATTTCTCAAAAAATTGACTAATATATTTGATGTAGGTTATGATGGAACCGCCGAAACAAAATATAGTGGAACGCAAAGTATTAAGACAGATTATGTAAATGGCAAATATATTCTAAAAGACAATCTCAGAAAAATACAAACTTTGAACATGAAGAATGGTTCAAGCTATAGCAAGTATGATAATTTTTTTGACGATGATAATACTTGGGAAAAAGAAAAATACGTTAAAAAAATTACAATCAATTCGGTTAATACTAACTGGCATTCATTTGGCGAAAACACAAATAATGGAGGTAAACCAGATATATATATTAAAGTAATAGACCCAAGTGGAAATGTGTTATATCAGACAGCAGCAATCAATGATTTTTTACCCTCAAATAATGCCCCTCTAATTTTTTACCCTGTTAATGTAATACTGCCCTCAACTGGAAATTGCAAAATAGAAATATGGGATGAAGATGTAACCACAGATGATTATATTGGCGATATCACTTTTTCTGGTTCGACATCATTTTCTTCAAGTGGAAATAGTGGAAGTATAGAATTAAAAACAGAAAACAATCCAGCTTTAGACATTCATTGGGGTATGGAAAAAACGTATGATTATTATGATAGTACCCATACTTGGAGAAGCTATGATAATAAAGGTTCCACGATTAAGAATTACTTCAATGCTGATAATTCTGTTAGTTCAGGAATGCCAAATAATGCATTTGCAAATTCGAAGACGAGCATAATGGTATACGGTTGGGGTGACAACGTGAAATTCAATCCAGTGGTTGGGCTTGATGTACAAGGGCATGAGTTTACGCATTTAATTACGGGCAATACCTGCAAACTAAAGTATGAGAATGAATCAGGGGCATTGAATGAATCTTTTTCTGATATCTTTGGTACTTGTGTTGAGTATTTTGCCAAGCCTAATAATGGTAATTGGACTATAGGTGAAGATGTTGTTGTTTCAGGTACAAATCCATATCTCCGCTCTCTTTCTAATCCGAACATAAAAGGGGATCCTGATACATACCTTCAAAAGAATTACTGGGTTACCAATCCTAATGAGGACGCTGGAGGAGTTCATACAAATAGCGGTGTGCAAAATTATTGGTTCTACTGTTTAAGTCATGGCGATGCTGGAACAAATGCTTTGGGAAATAGTTATAATGTGACAGCCGTTGGAATAAAGAATGCCTCGAAAATAGCTTTTTATAACTTACGATACAATTTATTTTCTACAGCAGAATATTGGGATGCGGTTTATGGTTCATTGGATGCCGCTTATGCACTATATACAGTTAGTTCGCAAGAAGCATTGTCTACTATCAATGCCTGGTATGCTGTGGGTCTGTTGTCTTCTTCCATAGGTTTCTGTGGAGGTACTGTTTCACGCACAGATTCAACAGCAATAATAACAGATGGAAGCCTTAAAGGAAGAAACTATCAGGATTATAGCGATTGCAAATGGCTAATAAAACCTTCTGGTGCAAAAACTATAACTGTTACATTTAATAAATTTGATTTGAGCACTTCAAGCAATGATACACTATTTATATATGATGGTTCCTCAACTTCTTCTACTATATTATTAAAAGCAACAGGAAATAGTTTGCCTAGTTCTGTTACTTCAACAACAGGAACAATTTTTATACATTTTTCAACTGATAATACCGGTGTTGCTGATGGTTGGGAATTAATATATAAAGCAAACTATACCAGCGGTAGTAATGCACAATCATATTGTTCAGGAAAAACTATTTTGAAAAAGTATACCAATACATTTACAGATGGAAGTAGTGGAAATAATTATGGGAATAATGCCGATTGTGAATGGCTAATTGCTCCACCTGGGGCTGATTCAATAAAATTATCGTTTAATTCTTTTAGTACAGAATCGGGCAAAGATTATGTAAAAGTGTATGATGGTGCAGATGCTACTGGTACTTTGTTGGGAAGCTATAGCGGCAGCTCAACACCATCTGGTTTGCTTTGGGCAAAATCAGGTAAAATGTTTGTTACTTTTGATAGTGATAACAGTGGAACATCAACAGGTTGGTCGGCAACATATAATGCTTATGGAACTGTTTATTGTACGGATACTGTTAAGCTAACTGCAGCAAGTGCTTCATTCAATGATGGAAGTGGTTCGGCAAACTATCATGATAATAGCGATTGCAAATGGTTGATACAACCAACAGGTGCGAAAGCTATCATATTAGAGTTTGATAGTTTTGATGTGGAGCATATCAGTAGCGATGGAAAATCTATATATGATTATGTAAGTGTATATGATGGTAGCACCACAAGCGACGATCTGTTGGGGACATTTGCGGGAGACCAATTGCCTTCTCAACTTATATCAACACAGGGCAATATGTTAGTAGTATTTCATACTGATAATCGAACAAATGCGGGAGGATTTTATGCACATTATACAAGTAGTACTACAGCATTATGTTCAGGAACTAAAAAGTACACTACTACAACGGGAACAATTACAGATGGAAGCGGAACAGGGAACTATTTCAAGAATGCAGATTGTAGATGGTTAATAAATCCATCAAATGCTACTTCCATTGAGTTACAATTTGCAGAACTGGATTTAGATACCAACGATGCTGTTGTGATATATGATGGTGCAAGTACTACAGATAAGGTATTGGGTGTGTATACTGGCAGCACTGTTCCAACAGGTAAAGTTATTAGTAGTGATAGATATATGCTGGTACGTTTTATGAGTAATGACACCATAGAAAAACAAGGATTTAAAGCCAACTGGACATCAAATATAAGTAGCGGAGGTGGTGGCAGCGGAGGTTCTAATGGTTCGGTTGCAATAGTAGCGTATGAGTATTGGTTTGATGATGGTTATTCAAATCATATAGATGTAAAAACTACAGCACTAGAAGATTATTATTTGGATGATGCATTTAGTACTGCTAATTTAAAGCAAGGGTTACATAGTTTTCATATACGTTTTGTAGATAGAGAAGGGCAATGGAGTTCTGTTATTAGTCAGTATTTCCAAAAAACACCTGAGACAAATACTAATACAAAAGAAATTACTGCTTTGGAATATTGGTTTGATGATAATACTTCTACAACTTTTGTTAATCAAGGTCCCGTAGCGGATTTATATAATGATACTTCTTTTAATACAAGTAGCTTAAAACAGGGACTGCATTCTATACATATACGCTATCAGGACAATGCGGGGTTATGGAGTTCGGTGGTGAGTCAGTATTTCCAAAAAACACCTGAGACGAATACGAGCACAAAACAAATTGTTGCTTTAGAATATTGGTTTGATGATAATACTTCTACAACTTTTGTTAACCAAGGACCTATTGCTGATTTATATAATGATACTTCATTTAATACAAGCAGCTTAAAGCAGGGTTTGCATTCTATACATATACGGTATCAAGACAATGCAGGCTTGTGGAGTTCGGTTGTTAGTCAGTACTTCCAAAAAACACCAGAGACAAATACAAGCACAAAAGAAATTGTTGGTTTGGAATATTGGTTTGATGATAATGCTTCTACAATATTTGTTAGTCAAGGTCCTGTTGCCGATTTATATAATGATACCTCATTTAATACAAGTAGCTTAAAACAAGGATTACATTCTATACATATCCGTTATCAGGATAATGCAGGTTTGTGGAGTTCGGTGGTAAGTCAATATTTCCAAAAGGTATTCAGTAATGCTGTTCAGTCCAATGATATAGTGGCATATAGATATTGGTATGATATGGCAGATTCAAATATGAATAATGTAACTTTAGCTAGTCCTATTGATCCATTGGATTTAGACACATTATTAAATTCATTATATCTACCCAAAGGCACACATACAGTTCATTTGCAATTCCTTGATTCCGCGGGGTTGTGGTCTTCTGTAATTACTGATACTTTTGATAGAGTAGCTGTACCCATAGCTGGATTTTCAGTAAATGATTCAACAATATGTCTCTCGACACAAGTTTCATTTACAAACAATAGTAAGGAATCAAATAAATATAAATGGTATTTTGGAGATGGAGATAGTAGTAGCAATATAAATCCAAACCACATTTATAGTTCTTCTGGTACATATACTGTCACACTGTTAGCCGAAGATACGATAAGCGGACTAATTAATACATTGATAAAACAAAGCTATATAATTGTATATTCAAATCCTCTTGCAATAGTTGGTAATAATAAAAGCATTTGTAAGCGGACAAGTGCTTCAATCGGTTCTTCTACAGTGAATGGGAATACATATTCGTGGACTTCTTCTCCAAGTGGATTCACCTCTGCATCTGCCAATCCAACAGTAAGCCCTAACAGTACTACAAAGTATTACTTAATGGAAACTGTATCCGCAACGGGTTGTTATAAATCAGATTCGATAACAGTAACTATCAAACAAAGTTCTGCATCTTCACTAACTAAAACTTCATGCAACAGTTATACTTTTAATAGTAAACCGCTAACGACTTCGGGAATATATTATGATACATTAACAAATACAGTTGGCTGCGATAGTATTATAACATTAGATTTAACAATCAACAAAGGCAATAGTAATACATTAACAACAACCGCCTGCA
This sequence comes from Chitinophagaceae bacterium, assembly GCA_043750035.1. Taxonomy (GTDB): domain Bacteria; phylum Bacteroidota; class Bacteroidia; order UKL13-3; family UKL13-3; genus CANJUD01. The sequence goes on from JAYVCI010000266.1 coordinate 11,591, forward strand.
ACACATACTCCTTCAAAGGTTCGCAAATAACCAACAGTGGAACATATTATGATACATTAACAAATGCAGCTGGATGCGACAGCATCATCACCCTAAACCTAACCATCATCAAAACAAAAATAGATACCATATATCAAACCAATGTGCTTTGCAATGGGGATAGTTCGGGCAGTATAAATATAACAGCATCAGGAGGTTCGGCACCATATAGCTATAGTCTTAACGGTACTGCTTATCAATCAAACAATATATATAATAATTTAAGTGCGGGCAATTATACTATTATAGCCAAAGACAGTAATGGTTGTTCTGATACAAAAAGTATCACACTAACTGAGCCTTCCAAATTAAATTTCAATACATCACATACCAATGTATTATGCAATGGCGATTCGATTGGCAGCATTACTGTTTCAGCAAGTGGCGGAGTAGGAAATTATATGTATAAACTAGGCAGTAGTAATTATCAAACTTCAAATACATTTTCTAATTTACAAGCAGGTACTTATACTATATACTCCAAAGACAGCAACAACTGCGAAAAGTCTTCACAGGTAGTGATTACACAGCCTTCGGCATTGTCATACGCAACAAAAATAAATCCTGTAAAATGTTATGGAGACTCCAACGGGAGTATTATAATAACACCCTCTGGTGGAACTGCTCCGTATTTATATAAATTTGGAAATGGAAATTATCAAAGTCAAAATAGTTTCAGCAATCTGGTGGTCGGTAATTATACAATAACTATTAAGGACAGCAATAATTGTATTATAGCATTTGGATTTAATATTTCTCAACCTGCTGTTTTAAAAATAATGAACTACCCCACTCCCAGCTCGGGTATTATGTGCTATGGCGATTCAACGGGCGAGGCTGTGGTAACGGTAACTGGCGGCACACAGCCATACCAATATAAACTGGGCGGCGGAAATTACCAGTACAGCAATTATTTTGATAATTTAAAAGCTGGCTGGCATACTATAACTGTGAAAGACAGCAACGGCTGCACCGATACAAATTCGATTTATATAAACCAGTTGCCACAGGTAAAGATAAACACCTACGCCACATCGCCTATCTGTTATGGTGATTCATCGGGCACTATCACCGTCACGCCCAGTTTGGGAAGAAATCCTTATCAATTTAAAATTGGGAACGGGAGCTATCAGTCACTAAATAAGTTTATAAAGTTAAGTGGGGGCAGTTATATAATAACCGTGCGTGATGCAAATGGCTGTGTTTCGAAATCAGCAGTTACTATTACACAGCCATCCCCCATAAGTGCTGGCCTTACCCTGCACAATGTACTTTGCAAAGGCGATTCGTCGGGCTCTGTAGATATTTCGGCAATAGGTGGGAACGGGCCATACTTATATAAACTGGGGAACGGTATTTTTCAGGGCAATCCTACTTTTGGTTCCCTGAAAGTGGGCAATTATATATTATATATTAAAGACTCCACAAATTGTTTATCTACCCTTTATTTTAATATAACCGAACCATCAAATGTTCTATTGTTCAATACCAATACCAGTTATGCAAACTGTGCGGGGAACAGCGGTTCTATTAGGGTAAATGTATCGGGGGGAACTCCTCCATATATGTATAAAATAGGAAATGGGAATTACCAGAACAGCGATAAATTTGACAGTCTTTCATCGGGAAATTATATAATATCTGTAAAAGATTCCAATGGCTGTGTGTCAACAAACACGGTTAATTTACCCGCAAACAATATACTTTTGGCAATGTCCATTTCCAAAACAAATATATGTTGCGATGGCACGGCCACAGGTGGTTTGCAGATAAACGTGAGCGGTGGAACTTCTCCCTATATGTACCAGTTGGGGAATGCAAATTATCAGTCAAATAATATATATAATAATTTGCAAAAAGGAGTATATACTATTACCGCAAAAGACTCCAATAATTGTACAGTTTCCTCACAGGTATCATTATATGAACCCGCCCAAATGCAAGCAAGTATTGTATGGACGGGGGCAACAGATAGTTTATGGAAGAATGCTGCAAACTGGAGTCCTGCAAGGGTTCCAAACAGCTTTGACTCTATTAATATACCAACAGGATTGAGCAGATATCCTACTATTGATTTGGCACAAAGCACAAATTCAATAAGGATAGATTCAGGGGCTTATATAAGAATGCTCAGCAGTGGCAAGCTAAGTATCTATGGGGTGTTCAGTCAGTCGGGAACCTTATATGCGGATGGAGGAGTTTTGTTTTTGAATAATAATAGTGGATTGCCAGCGGGAAATTATCACGGCATCAATTTCAATGGGAAAATAAAACTCTGCGGTAATATCACCATGAAGCATGTATTGGCAATGGGAACAGGAAATAGTATAGATAACCGGGGTTACAATTTAACAACCAATGGAGATATTGCAAACAGCGGAACATTTTTTGGCAAAGGAAAACTAATATTGACCCGCGATTTCGGCACACAATCTATACAAGGAGTGGCAACTTATTCAAATATTGAATTGAACAATCCCAATAATTTTGGAGCAAGAATTCTTACCGATATATATATAACAGATACATTAAAACTCACCCAGGGAACTTTAGTTATATATCCCAATACCACATTAACTGTGGGAACTAATAATACTTCAAATGGGTATATATATACTGCCAATGGTATATTGGTTTCAGGCAATTCGCAGCCTTCACACCTTACGCTATTGGGTAATTCACAATCAGGTGCTATCAGCAATTTAAAACTACAGATATTGGGTACTTTTAAGGCGAACAGGCCAAATGGAATTATTTTAGGTGCCAATACACAATTTGCAGGTCTCGATTTACAATCGGGCAAACTGGAAATGAACGGGTATAACTTGGTGTTGGGAAGAGCAGGTATTAATTTATCGGTTTCTACTTCGGGCTATATAAACAATAAATCCACTTTTGGCAATTTGCAGGTTATTGGCGGAATCAATTCTCCAACAATTACAGGATTAAAAATTGACACGGTTAACCAAGTAAACTTTGAACGGACTTCTGGAATAACATTGGGCAAAAATATATATGTTCGCTCGGTTGCAAATGTGGGCAGCGGCTGGGTAGATTTGTCGGGGTATAATATATCTCTTTCTGCCACGGCCAATGTTTCCGAACAAGCAAACGGTGCTAAATTTAAGGGCGACAGCGGTGTGCTCACCACACAGAGAAACTATACTTCTGCACTGGCCAATACAAATATTGCAGGTTTGGGTTTAAAGTTAAGTACCACTAAAGCTATGGGTGTGACCACTTTCTCAAGGGGGCACAAAGTATGGCAGAACGCCAATGGCAAAAGCATCAGAAGATATTATAAACTTGAGCCAACTGTTTACCAGAACAACACATCGAGTTTCCTGTTCAACTATGACACAACTGAACTTGTTTCAGGTACTGCCCATTATACTTTATGGACAAATAATTCTGTAAACAATGGTGGTAGCTGGAGCACTTATAACAACACCACTAGGTCTGGACTTGCAGCTATATCATACCTTGCCAATAACAATATAAATCTTGCTGCAAGTATTATAATCACAGCGTCTGATTCAAGTAACAAACCGCTGTTCCCATTGGGCTTTGCAGATGTTGAAACTTCAAACATTATTGTATATCCCAATCCAACAACTGGAAATCTATATATAAACTTTGGAAGTGAAAACTATATATATAATATCACGCTTTCTGATATCAGTGGAAAACAATTACTATATATGAAAAACCAAACCAAAAATTCACATATTGTTCTAGATGAAAATATTGGTGCCGGGATTTATATACTTCGTGTTTTTGACGGCAAAGAATATAAGCAGTTTAAGGTTTGTAGGGTAAAATATTAATTGTTGCGTAAGCCGCATGAGGGATAGAAGCCGACATCCCGTTCCGACGCTTCGGAAGGTCGGGATACAGGCGTATAGCCCGACGCCTGCCTCAGGCGGCATGCCCAAGTATTATAAACATTGTCCTCCCGCCTACTGCTAACTGCCTCCTGTTTTTCCCCTACCTTTGCCCCCAATTATGAGTGAAGAAATATTTAAAAAAGTAGTATCGCACAGCAAAGAATATGGCTTTGTGTTCCCCAGTAGTGAAATATATGATGGCCTTGGGGCAGTATATGATTACGGACAAAACGGGGTTGAACTGAAAAACAATATCCGCCAATATTGGTGGCGGAGTATGGTGCAATTGCACGAGAATATTGTTGGTTTAGACTCAGCTATTTTTATGCACCCCAAAATATGGAAAGCCAGCGGGCATATTGATGGTTTCAGCGACCCGATGGTAGATAATAAGGACAGCAAAAAACGCTACCGTGCCGATAATTTATTGGAGGACCAGATTGATAAATATATAAAAAACGGCAAGACAAATAAAGCAGAAGAACTACAAAGTGCTTTGGACAAAGCCATCACAGATAACAATCTGGATGCATTAAAAGAATTAATTATAACCCACGAAATTGCTTGCCCCGTAAGCGGTACACGCAACTGGACTGATGTACGCCAGTTTAATTTAATGTATAAAACACAAATGGGTGCATTGGCCGAAGATGCGGAAGATGTATACTTAAGGCCCGAAACTGCACAAGGAATTTTTGTGAATTTTTTGAACGTGCAAAAAACAGGAAGAATGAAAATCCCTTTCGGTATAGCTCAAACAGGAAAAGCTTTTAGAAACGAAGTCGTAGCCCGTGGCTTCATTATGCGTATGCGTGAATTTGAACAAATGGAAATGCAGTTTTTTGTGAGGCCGGGTACCGAGATGGAATGGTATCATAAATGGAAAGAAAGCCGCTTGCAATGGCACTTGGCTTTGGGCACCAATCCTGACCGCTATCGTTTCCATGAGCATGTGAAACTGGCACATTATGCCAACGCCGCTGTTGATATAGAATACAAGTTCCCGATAGGTTTTAAAGAAGTAGAAGGCATACACAGTCGTACCGATTTCGACCTGAGCCAGCACCAACAATTCAGTGGCAAAAAACTACAATACTTCGACCCGGAGATTAACCAAAATTATGTGCCTTATGTAATAGAAACTTCCATAGGCTTGGATAGAATGTTTTTAGTGCAAATGTGTGAAGCATTTAAAGAAGAACAAGTACAAAATGGAGAACAAACTGAAACCAGAACAGTGCTCGCATTGCCACCAGCTTTAGCCCCAATTAAATTGGCCGTTTTGCCGCTGTTAAAAAAAGATGGCTTACCCGAATTGGCACGCAAAATCATGGATGATTTTAAGTTTGAATTCAATTGCCACTACGAAGAAAAAGACAGTATAGGCAAACGCTACCGCAGGCACGATGCACTTGGTACACCATTATGTATTACAGTTGACCACGACTCGCTTGAGGATGAATCTGTAACCATACGTCACCGAGATACGATGCTGCAAGAACGTGTGAAGATATCTGCGTTGAAAGATATTATAATACCGCAGATAAGTATGAATGAATTGTTGAAAAAATTAGCCTAAGATTTATCTTTTAGTTTCAATTGAAAGGTTTATCTTTGTTTTTTTAATTAGTGCTCAATGATACAATTAATAAACGATAATAAAGGAAATCCTACAGGGGTATTTGTCCCTATTTCTGAATGGAATGCTCTCAAGGAACAATTTCCTTTACCAGAACCTTGGGACGAATCCGTTCCGCAATGGCAAAAAGATATTTTGGATGAGCGAGAGAGAACTGCTGACCCGAATAGCTGGATAAAATTGGAAGATTTGAGAAGTCATTTAACTTTTAAGAAGTGAAGTTTGAGGTTTTAATTGAGCCGCGAGCTATTATCGATATCAACACAATCGCTGCTTATTACGAAGAGCAACAGATTAATCTTGGATTCAGGTTTACTGAAGAATTAGAGTCGGTATTATCTACTTTGGAATTAAATCCTTATTTTCAGATTAGATACACAAAATACAGATTTTTACCATTGAAAAAATTTCCATTTATAATAGTTTTTAAAGTAAATGAAAAAGTAGGAATTGTATCTGTTTATTCTGTATTTCACACTTCTCAAAATCCGAAGAAATTACCAAAATGAACCCTCTAAAATATATAGATTTATTTGCGGGTATAGGCGGTTTTCGTCTAGGGCTTGATAGCATGGCTTCGTGTGTGTTTTCATCAGAATCTAATAAGAATGCCCAACTTATATATAAGAAAAATTTTGGGGAAATGCCCGAAGGTGATATTACAAAAATTGAATCTAGGGATCTTCCCTCTCATGATATATTATGTGCCGGATTCCCTTGCCAATCATTTAGTATCTCAGGCAAACAAAAAGGTTTTGATGATGTACGCGGCACTTTGTTTTTTGAAATTGCTAGAATTGTAGAGCATCACCAACCCAAAATGTTGCTTTTGGAAAATGTAAAAAACTTTGAAAAGCATGATAACGGCAACACGCTATATACAGTAAAAAATATATTGGACAATTTGGGTTATGATATATACCACCAAATATTAAATGCCAGTGATTTTGGATTGCCTCAAAGTAGAAAACGTTTATTTATTGTGGGGTTTCGGAAAGATTTAAAAGTTAATAATACTTTCAAGTTTCCAATATCTAAAAATAAAAAAATCATTTTAAAAGAGACGGTTATTTCAGAAAAAGAGACAAAGAAATATATTATAAATCGTGATGATACTTTCTTTAAAACCAATTATCACATTTCAGAAAAAGCATTTATGCCAATACGCATTGGTTATATAAACAAAGGCGGACAAGGTGAGCGTATCTATCATGAAAATGGCCAGGCCATCACGCTCTCAGCCCATGGTGGTGGTATTGGGGCTAAAACAGGATTGTATTATATAAATGGCAATATTAGAAAACTAGCTCCCAGAGAGTGTGCAAGACTCCAGGGGTTTCCTGACACATTTGAAATTGACCCAAGCGACAACCAAGCATGGCAGCAATTTGGCAATGCGGTCCCTGTAAATATTGTAACCGCTATTGCAGAAAAGATGAGGAAACATTATGGCCAAGCAGGGTTTTGATTTAGGCTCGGCCACAGCGAAAGGCGGATTCAGAAATGAAGACGATGTAATACAAAATAAACCCTGCTGAATTATTTGATATTTAATCTCTCTTCGGAAATTTCCTAAACCAACTATTTATTTTCATATCAAGCACACCAAAAAATGCTTCTTTAAAAATTCCCGAACTCATTTTCGATTCGCCCAATGTTCTATCATAAAATATAATAGAAACTTCTTCCAAATTGAACCCAATCTTCCATGCGGTAAATTTCATTTCTATCTGGAAAGCATAACCTTTAAATTTGATTTTATCAAGCTCGATGGTTCTTAATACTTCTGCGGTATAGCACACAAAGCCCGCAGTGGTGTCACGCACTTTTAGTCCCGTAATCCAACGCACATAAGCTGAGGCATAATAGCTCATTAGCACACGGCCAATGGGCCAGTTCACTACATTAATTCCTGTTTTATAACGAGAGCCAACCGCGATATCTGCTCCATTTAAACAGGCTTCATGCAGGCGTATCAGGTCTTCAGGATTGTGGCTAAAATCGCAGTCCATTTCAAATATATATTCATAACCTTTCTCGAGTGCCCATTTAAAGCCTGCTATATATGCAGTGCCCAATCCTTGCTTGCCTTTGCGTTGCATAAGATGCAAAACTCCGGCATATTCTTCCTGCAGTTCAATCACCTTTTCTGCAGTGCCGTCTGCCCCGCCATCATCAACTATTAAAATATGGAAATCTCGAGGCAAAGAAAACACTTTGCGAATCATGGTTTCCACATTTTCTATTTCATTATAGGTCGGTATAATAACTAATTTGTCGGACAATGTTGTAAATTTGGCGGCAAATATAACACCAACCACTCTTGAAAAAGGCTTTGTTTTTAGACCGCGATGGAATAATAAACCGCGAACTCGGCGATTATGTTACACATCCCGACCAATTTATACTGAACCCCGGTATTGCCGAGGCTATTAAATATGCCAATGAAAATGGTTGCCTGGTGATAGTGATTACCAACCAAGGCGGTATTGCCAAAGGATTATATACCGAAGAAACATTAGAAAATATACATGAAAAAATGAAAATGCTTTTGCTAAATGAGGGAGCAAAAATTGATGCCATATATCATTGCCCGCACCATCCCGATATTTCTGGCCAATGCCTTTGCCGCAAACCAGGAAGTTTGCTCATAGAAAAAGCGATCAAACATTATCATATTAATATTGCAGAAAGTATAATGGTTGGCGACCGCGATAGAGACCTTGAAGCTGCTGCTGCATGCGAGATTAAAGGAGTTTTAATTGAAGATAATAATACTATTAATTTGCTGGAGTTATTATTAACTTATGGATTTTTATAATATACAATAAATCATCAAATCACACCTCGTTAAATCATTAAATGTTATATTTGCAGCATGATAAAAAATCTCGCCCTACTCATTTTCTTATCCTTAAACTATATAACAAGTTTTTCGCAAAGCAGCGATTCTACTACCATTGCCCATATATACCATACCGCCCTCACCAAAGGACAATGCTATGAAAATCTGGGGCAGTTGTGTAGTAAAGTTGGTGGAAGGTTGAGCGGCTCTCCGCAAGCAAACAAAGCTGTGGAGTTGATGGAATATTTGATGAAAGAGCAACAAGGTTTCGACTCGGTATGGCTGCAGCCTGTAATGGTGCCACATTGGGTAAGGGGTAAAAAAGAAACCGCTGCTGTCTCTCATCCCAGCTTGGGTTATATGACATTAAATATTATAGCTTTGGGCGGCAGTGTGGCAACCCCCGATGGTGGACTGAAAGCAGAAATTATAATGGTGGACAGCGTAAATGATATTATAAAACTGGGCGAAGAAAAAATAAAAGGAAAAATAGTTTTCTTTAACCGACGCATGGATCCCGCAAAAATATTTACGTTCGAAGCTTATGGCGGTGCTGTTGACCAACGCTGGGCGGGTCCTTCTGTTGCTGCCAAGTATGGAGCAGTGGGAACTATATGCCGCAGTATGGAAGTGGGCTTGAGCGACCACCCACATACGGGAGCCATGCGTTATGATACCAATTATAATAAGATACCTTGTGCCGCTATTAGTACCAACGATGCAGAAAAACTTGGCAAATGGTTGCGTGCTTTCCCCAAACTGCAACTGCAAATGCAGATGCACTGCGAAACATTGGCCGATGTATTAAGTTATAATGTGGTTGGCGAAATAAAAGGCACAGAAAAACCCCAAGAGATTATAATAGTGGGTGGGCATTTGGATAGTTGGGACAATGGCGATGGGGCACAAGATGATGGAGCGGGCTGTGTGCAAAGCATGGAAGTGGCAAATATATATAAACACCTAAACTTAAAACCCAAAAGAACTATAAGGGTGGTATTGTTTATGAACGAAGAAAACGGCCTCCGTGGCGGTCGTAAATATGCAGAGCTTGCAAAACAAAACAAAGAAAAACATATAGCCGCTATCGAAACTGATGAGGGCGGTTTTACACCCCGTGGCTTCAATGCAACTTGTGATAGTGGCCAGTGGAAACTATTATATAAATGGGCTCCATTATTTAAACCCTATTGGGTAACGGAATGGCAAACAGGTGGGGGAGGAGCAGACATTGGCCCACTAAGAGACCAAGGTGTGCCTATGATAGGTTTTATCCCCGACCCACAACGCTATTTCGATTTTCACCACACAGATATTGACCAATTCAAATACGTGAACAAACGCGAACTGGAGCTTGGTTCTGCTACCATCGGTTCGCTAATTTGGCTGCTCAGTGAACATGGTTTTTAAATATATATAACTTTGCCCGTAGAAGAAAATTCCCACCCAAAAATATACTCCATTCGCTGGTTTGAGAACGGACATATCGTATTGTGGCTGTTCAAAGATTTATTTTGGGTAACTTCTTTCAAAATAGGGGGTGTAGTTATGATGGTTCCTACCTTATTATTGGGAATATATATAACCTGGCTCAGCAAAAAATCTATATCCGATTTGTTTCACAACATTGCGGTATGCTTCTGGATAGCAGCAAACTCTATGTGGATGTGCTCAGAGTTTTTTGAGCTTGAACCTATGGGAAAACCTATTGCTATAGGGTTGTTTGTATGTGGTATTGTAATACTTGCGGTATATTATATATTTCTTCGCAGGAAGAAGAGGTTGTAGAATAGGTGACCTAAAACCTTTTTTTAGTCTCGTTTTAGGGATAAGTCATAAACAATTAATTTTTATTGCGTTGATAAATAGTTGTTTGTATAAATAATAAATAATAAATAATAAATAATAAATAATAAATAATAAGCTTTAATATTGCAATTCTAAATTTAATTAATAACTAAACAATATGAAAAAATTAATCACCTTAAAATTCTCAGTGTTAACATTAGTGGTATTATTCTCCACTTCGGTTTCCACATCTGCTTATTACAAGGTAAGTAAAGACCAAAAACGCTCAGGCTATCTCAGGCTTACTGAAACGCACGACAATATTAACCAGGTGCATTTGCTGACCTGCGAAACAGGTGGTAACACAGCATGTGAATGGGTTATAAAGCCGCCTGCGGGCGAATCTGAGGGAAATGGCATAATTCACTATCCAAATATTGAATTGCAGGTAATTAGTCTCATAAACTCTGGTTTAATATCGGGGTCATTTAGTTATCTTGGCCAATTTGTAGTTTATACTTCAAATTTAACCGGCGGTTTCGAAATAACTGTTTATAGCACATTAGAGGCTACTCAATTAGGTCTAATTCATTAATTTACAAATACCATGAAAAATATTAAAAAAGTGATTTTGCTTTCAATGTTGTTAAGCATTTTAAGCCCTTCTTTTGGCTACATTATAATTAACAGCTTCAATGGTGGAAAAAATGGTTTTGGAACTGTCACAGAAACCCGAACCACAGATCCAATATCAGGATTAGTCCTATATAGACTTGAATGTTTAGACGCTGGTTCTAACACCTGTAGTTTTACTATATACACGCCCTCAATTGCCTATTCTTCCCAACGAATATCTGAACTTGAACAAATAGTTGCGAACAATATTCAAACAGGTTTATTGTCAGGTACTATAGTGTTGCCTGATGCAGTAGTAGTATTTACTTCAAATGCTTCAACAACTGAGATTAAAATTTATACTATTTTAGAAGCACAAACATTGGGTCTAATTCCTTAAAATGCCAATCCGTTTTAGGCTAAAAGAGTTTACCCTTGTTAATTGTTTTTGTGCCATTTTTGGGTTTCATGCTTTTGGGCAAAGTGGTGAAGTTATTTCAGAAACAAGATTTAACCTCAACATTAAGTATTGTCAAGGGTCTGCTGCCAATTCCGTATCTTGTTTTAATTCAAAGTACTTTCTTTTCTATTATGACAGCATAGTAGAAGACAATCAATCATTCAGGAATCTAAATCTTAAAAAGGTATATCCAAATTCTGGTTCAGCCACTGATGTTCAACTAGTTTATCCCGACAGTATAAGCCAACAAAGTAAAAGTTTTGGACGCATAAATGCTCTTTTCATTTCACGAAATGGCAATTACTTAATTGTTTCCCATTTTCGAGTCCAGGTTTTATTTATCAGAAAAAATAACAGATATGAATTTAGAAAAGTATTGTCAGTTGGTCATTATGTAGAAAGCATAGAAGAGTTAAACCATTCTACAGCGGTGCTATACACTTGTTACAACTATCACCCAAACGATCAGGCATATACCACAAGTATAAGCACACTGGATTTGAGAAGTGGGATATTAATAAAAACGATTCATCCCAAAATAAGTGGAATTGAATTTAGTCATTTAATTCACAATTGGATAACAATAACAAAAAATAAAATTGCATTTTGTGAACCACTAAAATTTCAAGTCAATTTTTACAATTCTCAATTATTAAACTTTAAGTCATATAATATAGAACCGGCAAACTGGGTAAATGCCAATCTTGATTCCCTTCTGAATAGTTTCAGTATCTTAAATGTAAAAAGCTCCATTTCTAATATTCTGGCTATGGATGACAGTATTTGTAGGATTGAAAAGATTTACTGGGTTAACAAACATAAATTACTTGTGTCATACAAACTTTTAGGAGAAAAGCAAACTACGCGACATGTTTTAATATATGACTTCAATAGGAATAAAGCAATAAAGGATAGCAAAATTGATATTAGAGATTTCTTTTATATGAGGGATTCCATGCACAACGGCCACAGGCCATTTCCTGAAATTACATATTCTTCAAGTTTGTATTTTAAGAACAATGTGGCATTTATGTTTAACCAATATTATCTCCCTGTAAAGTTAGAATATATTTCTGGAAAAACAGGGATGGAAGAACGCAAAAAATATCTAAAAGCAAATGGAATGCAATGGACTTTGATAAAATTAAGACTGTCATTTTTGTAATAGCACTAAGTTTGTTTTCAGCCAATAATACAATTGGACAAACCAACTTGTACAATGAGGATTCTGAGTTATTCTACCTCACTGAATTTGGAGATACTTCTATTATTATGATAGTGAATAATACCAAATGTTTGCAGTGTGTTGTGCAATTACGTGATGCTTTAATGGACTTAAAAAAAGGGATAAAACAACTTAAAGTATTTTTAATCATTCAAACTGATACAGGAGATACATTTATCCCATTTTGGGCTTTCAATAAAGGCTATGACAAAGTATTATTTTTATATCAAAAAAAATGGGATTTAACTTTACTAGGAAATATCAGTACAGAACAATATATCAATACGCAAGACCACACACCCATACTGTTTTACAGAAAATCTAATAACTGTAAGATTTGGGACTATAAAATGCTTTACAAACTCGATTTTAAACCTTCAATTGGTTTAGATTAATTATATATACGCAATAAATTACCAGTAAGCACTGCATTATACTCCCGCAACTGCCGGGTTGCCGGGTTCTTTAATGGAAAGCCATCGGTGCCAAACTGCGAATCGCAGCAGGGTGTCCATTGTCCGCTAACATATTTACCACATTTCATAAAAAATCCAGAGGAGTCCACAACCAGTTTTGAACAGGCATCCAAAGGGCGGTAGCTACAGTTTAAATCAAACGCTTTATATTCTCCAGCAATGTTTTTAAAAACTGCAATGCCCCTTACGCCCACATTGTCCAGTACTGCCCAGCCACCGGGGTTTTGTAATTTTTGATATTGGTTAAGTGTGATATTGATATAGGTATCAACGGCAACATAAGGTATGGCATCGTCTTTGGTGCTTTTACCACAGGCAAATAGTATTAAAAAAATAGATGTATATAATAGTTTTTGCATGTTATAATTCTTTCCAATATTCGCGTCCCCGCATGTCTATATAACCTATTTGTTCGTTGGGCAAGGTAACAATCGCCAACCCCTTTACAAAGGGTTTGCATGCTGCATATTTGAAACCTGTAATCTGCCGGCCGCGGGCATTTACATACCCCCAATAATCTCCCCTGCGTGCAATCAGTATTTTCCCATCAAAATCTTTAATGCCGTCATACGTAAAAGGAACTGTAATTCTTCCGGTGATATCTATAATACCATAAGCACTGTCGTTTTTGGCCAAAAAATGGCCGGCATCCAATACTATTATATCGGTAAATTTAAACGGCACCAGTATTTTATTCTTCTTATCCACCACTCCCCACAAACCGTTCTTCATCAAAGCAAATCTGTTCTCAACTGCACTGGGCTTAAAGTTGTCGTATATAAATGGAATATTATAAGAAACACTATCCGCACGGCCATACTTTCCCCCTATGTTTTCTATACCTGTAATATCTGCGGCCGCATGGCCAAAGTCTTCGTATTCTTCGCAATCGGGCTCGCCCCCAAACATCTTATCGTGTACGTCGCCTTTTTGGTCTATCCATTTGCATACACCGTTTTCGCGTACCATCCCATACAGTCCATCAAAAGGAAATACTTCAGTAAATTTTGGTTTAATCACTATTCTGCCAGTGGTATCACTATATCCCCACAGGTTTCCTACACGATAAGGCACAAATATTTTTACAGATTGCTGGGCAAATACCTGCATGCTGAAGCAAATCAGTATGATAGTTCCCAGAAAACCTGTTTTAAATATTTGGTGCATCAATTTGTTTTTGAGCATGTTGTTTTAAAAAATGTTCCTTTTTCCATTACAATATTATAAACACTTTTGCCACAAAACAAATTTGTGGCCAAAATTTTAGCCATTTGTGGTGATTTATACAGGCTTCTCAATTTTTATTGCCGTTTTTAACAAATAATAGCAGAAATTTGCAAACAATATCTTAAATCGAAACGTACACACCTCAAATAAAAACGAATGAGTTACGAAATAGAACCAGGCAAATACCTTTCAAAAATTCAGACACCCCACGACTTGAAACAGTTCAAAGAAAAAGAACTGGTAAAGGTGTGCAGCGATTTAAGGCAGTTTATTATCGACAATGTTTCCATTAATGGTGGGCACTTTGGTGCAAGCTTGGGTGTGGTTGAATTAACTGTAGCCCTACATTATATATTTGATACACCCTACGACCAACTGGTTTGGGACGTAGGTCATCAGGCTTACGGACATAAAATACTTACTGGCCGCCGCGATTTATTTCATACCAATAGAATATATAAAGGACTTAGTGGTTTCCCCAAACGTAGCGAAAGCGAATATGATACTTTCGGTGTGGGGCACTCTTCTACATCTATCTCTGCTGCACTGGGCATGGCTGTAGCATCAAAACTTAAAGGCGAACACGACCGACAACATATTGCTGTAATAGGCGATGGTGCTATGACTGCCGGAATGGCCTTTGAAGGGCTTAACCATGCGGGTGTTGAAAATGCAAACCTTTTGGTGGTGCTCAATGATAATTGTATGAGCATCGACCCAAACGTGGGGGCATTAAAAGATTATCTTACTGACATAACTGCCAGCGGTACTTATAATAAAGTAAAAGATGAATTGTGGAATTTAGCTGGGCATATAGACAAGCTCGGACCCAATGCACAAAAGTTTGCAAGTAAATTACGTAAAAGTGTGAAAGCTCTTTTGCTCAAGCACAGCAACCTTTTCGAGAGTCTCAACTTCCGCTACTTCGGCCCCGTAGATGGGCACGATGTACACCATTTGGTGGAAGTAATGCGTGACTTGAAAAAAATTCCTGGGCCTAAACTATTGCATGTTTTAACTGTAAAAGGAAAAGGTTTTCCGTTAGCTGAAAAAGACCAAACCAAATGGCATGCCCCTGGTTTGTTCGATAAAATATCGGGCGAAATATATAAGAAAACTTATGATGCTCCTCAGCCCCCAAAATATCAAGATGTATTTGGGCACACTTTGGTGGAGCTTGCAGAAATGAATGATAAAATTGTGGGCGTTACTCCAGCCATGCCAAGCGGAAGTTCCATGAACATTATGATGAAAGCCATGCCCAATCGTGCTTTTGATGTGGGCATAGCCGAGCAACATGCAGTTACTTTTTCTGCGGGCCTTGCTACGCAGGGCATGCTGCCATTTTGTAATATATATAGTTCGTTTATGCAGCGTGCCTACGACCAAGTGGTACACGATGTAGCCATACAAAAACTAAATGTGGTTTTTTGCCTCGACCGTGCAGGCATTGCCGGTGCCGATGGGCCTACACACCATGGTGCATTGGACATTGCCTATATGCGATGTGTGCCCAATATGATAGTGGCATCGCCCATGAACGAAGAAGAATTACGCAACCTGATGTTTACTGCCCAGTTGGGAAAATATGAAGGGCCTTTCACCATCCGCTATCCTCGTGGCAATGGTGTGATGGCTGATTGGCGAAAACCTTTTGCAGAGCTAGAAATTGGTAAAGGACGCAAATTAAAAGAGGGTACTGATGCTGCTATTATATCATTGGGACATATAGGAAATTATGCAACAAAAGCTGTAGAAAAACTGGAAGAACTTGGCCATTCAGTTGCACATTATGATATACGTTTTGTAAAACCGCTTGATGAAGAATTACTGCATGAAATATTTGCAAAACATGATAAAATAATTACTGTAGAAGATGGCACCATTAAAGGCGGAATGGGCAGTGCCGTATTAGAGTTTATGGCCGAGCACAACTACCATGCACAAGTCCACATTATGGGTATGCCAGACAGGGTGATAGAGCATGGTGAACAAGATGAATTATATAATGAATGTGGGTATGATACCGATGCTATAATAAGTGCCGTAATGCGTGTAATGGTGAACGCATAATTTCTGATTATATATAATACTTTTTTTTTGAAATGAAAAACATTGGCTTGTTCATATTATCTGTTCTTTTTTCTCTCGGTGTGCTTGCTCAAGATACGGGTATATATAAAATTAGTATTCTAAAAAAAAATTGGTATATAAATGGGTACGATTTACGATATCAGGCGTTTCAGCCCGAAGTGTTAAATCCAAGTATGAATTCAGAACAGTTGATGAATATATTATATGATGCCAAAAGCTCGGGTACCAATATTCCAGAAGTGCTTCAAAATATTGAGAAAAACAATATAGATACAGAGTATAATTATGAGCCCTTGCAAGCACGAAATGCCGTAATGCTTTCTGCTACTTTTAAACGAAACACCAATACTTTTTTGTTGCGAAATCAAGAATTTCGAATCGGGATTCAGTTTAATTCAAACACTATTCCTGCTGTTGTTATTAGAGAGAAGGTATACGGTAGGTATCATCAATTTCATCCTATAAATAAAGATTTAAGTTTGGATTTAAGTTATCTAATAAATACTCGCCCTCTCGGAAATTGGGCAATATATATGGGGGTGGGTGGCAATATTGGAGTTTCAATACAAAACAAATATATATGTTATGTTCGCAATTCAAATGGAAGTATGAATGGCTTAACAACAAATGCCCAAATAAAAGATAAAGCATCGAATGGTGGTTACCAACAATATATATTATATGGTAAACCTTCATTCGTTACAACATCGTATGGATTAGTCGGTTTCAAATATAACCTAGATTGCGAATTCAATTTGTTTTCTGAGCTAAGTATAGGCCACACTTACCGTAAATATGTAGGGGTAAATGTTATTGAATCAATATATTTAGGGGCTACCGTCGGTTTTCGATATAAGATTAATAAGGACAAATTAATATATAAGAAAAAGAGTAATCCTTTTTGGTAATATCATTTTCCGCCTTTACACAATGGCAACTCACGGTCACGGTTCGCAGTTGTAGAGACGTAAAATTTTACGTCTCTACAACACAAAAAGCAAATCAGCCCTTTCTGATGCTTTAATAGTTGCTTCCTGCTGCTGCGTTTCGCCGCCGGGCATAGTTACCGTTATGGTACATTTACCCTTGGCAATATGCTGAAACTGCACCCTGCCTGCTTTACTCGTTTCACCCTCAAGCGGTTTACTGTCTTTGCGGCTGGGCTGCACCACCACTTTGCAGCCCGTTAGCGGCAGGTTTGCCATGCTGTGTATTTTCACCCGCAGAGCCATAGTGCGTGTGCCGGGCTTGCCCAATCTGGCTGCAAGTTGAAACCGAAAGAAAAACTGCGGATTTGTAAATTCATAAGTACCCATATAAATCGTTATATCTTCACGCACCAGCAACCTGCCCTTTTCCATCAGTTCAGCTATTTTTTTATTGTCGTCAGCCCCCGCAAGTTTAGCGAAGCATCCAGCCCCCGCAAGTTTAGCGAAGCATAACTTGTGGGTACAATATGGTAAGTCTCCAGACTTACGAGGGGAGAATGGGGTTGAGGATAAAAAACTTGTAAGCTCTACTAAATTATTGTTGTTGTTCCTCTTCTTCTTTTGGATACGGATCCAGTATTTTATCCCTTCGCAGCACCGATTCTATTATAGAAGTTATCACTGAAACAATCACGCTAAATAGAAATGCCCACCAAAGGCTTTCCACTTTAAAATTTGCATATAAATAAGATGCTATATATATAATAAATGCATTTAGAAACATTAGAAATATACCCATAGTGAGTATAGTAATGGGCAAGGTGAGCAATATTAATAAGGGTTTTAATACCGCATTTAAAAAACCCAATACACAGGCTAACAATAAAGCTTCTTCAAACCCTCCCTTTAATTTTACATGCGGGTCCAGCAAGTACACCGCAAATATTACCGCCACTGCCGATACCAATAACCTGATAAAAAAATTCTTCATACTATAGATTAATTTTGTTCACCCTTTTTTGGTGTCTACCTCCTTCAAATGGGGTGTCGATAAATGCTTGGATCATTTGTTTTGTTTTTTCTATATCTACAAATCTGGATGGAATACCTATAATATTTGCATCGTTATGTTGGCGTGAAAGGCTTGCCAATTCTACTTCCCAGCACAGTGCTGCTCTTATATCAGTATGTTTGTTTGCGGTAATACACACACCGTTGCCACTGCCACAAATAAGAATACCTATATTATATGTTTTGTTAGCCACTGCTGCTGCCAACGGGTGGGCAAAATCAGGATAATCGCATGAATCGTTCGAGAACGGGCCAAAATCTTTTACCTCGTGTCCTTTTTCGGTAAGCCAAACTATTAGTACTTCTTTGTACTCAAATCCGGCATGGTCTCCACCTATTGCTATATTCATGTTTTTTATTGCTTAGTAACACTGCAAAAGTAAAACATAATATGATAAAAAATGTTTGATTTTTTATTTGCGATTAAACCTTTGCCGACAACATTATTTCCAGTAGTGCATAAACGTTTTTCAAAGTTTTTTCTCGCTCAATTTGCGGGTTTATTTCTGCTATTTCAAGGCCGCATAGCTTGGGCGTATTCCACAAATAATATAAAAGTTCTCCTGCTTGTTCTTTGGTCAAACCACCTGCAACAGGCGTTCCTGTGCCGGGCACCAAATCGCTGTCCATACTGTCAATATCAAACGAAACATATAATAAATCATAATCATTAAAATAGGTCAATATCTCGTTATACAATTGTTTTGTACTGGCTCTATTTATGTCATCGGTACTATAATACTTTATTTTTTCGGCATGTATATAGTCCCATTCTTCGGTTTCCAAATCTCTGATACCAATAAATACAATATCCTGCGGATTAATAGAACTTTTTCCCAAACCGTTCTGTGCTTTAAGTTTTTCCCACCATGCTACTTCTATATCGCTGGGAAGGTTTTTTTGCTTATTGTTGTCAATGCCCAAACTAATGGCCACGGGCATGCCGTGCATGTTGCCACTGGGCGTTGTATATGGCGTGTGCAAATCTGCGTGTGCATCAATCCAAATCACACCTATTTTTTTATCTGGGTTTTGGTTTCTAACAGCGGCTATGGCCGATGCTGCATTGCTGTGGTCGCCGCTTAATATCAATGGAAAATTTCCTCGCTTCACAATATCTGAAATCTGCTCACAGGCATTTATCTGATGCCAGCCAATAATGTCTATGTACTGAGCAAATGAAAATAAAGTAGCGGGCCGTGAATACGTTTCAGGCACCTCAATTTTTGTAGTAGGAAACAGGGTTAAAAGATTTTGATGTTGTTTGTCGTAATCCAGCAGTGCGGCAGGGCCGAGTGCCGCCCCCTGCTTGGCGGGGTTTGCACCAAGGTCGCTAAGCAGTTGTATGATATGGATAGGTCTTCGGCTTTTCATCTGATGCGTGCAAATATAAGGCAACAAAGTTCAATGTTTTTACACTGTTGGTTTACTGCACTTTGCATTTTTTCACAGGTTTTTTAATTAAATGATACAACCCTATAGCATTTTTTGGGGTTTAAGTAGTTGGATATAAAAACAAAGACTTACATTTGTGGAACAAAAACCCAAATAGCCGATGTATAAAGGCATCTATTTATTACTGCTCATTGCTTGCCTTGCCAATTGCCGCAAAGCCAAGCCCGATTTGGACAACCCCGATGAGCCAGAAGTTTGTGTTGGTCTGCCCGTTTCATATAATACGATGTCTGCCCAGTTTAGAAGAGAGCAAGCAAAATTCGACCCTTACTACCCTGAGATATTGTATTATATAAAACTATCTTATATTGATGGGTTGGATATGGTTCGCCATGCAGTAATTGGTCAATTATCCAAACAATTAATTTCATACAATCTCAGAACAAATGAGTATTCGGTAATTGTATATAAAGGAAAAAAATCAGACACCATGCCTTCGGGGGCAGAATCAAACTCAGGATTTGTTTCTTATGCTCCCGGTCCTAATGAATGGATTCTTTTTGTGGACGATCACAGAAATATATTTAAGGTAAAAAAAGACGGAACCACCATGCGGAAAATTAGGGAAAAGGCCAGTGGCCCTTCATGGAGCAAAGATGGAACACAGATTTTATTCTACGACCAAATTTCCCAAAAAAACACCATTATGGACTTGGATGGCAGCACTAAGTCAGTACTAAATGTGAGCAATGGCAATCTTTCTTTTACAGGTGTTGACGGGGTTTTGGTAGGCCTCAATACTGGCAATAACCAGATATTCCAATACAATGCCGATTATCAAAAAAACACCAATACCAATAACTCTACTGCGGTTAAAAGTTCTGAGTTTAGCGATATCGGCTTATTGCCCAATGGGTACGAGGCTATTGTGTCGCTAAAAGACTGGATAGTTAAAATAAACCTCACCGATTCCACGGTTAAAGAATACCTCCGCCCAAACTGCGAGAGCCGTTCTTATGAAATGCCAAATGTATCTCCAGACGGAAACCGCGTAGTGTTTACCAAAAAGATTAGAGACAAGCTGGACGGCAGCTATGTGCTAGAGAACCGCGATATCTATATCATGGATATTCGTTGCTGGCGTTCAAAAAAACTAGAGCTGCCCTAATTCCCATTCGCAAAATTCAAAATTCAAAATCCCGTCCCTCCCTCCCGATAGCTATCGGGGCTTATTTCCCATTAACTTTGCCCCCATGTTCAAAAAGGCTGGTTATTTGCGTTCACCACTGTTCTATGTGGCTTTCTTTTTAATTTTCTTTGCTCTTACCGAGGCCATCGTTTTGTTTTTCGACAAACAAAATTTTGAAGGTATCAAACGGGTTTTCTCAATAGTGGGATTATTGGTAATTATTGTTTTTGACTATTGGTTGCGGCAAGTAAAATTATCGAACAATACAAGAACACTTGTACAGGTATTGATTGCCCTTCCCCTCACTTTCAAATTTCTGTATCCGTATAGCAAAGAGTTTTATGAAAAAATTATCTTGGACAAAACATTTTACCAGGGAAATATCTCCATCAATCATTCCAAATCGAAGCATGAATATATCGTTTTTGTGTGGGACTGCAAACCCTGTAAAAGCTTGCCCACAAAGAAGCAGAGCAGCCGCACGGCAAAAATTGATTTCGCTTTTGATACCACAAATATTCTCACCTTTAACGAAAGTTATAGCCCTGTGTATTTTGAAAAACTAAAATACAACTATGTAATAAAAGATTCTTCCGCTTTAACTGGTGAGATTGAAATTAATAAAAACCCCGAACTTATAACCTCTCCCTATTTGATTGGTAAAACAAAATATAATTATCATGTGTTTAAAATTATTTACGACAGTAATGATGAACCTTATTTGCTGCAGGCCATCAATTTTGATACTGACAAAATTACTATGCGTAAGGCCATACAACAGTTAGAGAAAGATTTACAAAAGAATTGACCTGCTAAGGTTTTTTTATATATTTTTGCACCCCCTATCAATGAACCAATATAATATCACATTTTTATTTGCCGATAAAACGCTACAACCGATAACCCTTGTTGCCGATGAAGGAGAAAACATTCTGGATGTTACCATGGAGCACAACGTAAAACTGCAGCACAACTGTGGCGGAGTTTGCGGTTGCACCACCTGCCATGTATATATAAAATCAGGTAAGGAAAACATAAGCGAGATGGAAGAAAACGAAGAAGACAGGATAGACATGGCCGAAAACCTAACGCTTGAAAGCCGCCTTGCCTGTCAATGCGAAATACATGGCGATGTTACCCTCCTTGTGCCTGACCAAAGCAGCTTTGTAGGGCATTAAATATAACAAACAGAGTGAAAAACTAAAAGTGAACAATGCAGCACTTTTAGTTTTTCACTTATCACTTTTAACTTAAAAACAATGAGCTTTCAACTACCCATATACTGGAACGACTATGAAGATATCGCCATAGCCCTGCACGAAAAATTTGGTGATGATTTCGGTGAGTCGAAAATATACCGCATTCGTTTTACCGAGCTAATGGGGTGGGTGTTGGAAATACCCAATTTTAAAGGCACTAAAGAAGAATGTACCGAAGGGCACTTGGAAATGATTCAAAGCACATGGGTGTATGAGTGGCGTGACAACCAAAAATAAAAAACAAATCATATATTATTGCCCATGAAAAAAACAGCAGTTTTTCCCGGTAGTTTCGACCCTGTTACAATGGGGCATTATGATATTGTACAAAGAGCCGCTTCTTTATTTGACAAAGTATTTGTTGCCATAGGTATCAACGCAGATAAAAAAACACTTTTTACGATAGAGCAACGCTTATTGTTTTTGCAGGAAGCATTTGCCGATATGGACAATGTGGTAGTAGATACCTATAAAGGGCTTACTATAGATTTTTGCAAAAAAACAGATGCCAATTTCCTAATCCGTGGTCTTCGGAACAATTCTGATTTTGATTTTGAAAAAAACATCGCCCAGATGAACCAAGCACTTGCACCCGAAATTGAAACGGTTTTTTTTGTTTGCCCAGCGAAATTATCAGCTATCAGTTCAAGTATTGTTCGTGATATATATATAAATGGGGGGAACATAAAACCGTTTCTTCCGCCCAATGTAAAGATATAAATTTTTTAGCTTTATGTTAAAAACATGCAACAGTTAAAAACACACCTATATGTTTTGTGCAGCAGAATGGAACATGTTAAAGAGAACATGTTAAACACCCTTCGCCACGATAAGGAACTGGCCCTAATGTTAAAAAACAATTCTTGCACCGCATTAGAGGATCTAACTACAGGCAGAGTGTTCAACGACGACAAGGCTGCTGAAAATCTCCGCAGTTCTATAGAAGATATAATGAAACTTTCTGGCATAGCTGCTGTATTTGTTCTGCCCGGCGGAAGTGTGGGTTTGGTAGTATTACGCAAATTGCTACAAACTGATATTGCTGCAAAAGCACATATCGAAAATCTGCTCACGCTTTCGGTCGAGCAACATGTGCTTTAAGTAAACCACACCAGTTTTTAATCATCTGTGTGCCGTGCTCAGTCATACAACTTTCTGGATGGAATTGTATTCCCCACAAAGGCAAATGCTTGTGTGCCATAGCCATGGTCTCTCCCTCTGCTGATATTGCTGTTGTTTCAAAAGGTGCTGTGTTCGTGCTTTTCAATGCAAGTGAATGGTAACGGCCTGCTAAAAACTTGTTTGGTACATTTGCAAACATGGGATGATCTGTATGCGTTATCTCGGTTTGCTTGCCATGGAATGGTTTGCTCCCATGCTTTAATATTAGTCCGTAGTGTTCACCTATTGCTTGCATACCAAGGCAAATACCAAGTACAGGAACTTTATCTGCCAATAAATTCAACAATCCCATTAAATTCCCCGATTGTGCCGGAGTGCCAGGGCCTGGCGAAATTACTACGCCTTGGTAATTATTATATATTAATGTGGGTGGGGCGGTATCGTTGCGAATTACATCTACCCTACATCCCAAAGCCTCGAAATAGTGCAGCAATATATAAGTAAAGGAATCGAAATTGTCAATGAGCAAAAGTTGCGGTCTTTTTCCGCTCATTGCTCAATGGCTTTCATTATCTCATTTCTCAACTGGTTCAGAAGATTGATACGTTTCACCTCGCCGGTGCGGTATATTATAAAGCACTGTGGCAAGGCAGTAATATTTCCAAAATCTCTAACAAACTTTTTGTCGAAGCTCATACCTGTAGCAAATATCTGTTCCCAATCAGCACCGTTATCTTCCAAAAACTTTGTCCATTTTTTCTTCTTTTTGTCCATGGAAAGCGATATTAAACGCACGTTACTGGCTTTAAACTGTTGGTCAAGCTGCGAAAGCGTGCGGTGTGTGCGGGTACAGTTCATACACCAAGTAGCCCAAAAATAACATACCCATATTTCATTCTTGGGTTTGTTGTAGTTTTTAAGAAAATAGTCTACCTCCATCTTGGTGTAGCCTTTCTTTGCTGCAGAATCTTCTATACCGTTTTTTGAAGCTTTTTCGCTTTCTGCCATTTTTTGTTTTTGAGGTGCCGCAGTAAAATGAAGTGCTGCAAATACAAAAGCCGTAGCCCCAAAAATCAATGTCAATGTATGTGTGTGTTTTCTCATGATAATTAAGCACACAAATTTAAACATTAATTGGTTTTAATAAAATTGTTTTTTTTCAAAAATTATCATTCCTAAAATAAAGCCCCATCCCACTATCTTTGCCCGATATTAAAAACTGAAAAATTGCAAAACTTATTACTCAATTCGCATAGTTGGCTCAGGTGGGTTTACCTAGTTCTAGCCCTAATTGTAATTGTTCGCTCAATTCGAGGTTGGAGAATGGATCTCCCCTTTGTGGCTGCCGACAATAAGTTCAGCTTATTCTATATGATCACCGCTGACGTCATGTTTATGTTGGGTATGTTGCAATATTGGGTGTATTTTTTCCCAGAACGCATGAAAGGGCATTCCATGGGTGAAATCATGAAGAACGCAGATATTCGTGTAATTGGAATCGAACATATCTCCCTGATGACTATTGCTTGGATCTTTGTTCATTTAGCCCGCAGCAAAAGCAAAAAAGCAAAAACAGATAACTTAAAACACAAACACTTGTTTATATGGTCAGCCGCGGCATTGCTCTTTGTTTTGGCTGCAATACCTTGGGCAATACCTTTATTCAGATTTTAATATTAATATATATAACTATTTATCATTCAAAATTTATCTTTTATAATTCCTTATGGATCAATTTAAAAAACTAAACAACATAATTGGCTGGGTAGCATTCGCAATCTCGCTTGCAGTTTACATGCTCACACTTGAGCCCACCGCCAGCTTTTGGGACTGCGGAGAGTTTCTGTCAGCCGCTGACAAGCAACAGGTGGTGCATCCTCCTGGAGCTCCCATGTTCTTGCTACTGGGCAAGTTCTTCTCGCTTTTGGCTTTTGGCAATCAGGCCAATGTAGCTTATTGGGTCAATTTCTTGTCTGCATTTACCAGTGCTTTAACTGTTTTGTTCATTTTTTGGACCATTACACACTTGGCAAGAAAGATGTACACCGCCGGCAAACAGGAATTGACCTCAGACAAAACTTATGCTATTATGGCCGCAGGATTTGTAGGAGCTCTCTCTTGTACTTTCTTGGATACATTTTGGTTCTCAGCAGTAGAAAGCGAGGTATATGCCGCAAGCTGTTTCTTCTCAGCCATTGCTTTCTGGAGTATTTTGAAATGGGAAAACACCATGGACACCAACCCAAAACATGCCGACAAATGGCTTGTAATGATTGCCTTTTTGGTGGGCGTATCTGTCGGTATTCACTTACTTAACTTGTTGGTTATTCCCGCTGTTGTGTTTGTGTATTTCTTCAAAAAATATCATATTGATACCAAGAGGTTTATTATAGCAATAATTGTTGCCCTCTCTTCTATTATTGTTGTTCAAAATGTTATTATACCCGGTTATCCTTGGCTTATTTTACAAATAGAAATTCTGTTTGTAAACGTATTCCACATGCCTTTCAATATGGGTTATTTCGGATTTTTAATACTGATGGCTGTCTTATTTACCGTGGGTTTAATATATACCAAACGCAAAGGCAAAACTATTTGGAACACCATAATTTTATGTGCTTTATATATCTCAATAGGCTATGGTTCTTATGCCATGCTCGTTATCCGCTCGTTGGCCGATGTGCCTTTGGACCACCAAAATGTAGAAGACCCCAACAATCTTTTATCTTATCTAAACAGAGAGCAATATGGTAACTGGCCTTTGCTTTATGGACAAAACTTCGACGCCAAACCTATTGATGTTGTAAAAGGTCGTAAACTGTATGTTCGCAACGAGAAAACAGGTCGTTATGATGCCACAGGCAATAAGCTCGACTATAAGTGGGATCCAAAATCTTGTACCCTATTCCCCCGCATGTGGAATATGGAAGAAAATAAAAAACAGGGGTACCGAAACTGGACAGGATTGCGGCAAGATGAAAAAGTTAAGTTTAAGCATAATTTAGAATTTATGTTTAAGTATCAACTTGGGTTTATGTACTGGCGTTATTTTATGTGGAACTTCGTAGGTAGGCAAAACGACAAACAGGCAACTGAATGGGAGCCAGTTAATGGAGGTATATCATCGGGCATTGGTGTTATAGATCAACTATGGCAGGGCGATCGGAATGACCTGCCTGAAAGTGAAAAAAACAATAAAGGCCACAATACATTTTTCTTTTTGCCGCTTATTTTAGGTATTTTGGGAATGTATTGGCAATATAAAAAGGATAGCAAAGATTTCTTTGTAATCTTGTCCTTATTCCTGCTCACAGGTTTGCTCATTGTGGTGTACCTAAACACGCCGCCTTACCAACCCCGTGAACGAGACTATGCTTTTGTTGGGTCATTCCAATACTTCTGCGTATGGATTGGCTTGGGAGTTTTGGGGCTTATAGAGTTTCTCTCCAAACGCATGAATGCCCGAACAGCAACGGGGCTGGGTTTTGGAATTTGCTTATTGGCATCACCCATATTAATGGCCACCCAAAACTGGGACGACCACGATCGCAGCAAACGCACCATAGCCCTGTCATGTGCCATAGACTATTTAGAGTCGTGCGACAAAGACGCTGTGCTTTTCACCAATGGCGATAATGATACTTACCCCCTTTGGTACGCCCAAGGCGTAGAGGGAATACGTACCGATGTGCGTGTAATAAATCTTTCATTGCTCAATACCGATTGGTATATAGATGTGATGAAACGTCAGGCTTATGATTCTAAACCAATCAATATGAGCCTTAGACATGAGGTATATGCAGGTGAAAAAATGAACCAGTGCGAAGTAATACCAACTCCGGGCCTGGGTCGTTTCGGAATACCCGATACGGGGTTTGCCCCGCTAAAAGCAGTGATGGATTTTGTAGGTAGCGATGAGTGCCCCAAATTGAACAATGGTGCTGGCCGCAGTAACGACGGTGGGCCTTTTTTCCCCACCAACAAGTTTTATATAAAGGTAAACAAACAAGAAATGATAGACAATAACCTGATAGCATTAAAAGATACAGGCATGATGGAGGAATATATATATATGGACTTCAGCGACCACAAGTCGTTTAACAAAAGTGAGATTGCCGTGTTGGATTATATTGCAAATAACTTTGGCAAACGTCCAGTAAGCTTTACCACAACCTCTGGTGCTAGCGATTTTAAAGCCTTGCAACATTACTTTCAGGTAGATGGCTTGGTATATAAACTTGTTCCTGGTTTAAAACAAAGTCCCAATTCTGAGATGGGTTATGTGAACACAACCAAATCGCTCAATCTAATCAAAACAAAGTTCAAATTTGGCGGTGCTGATATTGAGGGTGTTTATATTGATGAAACCTCCATGCGTCAATGTGTTACCTTAAGGCACTATGTTTTTATCACCGTGGCAAATGCCCTGTCGTATGAAAATCGTAAAAAAGAAGCTGAAGAATTACTTGATTTGGGAATGAAGATGTTGCCTGAAAAAAATGTCCCCTTGGAAAGAACAGGTGTCTCAATTGCAGATGCTTATTATAGAGCCGGCAACAAAACAAAAGGGCTGGAGTATATAAATAAAACAAAAGCTTATTATACTGCTATGCTCAACTACCTCAAAAAACTTGGTAATTCCCCAGGTCTTGAAAACGATAAGGGTCAATACCTTTATTTCATTCAACAAATTGATACTTTGGCTGCCCATAATAATTAAGTAAAAATAATTTATGTAAAAGGGAGGCCCAAAAGCTTCCCTTTTTTTATTAGCGTGAAAATAATTACGAAAAACATATTGTTGCTTTCGTTGGTAAGCCTGTTCACGGACATAAGCAGCGAGATGTTGTTTCCGGTGTTACCTGTTTACCTAGAACAAATAGGGTTTACGGGCACGGCAATTGGGTTTCTGGAGGGCTTTGCCGAAATGCTTGCTTCGTATGGCAAGGGTTTCTTTGGTTCATGGAGCGACAAGTTGGGGAAACGCAAACCCTTTGTTCTAGTAGGTTATAGTCTTTCGGCTGTTTCCAAATTACTATTGGGAATTTCCACATTTGTCCCACTCATATTCTCCGCACGATTATTAGACCGCACCGGCAAAGGCATCCGCACCTCAGCGAGGGATGCTATGCTCTCATCGGAAACCAATAAAGAAAACAAAGGCAAAGTTTTTGGATTTCATAGGGGCTTGGATACCTTGGGGGCGGTGATAGGCCCTGTTATTGCATTGCTGCTGCTGCGTGAAGGCAGTGACCTTCAATCAATGCTTTCTTTTGCATTTATACCCGCAGCACTTTCATTAATATATATCTTTTTTTTACGCGAAAAGAAATTTGAAAAAGGGACAAACCCTATAATAAACCCTTTCAGTTTTTTCTCTTACTGGGGTCAATCTACAGCCGAATTCAAAAGATTGATGAAGGTTTTATTGGCGTTCGCACTCTTTAATTCTTCTGATGTTTTTTTGATTCTTTGGGTAAAGCAATTAATAGATTTTGAAACCGCTATCCAAGCATATATCATATATAATTTGGTGTATGCTTTAGCGGCTTTCCCTGCTGGTTACTTGGTTGACAAATGGGGCAATAAAAAGATTTTGCTTTGTGGTTTTTTATTCTTTGTTGCTACATACGCATTATTGCCGTTTGTGATAAACAGCAACGAGGTTTTCGTCTTGTTTGCGGTATATGGTCTTTATGCCGCATGTGTGGAGGGCAACACCAAAGCCTGGATTACAAATATTTGCAGTGGAAGCGAAACTGCCACAGCTCTTGGTTTTTATGGAGCCGCTTCTGGTTTTTTGCAGATAGCTTCTGGGCTCTTAGCCGGATTGGTTTGGGACCTGTATTCAGGAAAAACATTGTTCCTCGTTTCTGCAATCGGTGTTGCAGTGTGCATGATTCTGTTTATGTTTGTACCACCAAACAAAAAAGAACATTCATTAATATGAAAAAAATATATCTTATTATAATTACTTCCGTGTTGTTTGCAGCATGTAAAACCGCCAAACTTGACGGACCAGAGCGATTCGTTGTATTTGGTAACGGTGGCGGTATTGTAGGGAAAGAGCATACTTATAAAATTTCTTCCCTTGGTGTTTTTAAGGTGGCAAACAGCGATGATTCTGCAAGGGAAATAAAAATAAAAGTCTCTCGTAAAACCCTGAAAAAAATATTTGCCCTTACCGATTCTTTACAAAAAAATATGCCTGGTTTTAACAATCCGGGAAATATATATTATTTCATCTCTATTAACAATAACGTAGAAAAGCCAGATTATACCTGGGGGCAAACTGGATTTATCGCACCAGAACCAGTAACCAGATTATATGCTATGCTAAAAAAGATTAAAGATTCTGGAAAAATATTGAAGGAGTAAATATTCTTTTAGCTCCTATAAATTTTCTTAGCTCTATATATACCAAACAGGGTTAATTCTGTTTTAGGGGTCAACAAAACAAATCTATTAGTGTGTTGTTATACAAAGAAAGAATTATACATTTGCAAAACAATTAACACTATAATAATTATGGCTTTCAAATTACCCGACCTTGCTTACGCATTCAGTGCGTTAGAACCACACATTGATGCCCGCACCATGGAAATACACCATGGCAAGCACCACAACGCTTATGTTACCAACCTTAACAATGCCATAGTAGGCACCGATGCTGAACACTTGAGCATAGAAGATATATGTAAAAATATCTCCAAGTATCCTGCTCCTATTCGCAACAATGGCGGCGGGCATTACAA
>JAYVCI010000267.1:0-19804 GCA_043750035.1 Chitinophagaceae bacterium
AAATGTGGAGCCATGGTCCATTCGGCCAATACATTTATAAAACTACCCAAATCTTGTTTTGTGCTAAGGTATTGCGATTCAATGCGAATAGCGTGGTGCTTATTTTTGTGGGTAAACTTATATAATACTTCTCCAAATGGTGTGGTAGCATGCACATAAGGATATTCTGGTCCTTTTATTTCATAACGCTGTTGGTTATATCCAATATTTTGAATACCCAACATCAGCTTAAACTTCTTGCTAAATTCGTGTGAAATTTCTCCATACAATTCATGAAATAAATCGCTTTGGTCTAGCTTAATTACTTTTGAAGCATTAAAGTTTATAATAGTTTTCAACTTGTTTTTACGTTTGATACTTACTGAAACATCTGCCTGGAAATCACGTTCGCCTAGCTCTTGCACCACTGCATTATAACGGGCCAGTAAACGATAGGCGTTTTGACGCGTAACAGATGTTAGATAGTTCATTTGCCCAAACAAATTCGCCTCAAGTGGCGATGTACGGGCAGGGAAACTGTCAATCTGTTTATATTGTACATTAAAGCCAATACCAATCAAACTTCCATTTTTCTTTTTAATCGTTTTTGTATAGGATACTGAGCCAAACAACACTTTTCCTTTTCTATTAACCAAAGGTTTTTTATCGGTAATAAAGTCTAGAATTGTCTCACGTGTTTTACCATTGTATTCCGCATAGATTGTAAAATTTTTAATTCGGATGGTATTATAAAAATTAAAAAGATAAACATTGTATTTTGGATAAAATTGATTAATTCCAGGCTGGTCGTTTATAATTCCTACTATATTAGCCATGGTATTATTATCAATAGTTCTATTCAAAATAGAGGAGCCAGGTTCCCACCCAAAAGTTTCTTTTTTATTGTGCCAGCTCCATTCCACATTGGCACCACGCATTACTTGGTCCCTTACATCAAATCTAAATTTTTGTTTACCAGTAAATGCTTTTACTTTGAAATCTTTGAATGGGCTATATTTTACCCTCACTCCTTGTATGGCATAATCCAGTCCCAGTGTGCGGTCTTCAAATGCACGGAATATAGTACCTGTAGCAAATTGCTCATAAAAATAACCACCTGTTATTTGTAAATTGTCAATATCTTTTATAATACTCCAATAACCCAAACCACTACCTGTATAAGCTGTGGAAGGGTCATATAGATTGCTGTTGTTAAATAAATCGAAACGTGCTTGAAGCGTGAATCCTTTTTGTGCATAGTTTGCACTTAGCCACGCTTCGCTGCCCACCAGTTGCCTTTTATATAGTTCGGTATTGGCACCTATGCGGTCGTCTTGCATAAAGAATTGGGTGTTCGATGAGAAATTCCCGTTGAAACTGCCTTTATCATCTTGGGCTTGCAGCATATTTACTGCGAATAATAATAGAATACTGTTACTTAATTTTAATTTCATTCTTTTGGCGGCGTAGTATTTTCTTGTTGTTTAATTGTATTTACTTTTTCTTTCAATTCTCTGTCAAAGGTAAACCTAAAACTTAGTTGTGTGGTAAATCCCAAATTGATATCATATACCGATGCGATGTCCAGATTTATTTTGTGGTATTTATAGCCAAATCCAAAAGTGCCATTAAATACACCCGTGCTCAATCCCATCCTAAAAATATACTTACTATTGGGCTGATACGATACACCACTCCTAAAACGGAAACCGTGATCCAAATCGTTGATGCCCTCAGCATTAATACGTACCTTGCTAGATGCTTTATAACCCAACGCAAGGGTAGCTGATCCCGGCAAACGGTTGTCAGTAACTTCAGACAGTTTCACCCTGTTGGGATTGCTTACATGAAATGCACCCGTAAAATCTTTGTTGATGGTGTACATAATTCCCGCATCGAAAAATACATTTTGATAAGTACCATTTTGTATGCCCATATAGGTTTGTAAATAATTTAACTTAATGCCTGCCGTAAACCCAGGAGCCAATTTTTTTGAAACGCCCAAACCATATAAGGTGGTGTTCAAATCGCTATTGCCCATTTTGCTAAAACCTATCCCAACAGCATAGGAAGCAAATGGAAAAACCACTGCTGCTCCACCACGGTTCAGGTCTTTTATCACAAATCTATTTTCGGAATAAACGCCAAATTGTAAAGTTTGCATATTTGCCATGCCCGCCACATTGTTGTAGAACGACCATACATCGGTGCTCAATCGTGATGTACCTCCCATACCCGCAGCCGCTGCTCCCACAGGGTTTTCTATTTGGGCGGATGCTAGATTTGTATATAAAATCAAGCCCGAAAAAATGATAAAATTCCTTAGCACGTTTGCAAATATATTATACAATTTTCAAAATGCTAGTTCTTTTATCAATTTGGGCAGCCCCTTGCTTGCTGTGTTTGATATTATTTTTATGTTATAAGGCAGTCCTTCGGGCGGGTAGGGATCTACCAAATATAATTGGGCTTTTGATGGGGCATATTGCAGCAAACCCGCAGCAGGATATACTTGTAGCGAAGTGCCTACCACTATTATAATATCTGCTTTTTGCACAATCATAGCAGCCGTATCAATCATCGGGACAGCTTCGCCAAACCATACGATATGCGGCCTTAATTGGGAACCTTTTTCGCAGGTATCGCCTGCATTGATATCTTTATATTCGATATCATATACCAATGAAGCATCAGAAGTACTGCGGGCTTTCACTATTTCGCCATGCAAATGTATGATATTGTTTGAGCCGGCTCGTTCGTGCAGGTCGTCAATGTTTTGGGTAATGATAGTAACTTTGGCTTCGCGTTCCAGTTTGGCCAATGCTTCGTGTCCCGCATTGGGCAATGCTTTGGCTACTTCTTGCCGACGGAGATTATAGAACTCCAGCACCATTTTATAATCGGCTTGCCAACCCTCGGGCGAGGCGACTTCCATTACATTATAGCCGTTCCAAAGTCCGTTATTTCCCCTAAAAGTTTGGAGTCCGCTTTCTGCACTCATGCCAGCACCGGTAAGGACAACGATATGTTTCATTGAATCAGAAACTATATATTAATTGTGGACCACGTCCAATCCCTTGTCCTTAATTTTATCAAATCCACCATATATATTTTTCACCTTGTCAATTCCTTTAGCTTTGAGCCAAGCAGCGGCAATCATACTGCGGTAGCCGCCTGCACAATGTATATAATAGGTTTTTTCTTTGTCGAGCGTTTCAATATTTTTGTCCATATCGCTCAAGCTAAAATGCGTGGCATGGCCCAAATGCCCATTGTCCCACTCACCAGGTTTGCGAACATCGAGTACATTTACTTCGTCAAAATTATAGTCAATTGCAAATTCTTCGGGTTCGATGGAAATCACCATATCAATGCGTTTACCCGCATCTTTCCATGCATCAAAGCCGCCTTCCAAATACCCTTGTATATTGTCGAAACCCACGCGGGCTAGGCGGGTTGCCGATTCTTCTTCCTTGCCCGGCTCACACACTATTATAATAGCTTGGTGAATATTGAGCAATGTTGCAGCCCAAATTGCATACTGTCCGTTCAGTCCGAAGTTATATGCTTTGGGTACAAATCCCAATTCAAACTGATCAGGAATCCGTGTATCCACTACATTAATTCCCGATTTCGACATCTCCGCAAATTGCTCTACAGATAAAGGTTTCAAAGCT
The DNA here is from genome assembly GCA_043750035.1 of Chitinophagaceae bacterium. GTDB lineage: Bacteria > Bacteroidota > Bacteroidia > UKL13-3 > UKL13-3 > CANJUD01. The sequence continues at coordinate 3,657 of JAYVCI010000267.1, forward strand.
TTTGATATAATATCAGTCAAAGGCTCATAACCATTTTTATTAATCTTCGCATCTTCAAAAAAGTATGCAGGTGCAGGAGAAATTCCTGTAGTAATTGTTTTAATAAATTCCTCTTTGCTCATTGGTTGCAAAGCATAGTTTCCCAACTTCTGCGTGCCGATAGTTGAGAAAGTTTCCTTCCCAATATTCTTCCCACAAGCCGAACCAGGACCATGCCCGGGATAGTGTATTACATCATCAGCCAAAGGCATTAGTTTATTATGCAAAGAATCGTACATCATTCCCGCCAAATCTTCAGATTTCATCGTACCATCCAACAAATCGGGACGGCCCACATCGCCTACAAATAAAGTATCTCCAGTAAATACCGCATGTTCTTTTCCTGCCTCATCATATAATAAAAAGCACGACGATTCAGGAGTATGTCCGGGTGTATGCAATACTTTTATATTTACTTTTCCCAGCGGAAGTATCTCCCCATCAGTAGCCACATGCACCGGAAAATTTGTTTTGGTAGTGGGACCATATATAATAGTTGCCCCCGTTTCTTTGGCAAGGTCTATATGTCCGCTCACAAAATCCGCATGAAAATGTGTCTCGAAAATATACTTGATGGTGGCACCACGTTCATTGGCCAGTTTCAGATAAGAAGCGATATCACGTATCGGGTCGATGATGGCGGCCTCGCCGTCGCTCTCGATATAGTATGCAGCCTGTGCCAGGCAATTGGTGTATAGTTGTTCTATAAACATGGGTGTGGTTTTTTGTGCAAAAATAAGAAATTTAGTTGAATAATACCAATGCCACCCTGAGCATAGTCGAAGGGTGGGGTGGTCTTCTACTTCGCTCATACTATCAGTGCTTTTTATGGAAATTATAACGTGGATTTGTGAGGGATTGTTCAGTTTCCTTGTGATATTAACTTTTATATATGGAGCACATAAAATTATTTGACAATAATTTTGCTGTTTAAATATTTTGACAGTATTTTTGCTGCCAAATATGTTTAACAATTAAAACACTGTCAAAAAAAATGAAAGAAGTTTGGATTTCGCCCAAAACCATAATTGGGTCAGTGGCAACAGGAGATTACTATTACCCACGAACAGAAATTATAGATGAAATATGGGAGGAATTAGAAAAGGGAAATTATATATTAATTGCAGCACCAAGAAGGGTAGGTAAAACTTCAATTATGCAAGATATTGAAGAAAATCCACGAGCAAATTATATTACAAAGTTTGAAAATATACAAGCTGTAAAATCGGAGGAAGAATTGTATAAAACAATATATTATTTGATATTAAGTTGTTTAAGTAAAGGTAAAAAGACAGGAAAATTACTCCTAGAGTATTTAAAATCAAAACGTGTTTCTGAAATTGATTTTTTTAAAGGGAGAATAAAAATAGAAGATAAAAGTATCAATTATTTGGAAGAGATAAATTCTATTTTCAGAGATTTGGACGATAATTCAGAAACGATAGTATTGCTGCTAGATGAGTTGCCTGAAGTTTTGCATAGATTAAATAAAGCAGGCAAAAAAGAAGAAGCAATTGCTATCTTAAAACAATTAAGAACCTGGAGGCAAAGTGGTTTCAAAAAACTGCAATTTGTTTTTGCTGGTTCTATAGGTATCCATTATGTAGTGAAAAGTATAGTAGGGAGAACTTCTGATATAAATGATTTGAAACAAATTATATGTAATTCATTGAGTAATGTAGAGGCGTTAGATTATATAGCTTGGGCTACCCAAATTGCAACTGTACAATATGATGATAATTTGAAAAGGCATTTAGCAAATAAAATAAAATATTATTACACACCTTATTTTATTAATTTAATGTTAGAAGAAATTGATAAGAATGCACGAAAACAAACCAGTAATGTGATTACAGAAAATGAAATTGATAATGCTTTTAATATTGTAGTGAGGAATAATGACCACTTTGCTGATTGGAAAAAAAGGCTTGCAGATTATATGCCCAAGCAAGATTTTAATTTTGTAAATGAAATTTTAATTCATATAGCACATAATGATTCAATAAGTATTCAAACAATATATAATATAGCTGGTATACATAATAAAACCGCAGATTATATGGAATTTATAAACGACCTTGTACAAGATGGATACATTGTAGAGAAAGAAATAAATGGAAATAAAACTTATTTATATATATCACCATTTTTAAAAGCATTCTGGAAAAATAATAACCCAATATACAATGGATAACAATAATCAAAAAACGGCCAATTGGTTTATCGACCAACTCAATATATATCAATCGGCTAATAGCGACCACCAGTCTATAAAGAATAATTTTATTATACGTAAAGTTGAATTTTCGATTATCGTAGATGCTATATTAAATAAAAAGCCTAAAGACCCTTTGCAACATGAGCTAATACTGGGACGCAGGGGAAGTGGGAAATCTACTTTGCTAAAACGTATTGAAATAGAAATACTTGAAAACGAAAAGCTAAATAAGAAGTATATACCTATCAATTTAGCAGAGGAGCAAGCTGGTATTTATCGTTTGTTTGATTTGTGGGAACAAGTTTTGGAAGAATTAAAACATAAATTAGATATAAAAATAAATTTAAAAGAATATGGTACATTTAAAACCAATCAAAACTATACGCGATATTTATATACTTTGATACATGAGATTTGTATCAAAAACAAAAAAAGAATAGTTCTATTATTAGATAATTTTGATAGAATAGTAGAAAACTTTGATGATGATGGTAATCTATTAAGAGAAACGCTAATAAACCACAACGACATACAAATAATTGCAGGTAGTACGCGAATGGACGAACATTTTTGGCGACACGATATGCCATTTTATGAATTTTTTAGAAGGCACAGACTTGAAGCTTTAAGTAAAGAAGAGATGAATACTTTATTAATGCATTGGAGTAATTCATTAGGTATTGCTGAATTAAAAGAGTTTGTAAAATATAACCCTGGCAAAATAGAAAATATAAGAATATTAACAGACGGTTTGCCAAGGACTTTGCAGTTTTTTATACAAATAGTTTTACAAAAATCTGAATCCAGCACTTACGAATATCTAAAGAAAACAATGGATAATGTAAGTCCATTATATCAAGAAAGACTAAATAGCTTGACAGCACAGATTAGAAAAATAGTGTTGGAAATGTCATTTATATGGGAAGCTTGCACCACCAAGCAATTGGTAGAAAAAACAAAGATGGAAAGCAAGTTGATTTCTGCCAATTTAACCACATTGGTTGCTAAAGGAATTGTTGATAAAATAGAAACCCAAAAGAAGCAACATTTATATAGACTCTCAGAGCGTTTCTTTAATATGTGGTTGATTATTACCCAAGGCAATCCCGAACAAAAAAGAAAAGCAAAATGGTTGAGTATATTTCTTGAAAACTGGTATGATGCTGCTGATTTTAAAAAGCTTGCCAAGGAACATATTGCGAATCTGAAAAATAAAAATATAGATTGGAATAAAGCACTTATTTTCTCCAAAGCATTAAGCCAAAGTAAACACATTTCTTTGAACGAAAGAGATACTATTATAGAACTTACAGAAAACATAAAAGAAGCAGGGTTAGAAAATTGTTTAATAGAACTTCCCAAAAGGTACAAAGTCATCTTAAGTGAAATTGTAAAATTAGAAGAGGATGAAAATTATGAAAAAGCAATAGAACTTGCGGATAGTATAGAAAATGAGGAAGATGGAATTAAGTTTTATATATTGGCAATTTTATATAATAAACAAGAAAAACAAATTGAGGCAGAGAAGTATTATTTATTGGCCATTGAGAAAGGAGATATTGATGCTTTAAATAATTTAGGTACACTATATAATGATCAAGGAAAACAAGACGAAGCAGAAAGGTATTATTTATTGTCAATCGGGCAAGGGAATGTAAATGCTTTAAATAATCTAGCATTATTATACAAAGACCAAGAAAAAGAAATTGAGGCAGAAAAGTATTATTTATTGACCATTGAAAAAGGGAATGTCGAGGCTTTAAATAATCTGGCTAAATTATATTATGATAAAAATATTAATAAAGTAAAAGCACTTAAATATCTAAATCAATATGTAATAAAAAAGAATAATATTTCATCTAATAAAAATTTAATAATTGCTGAAATATGGAATGGTATTTTTAATGATGTGGAAAATAGAATTATTGCAATTATTAAAGAGAAAAATGCAGATGACTTAAATGATTTTATCTTTGATTTATTTGTCCACCAGCAAAAAAATATAGTTCTAAACTTATTTCAAAACAAAGAAATAGGAATGTTGCTACAAGAAAAATACACTGTTTTGTATTATGTAACTTTACTTTTAAATAAGGTGCAATACGATAATCTATATTTAAGAATCCCTCCAGAAATACAATCCACCATTGATGATGTTATGAAAAATATTGAGGAAAAGGAAAAGTTTTATGGGTATAGGTAAATTAATTTGAGGTTAATTGCCACATTAAATTTTGCTCCTTGAACATTCTCATATTATTTTGCCCTAAAATTACCACCCATGCAAGATATTATAGAAGCCGCTTGGCAAAACCGTGAATTGTTGAAAGACAGTACCACACTTTCCACCATCAACGAAGTAATAGAACTATTAGACAAAGGAAAACTTCGCGTAGCCGAACCTTTGGAGAATGGCGACTGGCAAGTGAATGAGTGGGTGAAGAAAGCGGTGATATTATATTTCCCAACACGCCAAATGGAAACTACACATGCAGGGCCGATGGAATTTTATGATAAGATGGCTTTGAAAAGTAATTACAAAGAATTGGGAATTAGGGTAGTGCCGCATGCGGTTGCTCGTTATGGAAGTTATATATCGCCTGGTGTAATTTTGATGCCCTCGTATGTGAACATTGGAGCTTATGTAGCTGAAGGTACGATGGTGGATACTTGGGCAACTGTAGGCTCGTGTGCACAGATAGGCAAACATGTGCACTTAAGCGGTGGCGTGGGCATTGGCGGCGTACTAGAACCCGTGCAAGCAGCCCCAGTTATTATAGAAGATCATGCATTTATTGGTTCACGTTGTATTGTGGTGGAAGGCGTGCGAGTAGGAGCAGCCGCAGTTTTGGGAGCAGGTGTTACAATAACAATGTCAACAAAAATTATAGACGTTACAGGTGAAGTTCCTGTGGAATACAAAGGCCACGTACCTGCCCGTTCGGTAGTAATTCCTGGAAGTTATGCCAAAAAATTTGCAGCAGGAGAATATCAAGTTCCTTGTGCCCTCATCATCGGCCAACGTAAGCCCAGTACAGATTTGAAAACCTCGTTGAATGATGCGTTGAGGGAGTATAATGTAGCGGTTTAGGAATAGTATCAGGTATCAGGTATAAGGTAGCAGTAAATTACTTGATACTTACTTTCACCTAATAAGTCGTTGTCATATCCTCATCCACACAGATAATAAAATCGGCTTTGCCTTTGTTTTCTTTTTCAAGTTTATATATATTTTCTTGGGTTACAGTGCTGATGGTGATATATTTTAAGTTGGGTTTGTCTTTTTTTAGATACCATAAAATACCTTCAAAATTATCGCTATGGAATGCTCCATTGAAATGCACAAAGAGATTGCCGGGCACATAGTTTTTAAGTATAAAATAAGCCATCGTTGCATCTTTGGTGGCTTGTGCCTTGGGCATGTTTGAACCTCCGTGACCGCCCATCATTTCAACTATCTTTATATATCCCGGCAAAGTAGAGTCGTAGGCCATAGGCAATGGTGCCATCCATGCTTTTTGTTGCGGGGTTAAGCTGTCCAATGTTTGGAAACCTCTTTTCATCACTTGGTTGGCATACCTGCGGGGAATATTGGTGGCCACAAACACCAAATGACTGTCTTTTGCAAAATTAACCAAGGGTGCATAATCGGTTTTATAGTTGGGCCAAAGTCTGGCAAGCGTATCAAACGCTTTTTGATTAATTTTACTTTTAAGATATAAATCGAGCTGTGTTTGGTTGTCGGCTTCAATCATTTCTGCTCCAAGTGTTAGCTTGCGTTTATAATACAAATCCTTGATCGTTTCCAATTGTAACCAATGGTCAATGGCACAATTGTGTTGTTCGCCAAACAAGGCTATATCAGCCGCCGCCATTGATTTGAGCATCTGACTATATGATACTTTTTTGCCTTTGCTGTTGTAAATTACATAAGCATCTTTTTTTTGAGCCTGGATAGTGTTGATGAATACCAGAAACATCAACGGGAGTATATATTTTTTCACGCCTCAAAAGTAGGAAACTTTTGCCCGAAATGAAATACGCTATCTTCTTTATATCTATTTTCCTGTATTTTTGAAACCTTTTTTAACCAAAACTATGTTCGAGAAATTCCCCAAACAAAGGTCAGTACTGCCAGAGGCATACCAGAAAATTTATGCCGACCATTATAGGAAAAACCGTGATGGTGCTACTGCTGCCACTTCGGTATCAAACAAAATGGAAAGCTGGCTGCACAAAAAAGCCGCCGCCGACCTACAGGGCAAAAGCGAAAAAGCAACCTTAGAAATAGGTGCAGGAACGCTTAACCAACTTCAATATGAAGACACGGCTCCGTATGATATTATTGAGCCGTTCAAGAGTTTATTTGAAGGCAATCCTTTACTGAGCAAGGTAAGGAATATTTATAATGACATTGACGAAATAGAACTAAAACCGCAATACGACCGCATTACAGCCATTGCTACTTTTGAGCATGTTACAGATTTGCCCAAGGTAGTAGCCAAAAGCTGCCTGATGATGAACGAAGGTGGCAGCTTGCGTGTATCCATACCGAACGAAGGCACAATCCTATGGAAGCTGGGATACACACTTACCACAGGTATCGAGTTCTGGTTGAAACACAAACTGGCTTACAGTGTATTGATGAACCACGAACACGTAAATAAAGCCAGAGAAGTAGAGGAAGTATTGGAATATTTTTATAAGGATTGCAAATGCTCTTGCTTCGGCAGCAGCAAAAGTTTGGCTTTCTATAGATTCTACGAATGCAAGCAACCCAATATTGATAGGGCAGAAGCTTATTTGAAAGATTATAAAGGGTAATTTCAATATGTTAGGAGCAACAGATATGAAGGGTGGGATATGAAATTTAAAACAAAGAATATATATATAGTTATTGGGCTATCCCTGTTTTGGTTTTTATTTTTAAAACTAAGTGGGGCATTCCAAAGTGGTTTTCATTTTACCGATGACCATGCCATATACCAAATATCTGATGATTTAAAAGCAAATGGCTATTGGCATACCATGCACAAATGGATCAGTAACGATTTAGAGATTCGTTTCCGCTTTTTCTATTATATCACTTATATCACCAAAATATATTTTTGGGGCGATATCTTTTCAAATTATTACTATTATGATTTGCTGCATGCCATCCTCACTGCGTGTTTGCTTTTTCTGTTGGGTTTAAAAACATTTAAAAACAATGCATCATTTGCCTTATTGTTTTCCATTATGAGCATGATGGGTATGCAAATAGCACTGTGGTACAGGCTGGGCTTGGGCGAAACCGAAGGACTTACCTGTATGTTGCTTGCTTGTTATATATATACTTGGAATACAAAATCAACACTTGCCGGTATCTTAAAATATATATGCTATGGTATCTTTATTATTGCTGGAGCCTTGTTCAAAGAAACGTTTTTAATTGCCATCCCTGCATTTACGGTATGGATGCTTTATATGAAATATCAAACTTTTAATCTTGATATTTTTAAAAAGAACAAAGCATTTTGTATAGTAAATATTATAATTGTAATAGCTGGATTGTGCTGTATCAAATTTTTGGTGGGCAATCAAAATATTGGATATGCAGGGTATGACGGTTTCTCACTCAAATACATCATAAATATTGTGAAATCGGGGGGATGGCTGTTTTTGCTCACCAATGGTTTTGCTATTTCGTTGGGTCTGATTATATTATTTTGGTATAAAAATCAAAGCGACAAAAACTTAAAAATACGATTCAAAAATTTCTATTCCGATTTTGGATTTGTTATTATATTTAATGTATTGCTTCTGGGCCCACAATTTGTTATTTATATGAAATCGACCATGACGGAGCGTTATCTTATACCATCAACCCTCGGCCCAGCATTGGCAGTATGTTTCGGACTTATATATATATTAAACAATGCTGCAAAGTATTATAAATATGTAATCATTGTTACGATTTTCTTAGTTACATGCCAAGTTGGTGTTGCTTTCTATCGCACTGCTATATATGCTGATGAGGGCAATAAATCCAACCAAATGTTACAGTATATTAAAGAAAATACCGACGAAAATACCCCTATACTTATAGCTGCAGAACCTACCATATATTATAATGAATGGCTATACTCTATGAAAACATATTTTCATTCAAGTTATAATAACCGTAAAAATATTACACAGCTTATCCTACTGTCAAAACCACTAGAGCAATATGAGCCATACGACCGTGAACTAATAGGTTACGCAAGCACCAAGTTCGGTATTCGCACTATTGAAAAATTGGATACGGTGCGTTATAAATTCATTATCACACCTAATGAAAACAGGGGTTTGGTGCTTTCTAAAACACCAACAGGCATATTTGAGAACTATAAGAGATTAATAGAATATTCAAAGTATTATTCAGTGTGGGAATGGGATACTAAATAATTTTATATTTTATTCCCGATAGCTATCGGGATATTATTTTTTATTTTAAGTCAGCATTTTTAAATTAGACCTTTCTTAATTCACATCCGATAGCTATCGGATCAAACCCCCGCCCGTCGTGCTGATCCCGAAAAATCCAGGCACTTTATCTCATATTAAAAATAATTTGATACTGGTAGCGGCTCAATTTGCCTATAACAAAGAAGTTCTGCAAGTCTGAGCGTACTCAAAGACAACCTAAGTTTATTCTTTTTATTTTATCAATCAGGCAACTTTTTTCATACATTTGTAATCAATTAATTAAAAATGTATGAAAAAATTTACACAAACTTTATTATGGTTAGCTCTAATATTAGGTTTAAACAAAGCCAATGCTAATCATGTCCTCGGATCCGATGGGCGATTCACTTATTTGAATAAAGATACCTTTTTGCTCACATTGGATATATACAAGGACTGCAAAGGAGTTTCATTAAGCCCTATACAGGTTAATGTAAACGGTATGGGGTTTTCGTTCAATAAATCGTTTACCATGACTCAAATAAGTTGTGGGGACATAACACCGGTTTGTAAAAAATCGTGCTCAAAATGCGACCGAACCAACTGCAATGCCTATGGTTACCCAAATGGGGCCAATGCGAGCTGTACATTTCCTTATGGTATTGAAAAAATTACTTTTCAGGATACATTTGTATTTTCATCATCTTTAAACAGTTCGTTTTGCAAGTTCAGAGTAGAATATAGCCAGTGCTGTAGAAGTGGAGCCATCACAACCTGCTGTGCCGGCGAATATTTTTACAATTATATGGAGCTTAATAGGTGTCTTGTAAACTCTTCACCCATATATCATAAAAACCCAATAAATATAACTTGCGTGGGCAATTGTATGGCAATGGATCTGAGTGCTTCAGATACAAGTGACCATGATTCTTTGTCGTACCATATAGCTCCTGCCCTTACTGCTTATGGCAGCAATTGCAGTTACCAAGGCTCCTACACCTACAAATACCCCTTGTATTACGATGGATTCCCCAACACTAAAAATTATATAGATTCCACTTGTAAGGGATTTATGCTTGATTCGATAAATGGAATACTGAGATGCAAACCTATGCAGCAGCAGTTTGTGCAGGTTGTAGTAGGTGTAAAAGAGTGGCGTTACGATACCACGACAAAAAAGAGGTTCAATATTGGTTTAACAAGACGCGATTTCCCATTAATTATTGTAGCAAATTGCACCAATAAACCTCCCAGCTTGCCAGGTGCATCGCAAGTGGGCTGTGCGGGTGATTTGATATGCTTTAGAAGCATTAAGTCATCTGACCCCGACACCAAAGATACGGTACGTTTAACATGGAATAAGGCCATTGCAAAAGGAACATTTACCCCAAAGTTCAATGGAAGCAAAAAGCAAGAGTTTGATTTTTGTTGGCAAACCGATAGTAGTGATGCTTCTGCAACTCCCTACTATTTCACAGTTACAGCCACCGATGATGCTTGCCCCGCAGCAACCTCCTATTCGAGATCATACTCGATAAAAGTTAATAAACAACCTGAAGCCACTTATACTGCCACCTCATTGGCCTGTGGTAACGTGCGGATATTGTCCCAACCCAAAAATGGTGCAAATGCATATAATAACAAAGAAGTATATACCTGGGAAATTCCTTTTCCAAATGGAAAAATCATTAGAGATTATGCAAAATCTGGATACTTTGATACCCTTCAGAAACTTTCATCAGATGGTAAGGTTAAGTATAGATTTTCTATTGAAGCCAATGGGTGTACCATGTCATACATCGATTCAATATATATAGATACGTTTTTGAGAGCCTCACTGCACTGGGACAGTGCATGTAAAGGAAATACCACAACAATAAAAGCCTCGCCTATCAATGCCATACCTCCAATTACCTATTCATGGAATGGGCAGTCGAGCCAGTCCGATTCTATCAGTTTTCAGCTTGCAAATGATACAATGATATACTTTGGAATAACGGATAGTACAAATTGTACTTTCAACGATAGTATATATATTAATGCCCTTCCAACAGCAAAATTCACTTCATTAAAAAATAGATACCAGTACACTTTCACACCCGTTATACAAACTTACAAAAACTATTTGTGGAGTTTTGGCGATGGAGATACCTCATCTCAAATGATACCCAGTCATGCTTATACGGCTAAAGGAAAATATACAGTTAAATTAGAAGTAACAACATCAACAGGCTGTAAAGATATATATATTGATTCTGTTAAAGCAGATTCGCTTCCCATGGTAACATGGACGTGGAATAATGCTTGCAAAGGATATAATAGTATTTTTAAAGCATCCATTGCTTTCGGAACGGCACCTATTATATATACATGGAATGGTAAGAAAGGTTCGAATTTGATAAACTTCCTCCTCCTCCGCGACACGATAATTTATCTGAAAGTAACTGATGGTTCTGGCTTTGTTTTCTATGATAGTATGTTTATTAAGGCAGAGGCAAGTATCAAATTCACGTCGGTAAAAAATATAAGCAATTTTATTTTCACGCCCGATGCTCAGTATTACCCAAACTACTATTGGCAATTTGGAGATGGCACTACATCTACTAAAGTTCAGCCCAGTCATACCTACAATCAGCTTGGGACCTTTCTTGTTAAACTAGAAGTATATTCGCAGAATGGATGTTATGCAGTTTACATGGATTCCGTTATAGTGGATTCACTTCCCAATGTTATAATAACAACAAATAACTATTGTATTGGCAAATCAACCACCATTCGTGCAACTGTTAATAATGGCACACCGCCATTTGATTATATATGGAACGGGCAGACATCAAGCACAGATTCTATATCTTTTATGCTCACAAAAGACACCATGATTTATGTTCAAGTAAAAAATAACAATGGTTTTAAATATGATGACAGTATCTTCATATCCGCTGAACCTATTACTGCTTTTCAAATATCTAATATTGGAAACTATTATACTTTTACACCACAAATAAAAAATTACCTATCCTACTTTTGGAATTTCGGGGATGGGGATACAGCAACTCAAATAAGCCCTAGCCACTTGTATAATGCCAATGGGGCGTATATCACTAAACTTATTGTCCAGTCTTCAAAAGGATGCACCGATTCTTCACAACAAACTATTTCGGTTATTTCTGCCCTTCACAATTTTCTTGACAACTCTCCCATTATGCTTTACCCTAACCCCACAGGTTCTTACTCTATTTTGGAATATGGAAACAATGAAAAAAACGTTGTCAAAATATATGATATAACAGGAAAAGAACTCGGGAATATTATACAGAAAAATACCGCAAATAATCAAACCATATTATATCCTCCTTCAAGGGGAATATATATTATAAACATTTCTTCTGCGTCAAGAAATTATACTTTAAAATGGATCGTTGAATAGTTATAAAAACGTACGAAACAACTTTTTCGAATCACGGGCTACTAATACAAAGCATATTTTGAGGAGGGTGTGAAACAATCTTAATTTTTCATATTTACGCTTTTCATAGTTAGTGTATACCCATCTTAGGACCACGGAAGTATTTTCCTGCTAATGGGCTTTTCCTTTCTCTATCTGTTGAAAATTTGTTAAAACTTATTGGTTGACAATTAGTAAAAATAAATTACATTTGTCAACAAGTAAAAATATGCATATAAATAAACTCATGGAAAATGTATTTGGAAATAAGCTGGTGTCAGCACGAAAGATGGCAGGGATGTCCTTACAGGACTTAGAAACCAAACTTGAAAAAGTTGTTTCGCGTCAGGCATTACATAAATACGAACAAGGTAAAATGAAACCTGACAGCAAGGTATTACTTGCCTTAGCAAATGCATTGGGTATTCCTGCTGATTATTTTTATTCAGTACCCACTATAAATGTGGAACTTAAAAATGTTGACTACAGAAAATATACTACCAAAATTTCAAAAACAGAGCAAATTGCTATTGAAGAAAAAGCAAAAGAATATTGCGAACGATATTTGGAGTTGGAACATCTAATCAGTCCACAAGAAAAATCAGAATACTTCAATTATGATAAAGTTATATATACAGCTGATGATGCAGAAGCCGCAGCAAAAGAACTAAGAAGCAAATGGAAACTGGGGTATGACCCAATACCTGATGTGGTTGAAATGCTGGAGGATAAAGGTTACAAGGTCATTGAATTAGAAGCTCCAGATGGTTTTGATGGAATGAAAGCAGATGTTGGCAACCACAAAATTATCGTTCTGAAAAAAAGTAAAAAGCCGGGAGAAGATGTTGTAAGAAAACGATTCACCGCTTTGCATGAATTGGCTCACCACGCATTAAAATTTTCAGAAAAACTAACTGAAAAAGAAACCGAAAAATTGTGTCATGCTTTTGCCAATGCTATTCTATATCCTGCTGATATGGCCTTGAAAGAATTGAGCAAGGACCGCTTTCATTTTTATCAAAATGAATTGGTATTAATTAAAGAACGATGGGGAATTTCTTTCACTGCTATTTTTTCGAGGGCATTGCATTTAAAAATTATTACGGATTATATATATAGAAGATTCAATATCGGATATAAAGAAAGAAAGTTGAGTTTGAATGAGCCGGGACGATTTATGAGTAAAGAAAAACCTGTGCGTATGGAACGCTTGGTATATCTCGGATTATCAAAAGAAATTTTAACAGTAAATGAAGCAGCTTATTATCTCGGCGTATCAGCATGGAAGTTTCGTGAGCAATTGCACCAGATAGTATGAAGATAGTAATTACAGATTCGAGTGTGTTTTTTGATATCATAAAGATTCAGGCGTTGCCTGAGTTCTTTGCTCTGGATTTTGAAATATGCACAACCGATTTTGTAAAAGGTGAAATATTAGAATCGGAACAGAAAGAGCAAATTGAGATATTTATTCGTTCGCAAAAACTTATAGTGTTTGAATTGACTGAACAGGAAATAAATGAGGTAGAAAATTTTAAAACAAAACGATTTTTCAAAACACTGATTGATAAAACAGTATTATGGAAAGCAAAGCAATTGAACTGCCCATTGCTTACTGGCGATGCAAAACTAAAAAAAGAAGCGATTGATCAAGGGATAACGGTTCACGGTAGTTTGTGGGTGATACAAATAATAGTGGAGCAAAAAATAATTACAGCCGAGGCAGGCATTAAATTTTTAGAAAAACTCAAAACCGTGAATGACCGTTTGCCATCGGATGAAATTGAGAAATTGATTAAGAAATTAAAAACGTAAATAATAAATAAAATGAAAAAAAATCAGTATGTCGTTCCAACACATGATGGGTGGGGCGTTAGAAGCGAGAATAGCAAACGCTTAACTGTGAAAACAGAAACCAAAGCTGAAGCAGTGAAAATTGCGACAAGCATTGCTAAAAATCAACATTCAGAATTAACCATTCTTGGTGGCGATGGAAAAATTCAAAACAAAAATAGTTTTGGAAATGACCCAATACCTCCGAGAGATAAAAAATAAAAAAACATGATAGATATAAGTACACAAACAGTAAATGTGAATTGTCCTGAATGTAATGGATCAATTACTATATCGTTAAAACAGGTTGCTGATGAAGTTATAGTAAAATGTAAATGTGGGCAAGAAATACAATTGAGTGATAGCGATGGTACGAACCAGAAAGCAATCCACGATGTAAATAAATCACTTAAAAATTTAGAAAACACTTTTATAAATTTTGGCAGATGAAAAACATTATGGGCTTATCTTTGTAAGCAGGAAGCAACAGGAAAATTTTTAATAAATTATAATAATGGAAGAAAATAAAAAATCAAATCAAGAACATGGGAATAATGTTCTTCAGCTTACCATTAATGGTAATATATACGAATGGCATCAAGAGTATATCGCTGGTGCTGAAATCAGAAAACTCGGCAACATTCCTGCTGAAGATGAAATCTTCCTTGCTATTAAAAAGCCTTGGGAAGATGAACCGATTACTGATGATAAGCAAGTAAATCTTGCTCGTCCTGAAATAGAACACTTCTATTCTAAGGATAAGCAGTTTAAAATAACGCTGATGGTAAACGGCAGACCAAAACCTTGGGCGGAAAAAATGATTTCGTTTGAGCAGGTAGTTGTATTAGCTTTTGGAACTTATGACCCTAACCCTGACAAGGTTTATACAGTAGTCTATGACAAAGGTCCTCATGAAAATCCTGAGGGTTCAATGGTAAGAGGTTCTAAGGTGTATGTAAAAGATAAAATGATTTTTAATGTTACAGCAACAGATAAATCGTAGTCCTGATTTAAAGCGTCTCAGAGATGAAGGATTTGAGATTGAAGTAAAAGGTGGGCAACTTGTTGTCCATCACATCCCGTATGTTAATAGCAGTAGGGAAGTGAAGTTTGGGAAGTTAATCTCACCGCTTTCTTTGAATAATGATGTTACTATTAAACCAGATAATCATGTCATAAATTTCATGGGTGAATATCCATGCAACAATGATGGAACGCCTATTACAGCTATTCAACATCAGGCATTAAATCAACAGTTATTTGATGGAGTAGTAATGAATTTTTCCTTCTCAAATAAACCTCCTAATGGGTATGATAATTATTATGATAAAGTAACCCGATATGCTGAAATTATTTCAGCACCTGCAAAGTCAATTGATAACACTGCTACTGCAAATACATTTAAAGTTATTGTAGATAGTGAAGATGAATCAGTATTCAATTACATAGATTCTAATTCCAGTAGGGCTAACATTTATCAGCTAAATTCTAAGTTCAAGGGACAAAGAATAGCAATTGTTGGATTGGGTGGAACTGGTTCTTATATTTTAGATTTTGTTGCTAAAACTCCAGTTGATGAAATACTTCTTTTTGATGCAGACGAATTTCTTCAACACAATGCGTTCCGTGCTCCTGGTGCTGCATCTGTTGAAACTTTAAACAGACAGTTAAAGAAAGTTGACTATTTCAATGAAATTTATTCCCAAATGCGAAAGGGAATAAAACCATACGCTGAAAAGGTAACTGAAAAAAATATTGAATTGCTCAGAGGGCTTTCATATGTATTCATTTGCATTGACAGTAATAGTGCAAGAAGCATGATAATTTCTAAACTAAAAAACTTCGGTGTTACATTTATTGATGTTGGTCTTGGTGTAAATGTGGTTGATGAAAATCTTATCGGACAACTTAGGGTTACTGTTGGCACTCCTGCAAAGTATGACCATATTCCCAATAGAATTGGTTCTGCTTCAATGGAAGATGATGAATATGCAACCAACATTCAGATTGCAGACCTTAATGCATTCAATGCATTAATGGCTGTGCTAAAATGGAAAAAGCTGAGTGGTTTCTATCAGGATTTGAAACAAGAGTTCAATTCAACTTACACCATCAATACATCACAACTAATTAACGAAGATTTTATATAATAAATTCATAATATGAATAAAGGAACTGATTTAT
>JAYVCI010000268.1:0-20303 GCA_043750035.1 Chitinophagaceae bacterium
GACGATAAAGATATTACCCGGCTGCCTATGTACAAAAGAGCCAAACGCGGTATAGGTTATCTGCCCCAGGAAGCATCGGTTTTTCGTAAGCTCTCAGTCGAGGACAATATTAAAGCCGTGATGGAGATGAGCGATATTCCAAAAGCTGAGCAGAAAGAAAGATTGGAAACATTGATTGATGAGTTCAACTTGCACAAGGTTCGCAAAAGTATGGGCAATGTGCTATCGGGCGGCGAAAGAAGAAGGACGGAAATTGCACGGGCATTGGCTGTAAATCCGCATTTTATTTTGTTAGACGAACCTTTTGCTGGCGTAGACCCTATTGCTGTGGAAGATATTCAAATGATTATCAAGAAACTCGCTAAGAAAAATATCGGTGTGCTCATTACCGACCATAACGTACACGAAACCCTCAATATTACTGACCGTGCTTACCTATTATTTGAAGGAGCCATTATGAAAGCTGGAACTGCCGAAGAACTTGCAGCCGACGAGATGGTGCGTAAAGTATATCTAGGTCAGAACTTTGAGCTGCGTAGATAGGGTCAAAAGTTTTTTAAAAAACCACATTGTATTATCAAAAAAATACCCGAATATTGGGTACTTTTTTTATCACTCAAACATACAATGAAAAATACCCACACCCCAATTTTTAAATCACTTTTTTTGGTTCTTTTGCTGCTCACGATAAATATATCGGGCAAAGGACAATCCTATAAAAAACCGACTTTTCAAAACTCTTGCTGCAACCTATGGATTGGCGATGTTACCCTCGACTCTATAAATTATACCAACTCCGCCGCACCATCATCCCCCTATTATTCTTATAATACTTCGATGTCCACCACCTTAAAAACTGCTTATGGATATTGGGTAAAATTTACGCCTGCCAATTCAGCGTATTCAAAAAACATGGCGGTTTGGATTGATTTTAACGGTAACGATACTTTTGAAAGTAAAGAAAAATTAGGCGAAAGAAACAATATGAGTAACAACTCTGATAGTATTTACTTTACCGTTCCTAATAATGCAGACTCGGGTCAAACAAGGATGCGTGTAATATTTGCATATAATACTTCCAATCTCACTCCAGATGGTACCTATAGTTATGGCGAAGGAATGGATTTTATTATCAATATACAATATGTGGCATGTACTTCGCCACCAACTCCCGGTAATGTTATTACCAGTAACAGTGCACCCTGCACAGGCATTCCTTTTATATTGTCATTACAAGGAAATACAAAAGGTGTGGGTCAAACATACCAATGGCAAAAATCATCGGATAGTGTGAACTGGAGTGATGTAAGTGGGGCTACAGATGATACCACCAACCAATACCAAAGTGCCACCATGTATTATCGTTGTATGCTAACCTGTAGCGGCTACACCGATTCAACCGCAGCATTTGAAGTAGTTCAAAATCCTTTTTACAATTGCTATTGTACTTCAGAATCGAATAGCGGAACCATCACCAATATTGCCAATGTAACTTTTGGCAATTTCAGCAATGGGGTTGATACCTTGCCCGCCATCAATAATACCAAGGTTTCAGCTACCTACACAGATTATACAAATATTGGCAAAATCGGACTGATACGTGGCAGTACCTATCCTTTTTCTGTTACCCAAGTTGATGCGAGCAGTTTTGCAGTATGTTATATAAAAGCCTGGATTGATTATAACCAAAATGGGTTTTTCGAAACCTCAGAAGTGATATATGGAGGAAATACCAAAAGTGGTTCTAAAGGTAATACCATACAAACCAATATCACTGTCCCTGCTTCTGCAACTTATGGCATAACACGCATGCGGATAAAATTAGAATACAGTGGTTCATCATCATCAAGCCCTTGCGGAAACTATTCTTATGGCGAAACAGAAGATTATACTGTGGTGCTATTCGACAAATTGAAAATAGATGCAGCCATCAAATCCATTGTAAGTCCTAGCAGTAAATCATGCTATTCAAGTACCGAACCCGCAAAAATTTCTATCTTCAACCAAGGAACTGACACCATCAATTTTGCCAATAATAAAATAAATGTGCATCTTGAAATGAGCAATTTAAATACAGGAAGTTTAGATACTGTAATCACTTCTGGCAAATTAGCCCCTGCTTCAGCTATGACTGTTACCTTCAATCAAACCCTTGATATGAGCCAAACAGGAGGAGATTATGAATTTGTAGCCTCACTTTCGCTTAATGGCGACAGCATTCCTTATAATGACACTGTTAGATTAACTACCACACCAACAGTGGCTATACCATTGGGATATTTGCAAGACTTTAATTTTTCAAGTTTCATTGTACCCTCATATACCAATGATGGATTTTTTTTTAACAGTAGTACAGGAATTCCTGTAAATTCCATAGCATCCCATTCTCTTAGGGTAAGTATGAGTCCTACCTCAAAAGCAACCGCCACAACTGAGCTTATCGGTACATTATCTACTTTATCTGTGGTAAAATTATTTTATAAAGCATCTTCAACAATGTCAAACAAAGACACTGTTTTGGTGCAAGTGTCAACCGATTGTGGTATCACATTCAAAACCGTTTTCCGCATTTTATCTAACAATACCAGCACCACAGTATTTAATAGTTTTCAATACGATTTGGGTGCGGCAAATGCAGGCAATAATGTTGTTGTAAAACTGGTACGTGCCGCCCATGGTGCATCATCCTATTATATTGACTTCGATAATTTAGCAGTGGCCGACAGACCTGATATGAATCTGGGACCCGATACCGCAGTATGCGATTATTATACAATTTTTGCCAATCCCAATTATAACAGTTGGGATTTTACCTGGAGCAAAAGCAAATGGACACAAGACACTTTAAAAATTACCTCAACCGGAACTTATTGGTGCAAAGCAACCGATGCGGTTTATGGTGTTTCCACAACTGACACTATCAAAATTACGGTATATCCCACACCTGTTGTTAACCTGGGTGCCGACCAAAAAATATGTTCAGGTGTTAATACGCTTTTAAATCCTGGCACCTTTCCACCATTATATACTTATTTATGGAACACCGGAGATACCAGCTCTACACTTTCAGTAAATAAAGGCGGAACATATATAGTTACCGTAACTGCTCCTGCAGGTTGTACGGATGTTGATACTATAAAAGTGCTGGCCAGTAATCAGCCCAAAGGTGTGTATATATTTAAAGGTTCCCCATTTAATGGACAATATAATTCTGGAACTACCAGTGTGCCTGATAATGTTTGCATAGGCAATACAGTAACTTACGAGATAACGCCACCAACTGGCCATACCAATGCCAAGTTTGGCACATCGTGGTCTATTCCCGTTGCTACTATTACTACTATTAATGGCACCGCAGCAGTTGGAAATGTTACGGTAAATGCCCCTGGAGCAAATAATGGCAAATTAAGTTTTACAGCAGATATAGCCGATGCAGATTCATTATTTATGATAACAACTACTGTGGTTGATAGTATCACAGGATGCGACACAACAGTAATACGTTATATTATGGTAAACCCATTGCCAGGCGTTAACCTTGGATCTGACCAAACAGTTTGCCCCAATACACAAGTTTATCTTTCAAGCAGTGGTTCATTTGCCAAATATAAATGGAACGATGGCAGCACCAGCAACTTATTGGGCACAAGCAATCCAGGTGATTACTGGTTACAGGTTACTGACAGCAAAGGGTGTATTAATACCGATACCATAACACTAAATAATTATACAGTAACTTTACCCAATTTGGGAGCCGATAAAAGTATTTGTCCAAATGACAATGTGGTATTGGATGGCGGAACTGCAAGTGGTTACCTTTGGAGTACAAATGCCACCACCACCAAAATAGTAGTATCAGCCGCAGGTACATACTGGCTTAAAACTACGGATGCCAATGGCTGCGTCGCTTACGATTCAGTTGATGTGAGTTTATTGCCACTTCCCGATGCTACCTTTAATAATAATATTACGAATGGAAAATCAGCAGTGCAGTTTAATGCAACCACAACCACACATACAAATTATACTTGGGACTTTGGTGATGGAAGTGCAAAAAGCACACAAACATCGCCCGCACATACCTATACACAAACGGGAGCATATATAGTAAAACTGGTTGTTACCGGTGCTAATGGTTGTAAAGATTCAAGCACACAAACTATTAATGTAAATACAGCCATCAATATGCCACTGGCATTG
Organism: Chitinophagaceae bacterium; assembly: GCA_043750035.1. Lineage (GTDB taxonomy): Bacteria > Bacteroidota > Bacteroidia > UKL13-3 > UKL13-3 > CANJUD01. Next base: position 4,201 of record JAYVCI010000268.1, read on the forward strand.
GTTAATGAATTAAATGTATTTCCCAATCCCTATAATCATGAAGCAAATCTTAATTTTACTTTAGCCAAAAACAGCCAAGTAAATATAGAACTCTATGATATATATGGCCGCAAAATAAACACCCTCGCCAATGCATCCATGGCCGAAGGGAAGCACAGCATACTCATTACCACCCACAATACCGCACAAGCAGTATATATATTACGCATGCTGGTTAACGGACAGTCAACTATTATACGTTTGGTTGATTTGGGGAGTGATTGATAGGGTTATGTGATATATGAAAAAGCCTGTTCCGAATAATTGGAATGGGCTTTTTTAGTGCTATTAATTTGAGAAAATTCTTGTACATTTGTTGGTTGAATTTAAAAACTAAATATAACAAAAAAATCTTCTACCCAATCGGTTAATGAGTGGTATCAAAGAAATAACTCTTGAAAACCTTACCTCTGATAAATCTTTCTTTAAAGATCTTGCAGATGGGGATTTCGTTTTGGTACTGGGTGCTGGATTTAGTTGGGGTATAGAAAATCAATCAGAGATATTTGAAACAATTCCAATCGTTAAACAATTTACAAACTTAACCCAAGAAAAACTTGGAGGAGGTATTGGAGAGAGTGAAATAAATAAGGCTGTAATTAAATGGAAGGAAAAAATCAATTCAAAAGAGATAACTTTTGAGGAATTAAAAAAACTTTTTTTAGTAAATGAAGATAATTTTGATGAAACGCTATATAAATATATTCTTAAAGTAAACTGGGCAGGAATATATACATTCAATTTCGATAACGTATTGGATGTACTGATAAAAGAAGAGAAAGGTAGTTACGATTTACAATACGTAAATGGGATGTTTGAACTTGATGGGAGAAGTAAAATAGCATATTTGCACAACTCAATTGAAAAAGCAAAAAAAATAGCTGATTTAATTTTTGCTAACCATGAATACGGTGTTCAACAGAACAATAATAATTCTCTTTATTCTTCAATGTTTAATCAATTGGAAAACCATAATAAGAATTTAATTATTGTTGGCTGTGGCTTTGCTGAACAAAGCATATATAAGTTTCTCTCAATGATTACAAGAAGAGAATTAAAAATTATCCATATCAATTTTAAGGACAAACCAACTTACGACCCAGACTTTTTAAAAATTGTACCAAATGTATCTTGGATAGATTGCCCTGCTACTGATTTTCTTAAATCTCTTCAATCAAACGAAGCACTGTTAAATCCTACCCATGCTGATGACTTTGACCCATATCAACATAATTATTTTGGAAGAGTAAATGAACTGAATGAAATAAATAAGTTTTTTAATAATCCCGAACAACATTTTCTTTTTCTTCATGGTGCTGGTGGCATAGGAAAAACGCATGCACTTAAGTTTGAAATTAATAAATCAAACATAGATTATAAATATGTAAAACTAACAGAAGCATTTACTATTTATACAATTGCCGATAAATTAAACCTGGGGAAATTAAATCCCAAAAATCGATATAATGACTTTAAAATAAAAATAGGAGAACAAGAAGCTGTCATCATTATTGATGACTTGTATAATATTAGGCCTGACGAAACTTTATATAATTTCATAGTGGATTTGGCTAATATTGCTTTCGGTAAAATAATCATTTTATCAAGAACATTACCCGAAAAATATAGCCAGATTGGTATAGCTGTAAAACAAATATCCTTTGAATTATTAAAGAGACCGGAAACTGATTTATTCGTCAAAGAATATTATATGCTCACATTCAACAAAGAAATAGATAATTTTCTTTTAGAAAAGATTTGGAAAATTTCCTTAGGCTACCCTTTAGTAGCTGGGTTATTGGTAGAGAACACAATTTTTCCTGAATTTAATATTGAAGATGCTGGTAATTGGAATTTTGACGATGATAGCTCACAAAAACAAGTTATAGAAAGATTATTAGAAACGTACTTAAAATATAGCTCTGCAAATGAAAAAGAGTTGATTTTAGATATAGCAACTGCTATTGAGGATATAAGCTTAGAAATAGTGAAGGTGCTTCCATCCTATTTGAGATTTGGGAATAGTATTTTATATTCCGTATTAAAAAGAAAACATATAATAAGATATGCTGAAAGTGGAAAAATAGCAATGCATGCTTTAATAAGAGAACTTTTATATCAAAAAGCGGGTGATAGGAAAAGCACCCATTTAGCTTATGCAAACTACTATGAAAGATTAGCTATGGATAGCAATTACAACAATACACTTGCTTTCAATTTAGCTTATCATCATTATAGAAATATAGGTGGAGAAGAGTTAGAAAGCTTTAAGGTTAAGGCCAACGAAGTATTGGTAGGTGTAAATGTTAAACAATTATTGTCGGAGAATATTGATGCTGACATTGAAAAATTAATATACAGGAAAAATGAAAACCCAACTGATGCAAGCACCTATCATGCTCTGGGAACTTTGTATAGGTTAAAAAATGATTTTGATAAATGTATCAGTATATTAGATAATGGATTGACACTTCCTAATGAAACTGAAAATGAATATTTACTTTTTAATAAAGCGTATTCGTTTATGTATTTTGGAAAGGAAGATGAAGCAGAGCAAATTTTAGATATTTTAGTTGAAAAGAAAAATGAGCTTGGATTAAAATTTAAAGGTAAATTGTTGTATAATAGGAAAAACTATACCGAGGCCGAAAAACTTTTCAATGAAAAGATATCAGCGTTCGGGGCAAGTGCTGAATCAATTCTTTTTTTAGCTAAATGTAAAATAAAAATTCATGAAGCATCACAAGCAATCATTATAATTGAATCTTATAAAGGATTTGAAATAAATCCAATAATGTTAAATGAATTAGCGAATGCATACAGAGGGAATAAAAATTTACCTTTTGCAATAAATAATTATAATAATGCACTGAAGTTAAAACCTAACAATATTCAGTCTTATGATGGAATATTTCGTTGTTATCTTGAACAATTTGATTATGAAAAAGGGATTCAAACTATTGATAGAATGTTATCTAATAATTTAAAAGATAAAAAACTTTTAATAGAAGGAATATATACCTGCATAGATGGTAAGTATAAAATATATAATTATGATAAAGCAAGAATTTATTTGGAACAACTAAAGAAAATACAATTTTATGGAAAAGATGAAACAATTGAACGATTAGAAAATAAAATTGGAGTGTATGAGAAAAGTAAAAAAATATGATTATGATGAACCCATTACTGACTAAACAAAACGACATTGAGTTAATTAAGCTACTTAAAGCCTCCACAGTAGCTTATAAAAAAGCTAAATACTGGGAAATAAGAATTACCTATTTTCTTATATTTTTAGCGGTTGCCTATCCAATTTCTTATATATTTATTCCAGATGAAGAAGTTAGGTTGTTTTTGTTTGGATGTTCGTTTGGATTAACAGCGTTGGTTCAATTATATTATAACACTTTTAAAGGAAATACTTCCAAGGGTGCCATGTTTAAAGAAGAATTTGATGTACTGCTTTTTGCATTGCCATGGAAAAGTACTTTGAAGAAAGCGGACAATAAAGAAGTTTCAAACCTTTCAACTCAATATAAAGGAACAGAGATTAGGGATTGGTATTCAACTAATTTAACAGAAAACATTCCTAAAAATATCGCTATAGCAGTTTGTCAATATTCAAATACGGGCTGGGATATTGACTTACGAAAAAAATATCTTACCTGCCTCAAAGGGTTTCTTATCTTGTATTCAATTGCGTTATCTGTATTTTTTGTTGTTATGGATGTGGGTGGTCTTACTATTTTTTCAATAAGCTTTTCAATATTGTCATTTTATACTCATTTCTTCACAATAATTAGAGGTCATTATTCAGTTATTGAAAAACGAGAAGCTATAAGCAAAAAACTAGATGATATAATTATGAATAAGAAAGAAATTACAACAGAAGAATTAAGAGATATTCAAGATGATATATACATCACTCGTCAAGAACCTGCAAAAGTACCAAATTTCTTTTTCAGATGGTATAAAAAGAGACTGAATGCAATATTTGAGGATTATATAGAAACGGTTAATAAAACTTATAGTATTAAGTAATTGGCTTGTTTAGATAATAGGACTTTAAAGTTTTCATTATACACCTCTAAATCCAATATCCCAACCCCCACTCAATGATTCACCACAAACTTACTGGCTTGCTCATTCTTAAAACAAACCACCAATCAATCCCTCCGCATCTATATCAATAGCTTCCGCAGCGGGCACCTGGGGCAATCCCGGCATACGCATCATATCGCCACAAATAGGTATTAAAAATCCAGCACCTGCTGCAAATTCAAATTCACGAACCGTAATTCTAAATCCCGTTGGGCGTCCTAATAATTTTGGATTATCTGAAAATGAGTACTGGGTTTTGGCCATACATACGGGTAGTTTGTCCATTCCCAATTTATATATTTTTTTCAATCCTGTTAGTGCTTTGGCAGCATAATCAACGCCATCGGCTCCGTATATATTCTTGGCAATAGCTTCAATTTTTTGCTCAACGCTATCATCTAAATTATATAATGGTTTGAAATTACTTTCGTTTAATGCTATAGTTTCAGTTACTTCATTGGCTAATTGTTCCATGCCTGCACCGCCTTTTTCCCAACCTTCGCAAATTGCTACCCTGGCTCCAATTGATTTAACATGATTATATACCATATCAAGTTCGGCTTGTGTATCACTGAAAAACTTATTAACTGCAACTATTGCTGGCAGGCCAAATTTGCCAATATTGGCAATATGTTGTTCCAGGTTTGCCATGCCATTTTTCAAGGCTTCCAAATTTTCAGTTTTCAATGAATCCATTGCAGCTCCGCCATGATATTTAAGAGCTCGGATGGTTGCAACGATCACTACTACTTTTGGTGCGATACCACCATAACCACATTTGATGTGAAGGAATTTCTCAGCACCAAGGTCGGCACCGAAGCCAGCTTCTGTTACTACATAATCGCTAAGGGACATGCCCATTTTGGTAGCTATCAAAGTATTTGTTCCCTGTGCAATATTGGCAAACGGACCACCATGTATAATAGCGGGGTTTCCTTCGAGTGTTTGAACAAGGTTGGGCATAATTGCATCTTTCAGCAAAGCCGCCATCGAACCTTGGGCATTCAATTGTTTTGCAAACACAGGTTTGCCACCATAAGTATCGCCTATATATATATTGCCAATTTTAGTTTTTAAATCTTCCAGATTTGAAGAAAGGCAAAGGATGGCCATAATTTCGGATGCAGCCGTAATATTAAATCCGGTTTCACGGGGCATACCGCCTTGCTTACCTCCCAGGGCTACTATAATATTACGCAATGCACGGTCGTTCATGTCCATTACGCGTTTCCATACCACAGTTCTGGGGTCGATGCCCAAGTTATTGCCTTCTTTGTTTTGTATATTGTTATCTATTAAAGCAGCCAAAAGATTATTGGCTTTTTCGATTGCAGAAAAATCTCCAGTGAAATGCAGATTAATATCTTCCATTGGCACAACTTGGCTGTAGCCTCCACCCGCTGCACCTCCTTTTACGCCAAATACTGGCCCCAATGAAGGTTCTCTTAAAACAGCAGTGGCTTGTTTGCCTATGCGGTTAAGTCCTTCTGTTAAGCCAATGGTTGTTGTTGTTTTGCCTTCGCCGGCAGGTGTTGGATTAATGGCTGTTACCAAAATCAATTTTGAATTTGCAGCTTTTGCGGGGTCTATTAAACTTAAAGGCAACTTGGCTTTATACTTACCATAATGTTCCAATTGATCGGGAGCAATGCCAAGTTTGATTGCGATGTCGTTAATGTGTTGCAGTTTGGCGGCTTGAGCAATCTCAATATCCGATGGTACTTTTACTAATTCTACGGTGGTGTTTTCCATGTGTATCTGTTTTTTTCGTGCAAAAGTAAAGGGCAAATGCTTTTATGGGTATTATTTTTACCATATCCCTTTATGACGAGAATCAGTATATTTAGCTATCAAATGGCAGTATTTATTTATTAAATGGTTTAATTAAGCGTAAAAAAAACATCTTACACCAAATCTTACAAGGTGACTTTCTTTCTTTTAGATGGATATTTATAACATAAGAACACCTGTCTTAAATATTTATAAATACCAATAAATACGGTGCTGTAATAAGGATATGAAGAATTATTTAAGGGCATGGATACCTACAAAAAGTGAATTAATTACCTGTAAGATTTATAAAAACAAAGGTATTTAAGGGCAAGTACCAAAACCGACTTTTGTTATAAATAAAAGCAGCACAGAAAATATTTTAAACTGCTCGATAATTAAAACAACGAATACGACTAATAACAATACTAATAATTACTACCATGAAAAATTTAATCTTAACAGCCGCAGCCTTACTTAGCTTGAGCACATTAACTATACAAGCTTCTAATTCGCTTCCAAAACATTCAGGTATTAATCCAGCTACTGTTACACCAAGCCCAGCAGTAACTACTCCAGCTGCCGTTGTGCCTACCACAGCCGCTGTGCAAACAACTATAAGCATGTGTCCGTCGCATAACGGAGGTGGAACTGTTCAAGTAACGAATACCAACCAGCCAATCACCATTTCAGTTGCTGACCTAAGCGGGAAAAACGTATTTGAGAAAACCATTACAGGTAACTCTTATGATTTGGCGGGCATCATGAAAACTTCTGGTATCTATATCATTTCAATCAAACAAAACGATGCAGTGATTAGCTCCAAAACTTGGATTGTTACAAAATAAAAATAACAACTTAAAAGCTCCTAACAAAAAAGCCATGGTGTATAACATCGTGGCTTTTTTGTTTATATCTCTATTTGAGTTATGGGATATGTTTGTGTGATTATATTTACGAAGATGGAGACTATTGAGGAAACTTTAAAGAAATATTTTGGTTATGACCAGTTTAGGTTAAAACAGGACGAAATAATCAACAATGTTTTATCAGGTAATGATACTTTTGTATTGATGCCTACTGGTGGAGGCAAATCACTTTGCTATCAATTGCCAGCGTTGATGCTTGCTGGGCTAACGGTGGTAGTGTCTCCATTAATAGCTTTGATGAAAGACCAGGTGGATGCATTGAAAGCCAATGGAATTAAAGCCACTTTGCTTAATTCAACAATTACAAATCTGGAGCAGCAACAAATATTGCACGACCTAAAAAGCGGGAAGTATAAAATATTATACCTTTCGCCTGAGCGATTGTTTACAGCTACCAATCCTTTTATAAATATACTTAAAGAATTAAATGTATCCTTATTTGCTATTGACGAGGCTCACTGTATAAGCCATTGGGGGCACGATTTTAGGGCGGAGTATTTGCAATTGGGCCAGCTTAAAAATCATTTTCCCAATACGCCCGTAGTTGCTTTAACGGCAAGTGCCGATGGCATTACACAAAAAAATATTGTTGAGAAACTAAATCTGGTAAATCCCAATATATATATATCCAGTTTCAACAGGCCCAATATACATTATTATATTGAACCCAAAAGAAAATATAAAACATCGCTGATAAATTATCTGAAGAAACACAAAGAGGATTCGGGGATTATATACTGTTTGAGCCGCCGTTCCACAGAAGAATTATCGGAGGAGTTAAATGAAGAAGGTTTTAATACATTGCCTTATCATGCAGGAATGGAAAGCAAACAACGAAGTATTACCCAAGAAAAATTTCAAAAAGACGAGGTACGTATTATAGTAGCAACTATAGCATTTGGGATGGGAATTGACAAATCGAATGTACGGTTTGTGATACATGCAGATTTGCCCAAGAACATCGAGAGCTATTATCAGGAAACAGGCAGGGCAGGGCGTGATGGATTGCAGAGTGATGCGATATTGTATTATACTTATGCAGACGCGATGAAGCTGAAAAGTTTTGTAGAAGTTGACAATAACCAAGCACAATCAGAAATTATGCTGGCAAAACTGGAACAGATGGTTGGGTTTTGTGAAGAGGAAACTTGTAGACGACAATATCTATTGAATTATTTTGGCGAACAAGCAGATGATTATTGTGGCACTTGCGATTTTTGTTTGTCAGGCATTGAAGAATTTGATGGTACTTTATTGGCTCAAAAAGCACTCTCTGCAGTATCGAGATTGGGCGAACGCTATGGGGCCAATTTGGTGATTGATTTTTTGCGTGGTTCAAAAGCGGAAAAGATAAGCACTGCCATGCGTGGCCTTAAAACTTATGGCATTGGCGGCGATGTGAGCACCGACGATTGGAAACAGTACTTCAAAAACTTATTACGCCAAGGATTTTTGCAAAAGGAAGATGAGCAATATGGGGTATTAAAACTTACTACAAAAAGTTGGGATGTATTAAAAGGAAATAGCCAAATAAAATTTAGGAAATTAAAAAATAGGAGGGAAGCAGAGGCAGAAACTACAGTATATGATAGTACACTATTACAATTATTAAAATCATTGCGACAAGAATTTGCAGCAAAAGAAAATGTGCCCGCATATATAGTTTTTAGTGATAATACTTTGGTGGAATTGGCTACTTATTTCCCGCAAACAGAAAGTGAACTGAATCAAATTTCAGGTTTTGGTGAATATAAAATTAAGAAGTATGGAACTGAGTTTTTGAAGTGTTTGAAAGAATACTGTGGGGAGAATAATATTATATCAAAGATAACAAACAGAGAGTCTAAAAATCCTGCTCGGTTCCGTCGGCTGATCCCGAATAAGATTCGGGAGGACGGGAATAGGGCTAAGCGGGGTGATACGCAATTGGAATCCTATAACTTATATAAAGAGGGCAATACTGTTGAGAAAATAGCTGAACTACGGAAGCTGGCAAAAATTACGATTGAAGGGCACCTTTCTGCTTTTGTAAGCAAGGGTGAGTTAAGCCCCTTTGAATTTATCACACAAGAAAAATATGATTTTTTAAAAGAGGAAGCACAAAAATATATGCCCATATTATTGGCTCAGTTTAAAGAAATTGTGGGCGAAAATTATAGTTATGGTGAGATAAAGATGGTGTTGGCTCACATGGAATATACGGAGGAATTAAAAGTGAAATAATATTAATTCTTATTATTCTCTAACACTACTATTATCTTCTGCACCGCTCCATCCCAACTATACCGCTTCGCATTTTCAAATCCCTTTTGTATAAGTTGATTTCGCAAATTTTCATCAGTAGAAATTTGTTCCAGGCATTTGCAAATCTCTGTTGGGCTTAACGGATTGGCTAGAAGTGCTGCCCCACCTGCCACTTCGGGCATGGATGATATATTGGAAGTGATAACGGGAACCCCGCACTGCATCGCTTCTATTATAGGAATGCCAAATCCTTCAAATAAAGAAAGATAACACAATACGATGGCAGATGCTGTTATATTTGCCAATTCTGCATCATCCAAACGACCCGTAAATATAATATGTTCCTTGCAATCTAAAGTTTCATATAATTCGTCAATTAATTTATTTTTCCATGCTTTGCGTCCTGCAATTACAAGTTTATAATTACTGTTATAGTTTTGTTTGTGATAATAGTCGAAAGCCAATAATAAGTTTACCAAATTTTTGCGTGGATGGATGGCTCCCACATATAAAAAATAGGGATGGCCATTTGTATATTTTTTTCTTGTTTCAGCAATTTGTATATCATTTAATCGTTTAAAAATATCGGATGCAGCATTATTAACTAGTTTTATTTTATCAGGTTTGATGTGATATAGTTTTTGTATATCATCGGCTGTAGCTTGTGATACTGCCAATATTTTAGAAGCCTTGCGTGCGTAGCGTGGGAAGAAATATTTATAATGCCATAAATTTGCTTTGCTCACGCCTTCTGGGTAATGCTCGAAAGCCAAATCGTGGAATACGGGAATCTGGGGGATATCACTTTTCAAACTCAAATATCCATCTGGCGAAAAAAATATATCTGCTTTATATTTTTTAAAAACTCTGGGTAATGCCATTTCGAACCACCACCAAAACAATACAGGATGCCTCGCTTGCGGACCAATAACAACTGGTATTACATTAGGACCATATATAAATTGTTTATCATAAGGCCGGTCGAAAATAAATATAAATTCCCAATCGGGTTTTGCTTTTACCAGTCTGCTCAAGGTTTCATGCGAGAACCTGCCGATGCCCTCCAATCGTCCGGCTAACAAGAATCTGGCATTTACGGCTACTCGCATTTATTATATATAATTAGTAGTCTCTAAATTTTATTTCATCTAGCAAAAGTGGTGGGCTATCATACAACTCGGTACTATCTGATATAGGAACTGTTTTACGTAACATACTTTTGGCTGGACCACGCAATACTACATTAGGTTCTAGCCCAACAGTATCTTCTTCATTTATAAGTTTACGTGCTACCATCAAACCTGATATTTGTGTATAATAACTTTTATAATGTTTCTTGAGCATCTGTGTAGTATCATTAAAACTACTGGCAAACCATTTGGGTCGGGGTATAATAGATGCCATAAATATTGCTTCCTGCAAATTGAGTTGTGAAGGTAATTTCTCAAAATAAAAACGGCTGGCCTCCCCTACTCCATATATACCTGGGCCCCATTCTATAATATTCATATATACTTCCAGCATCCTATGTTTACTCACAATACCCATATTTTCTATCATCCAAACCAACAGCATTTCTTCCATCTTGCGTGACAATGTTTTTTGCCGGCTCAAATATATATTTTTCACCAACTGCATAGAAATGGTACTGCCCCCACGAATAAATCTTTTATATGCATAATTTTGTGCAATGGACTGCCTAATAGATTCTATAATAAAACCGCGGTGATTAAAAAATGCTGGATCTTCGGTGGTAAGCACTGCATTTTTTAAATACTCAGATACATTTTCTATACTGGTATAATCTGGATTATCTGGACCTATCACTATCTTTTTGGGATTGCCATATTCATAAGTAGTATATACAAACTCCCCATTTATCATCGGCAAATATGCTTTCCCATATCGTTTGATTCTGAAATTTTCTTTTTGCATTTCTGAATTAAAACCAACATCCCAAGGAGAAGTATCGCTTAAATGACAATCCATTCTGTAAGTGAGAAATCCTTCTGCATCAATACCGGCCAAGCTTTCGAACATTCCATCGGGCAATGAATTAAAAAAATCGTTGGCTATCATTCTGTCCGTTGCAAGTTTTAAATCATAGTCAATTACGGGGCTACGCTGATAACGGAAATACGGATGAATATTTATTTTATTTAATTTAAAAGTACTGCTGCTATCCAAAGTTATATAGTTCTCTCCCACCATCACATGTATATCGCCCGACCCTACTGCTACTTTCACATCGTTGTTGGCCAATCGTGGATGATTGATTACGATATCTTTCATCTCGGCAAAAGTTTTCAGCACCAGTTCGCCATTATCATATTCTACTTCATTCAATTTCAGATTCAACTCTTTTGCTCCCAATTTCAATCCCATTTTTTCTTGGGTCAGGGGCATATACATCATATCAAATTCACGGCTTTTTATATTTACATCACCCGTCATATTATCGGGGTCGAACAAGCCTTCCACTTTAAGTCGTTGCACTGAAGGCGTAATTATTACTTCGCTTTCTTCCTTTTTGTTTTTTCCTTTTTTAGTTTCTCCTTTTTTGCTTACAACTTCTTTTAAAGGAGTAGAAATATCTATATTACATTTTAATTGCTCATCATCTAACTTAAGGCCATCAGCTTTTACATAATAATTATTTTCACCACGTGTATATGATATAGTAAAATCTCCTACCGCTATTTTTCCTGGAATTTGCCCCAATACCGTTTTGATAATTCTGTATCCTTTTTGTGCCAAGCTTATTTTTGAACTGCTTTCTACTTCATCACTGCTATCCTGTTGTTTGTTAAAATTATTATAATTGGTTCTGGAGGAATCATAGCGTACCAATTTCACAAAACCTTGGTCCAATTGCAAATGAGAAAACATAATATTGCCTGTAATCAATTTCCACAAACGCAGGCCTGTAGAAGCTTTTCCTATATGCAAAAGTGTATCGGCATTATCTGGTATAAGTGATACATTTGTTACTTCCACATTGGCAATTCCTGTAATAGTTGCTGAACCAACCACCAAAGTAGCATGATATGTTTTTGCTTTATTTTTTGCTTTTTCTATTACCCAGTTCAACAAATTTTGCCTGAACAAAAATGCAAATGCAATGGAGAGTATGATAATACTTCCCAAAGATATCAAAGTAATTTTAAGCCATCGAAAACTCTTACGTTTGCGAGGCGTAACAGTTGCATACAAATTTTTTCGGTGGCCAAACAAGAGAGGTTAGTAATTAGGGGTAAGGGGTAAGGGGTAAGGAGCTGACGCCGTATGGCACTTACCCCTTCCCCTTACTACTATATTAAACAGTCATTATTTCTTTTTCTTTGGCAGCCATCAAGCTATCAATTTTGGCAACATTGGTATTGGTGATTTGCTGTATTCTGTCTTCTCCATCCTTCATATCATCTTCACTCATACCATCGTTTTTAAGTTTACGAATTTGTTCATTATAATCTTTACGCTCATTACGTATAGTAACTTTGGCATGTTCAGCAGCGGCCTTCACACTCTTCACCAAATCACGTCGGCGTTCTTCGGTAAGGGGTGGCACGGTGATGCGTATTACTTGTCCATCGTTCATTGGGTTAAAGCCCAAGTTCGCTTCCGTAATACCACGTTCAATTGGGCCAATAGATGTTTTGTCGAATGGCGTAACCACTAAAGTACGTGCATCGGAAGTGCTTACTGTTGCAACTTGGTTCAATGGCATTCTCATACCATATACTTCTGCCTGAACCATGTCAAGCATATTGGGTGTAGCCTTACCCGCACGAATTCTGGAGAAATCATGCTCAGTATGACTCAAACATTTTTCCATGGCACTCTGCATGCCATCAATCATGGGTTTTATTAATTCATTCATAAGAGAATCATTTTTTATTTTACATTTTACATTTTTCACCCTGAGCGGAGTCGAAGGGTTATTTTTTATTTTAGTCTTAGTCGTTAGTCGCTGACGCCGCATGGGACTAGTGACTAACGACTATCTTGATACTATTTCACTAGCGTTCCAACCTTCTCTCCCATCATTACTCTTTTAAAATTACCCGGTTTGTTCATATCAAAAACTACCAGTGGTAACTTGTTTTCTTGGCAGAGGGTAATGGCTGTTAGGTCCATCACATTCAGCCCTTGTTTATATACTTCTGTAAAAGTGAGTTCATCATACTTCGTTGCGGTGGGGTCTTTCTCGGGGTCGGCAGTATATATACCATCTACGCGGGTGCCTTTCAGCACCAGGTTGGCTTCTATCTCTACCGCTCTTAACGAAGCTGCGGTATCGGTAGTAAAATAAGGGTTTCCCGTACCTGCACCAAATATTACTACCCTGCCTTTTTCCAAATGTCGGATAGCTCTGCGACGGATAAAAGGTTCACAGATTTGTTCCATTTTAATGGCACTTAGCAAACGTGTTTTGATCCCACATTTTTCTAATGCCCCCTGCAAAGCCATTGAGTTAATCACCGTGGCAAGCATGCCCATATAATCGCCCTGTGCCCTGTCCACCACACCTCCTTGCACGCCTTGCACCCCTCTAAAAATATTACCCCCTCCTATCACAATGGCTACCTCTACACCCGTATCCACAACGGTTTTCACTTCACCGGCATATTGTTCAAGCACGGCAGCATCAATACCATATTGTTTATCGCCCATCAAACTTTCGCCGCTCAACTTTAATAATACACGTTTATATTTTAGTGGTTCCATTTTTATATGATATATCTTTGGTTATGGTTTTTTATTTCCCGAATCTTATTCGGGAGCTTTTTCATCGGCAAATTTAGTTGCATATTCTTCAATTTTGGGAGCAATTCTCGCATGCTCCGATTGTACCCGCAAATAAGGTTCTATTTTCTCTTCCACCATTTCTTCCAGATGCTCAATGTCAGCTTTCTCGGTGGCAAATGCTTTTTTAAATGCTTCCTCCGTCATCTTTTCTTCTTTCAAACTGTGGTTCAAATTTTTAAGTTGCTGTTTAAGTTCGCCCAGCTCTTTTTGCAGATCTGCTTTATGCTCCACTAACTCTTTAAATATTCTGATTTCATTGAGGTATTGCTCCAACACAATTCCCATTTCCAAGGTTATTCCACTGTCCTTAACCCTAATCAAGCGGTAAATTTTTTCCATCTTGCGTGTCTCGATGCCCAAATCATCGGTATCAATATTTAATTTATCTTCAAGCTGCATTAAGCCATAGGCAAGGCTGTCCACCTTTTTTTGACGTAGATCCTCACTTCCACTTTTGCATGAGGGATGAATAAAAACAGCACTTATTAATGAAAAACAAATTAAAATCTGTGTGATATATTTCGTGATGGGATACATTTGCTGTGTGAAAAATTAAATGGATAAAGCGGGGGCAAAAATAATAGAATTACGCAAGCTTGCGTTCCTTAAGCAAGTATTTTGGTTATCACTTACTGCTTTTGGTGGGCCACAGGTTCATTTTACACGTTTTACAGACGTGCTGGTAAAGAAACGCAGGTTCCTAAGCAATGAAGAATTACTGGAAATAAATTCTTTCTGCCAAATGTTGCCCGGCCCTACCAGCACGCAAACCATTACTACCATTGCCTACCGTCGTGGTGGGCCTGTGTTCGCAGCATTGACATTGGGCATTTGGGCATTGCCTTCCTGTGTGCTGATGGGCTTGTTAGCCTTGCTTGTTTCTTTGTTTGACAAAAATGTGCATGTGGATAAAGTATTACAATATATACCCGCCATGGCTGTGGGCTTTATGTGTTTTGCCGCTATCCGCTTCACCCTTCAAATGGTGAAAAATCAAGTACACGCAGGCATATTGATTTTCTCAGCCCTCGTTCCAATTATATATAGCCATCCTATTTTTATTCCCACACTTTTGGTTTTGGGAGGTTTTATTACCAACCTTACCACAGGTAAAACTTTGGTGAAACCACAAGACTCATTTGCCAATATAAAATGGGGAAACTTGTGGGTATTTATTGCCGTGTGGATAGTAGCAGCACTGCTGGGCAACCTGCTGCAAAATCGCCCTGCCTTGTTATTTGAAAATACTTATCGATATGGCAGCCTGGTATTTGGCGGCGGCAATGTACTGGTACCCATGATGTACGACCAGTATGTATTGTTCAAAAACTATATGGACCACCAAACTTTTATGACTGGGGTGGGCATGAGCCAAGCTTTGCCCGGGCCTGTGTTCAGCATATCGAGTTATGCAAACGGCATGGCCTTGAGCGGATTGGGAGGCTGGGGTATTATACTGGGAAGTGCCATTGGCAGCATCGCTATTTTTTTGCCGGGGCTGTTGCTTATCTTCTTTTTTCATCCAATATGGCACCGACTCAAAACATATAACCGCGTACAAAAAGCCATCGAAGGAATCAATGCCGCCTCAGCCGGGCTGGTGGTAGCCGCAGCAGTATTATTGATGCGACCACTGCAATGGGATTATACCAATGCCGCAATTATTATAGGTACTGTCGCCTATCTGTGGTGGGGCAAGTGGGCTTCCCCTATTTTGGTATTAGCTGTTTTGATATTTGGGGCTTGTATGGGTTAAAATATTCGCATTCTTTTTTTATACTAGATAAAAATCATTCAATCATAGCTCGCTTCTTTTTTTAAAGAAAGGGATTCAGAGGGATGACTATACGCCTATAAATTAATAAGGCAAAGAGATCGTTTCCGGTTCTATTAACTCATATGTAACTTCGTTAATTAAATAACTTATCGGAGAATTTGGAAATGTAATTATATCTTTCATAGTGATTCCCCAAGGCTTCCAATAGTTTGATAATACCTGGCCATACATGTTGTCATCCCAATTCCTGAACAAAGGTTTTTCATTATGCACGGGCAATGGAACGGCTTCTACATGCACGCTATCTTCTGTTGGCTGTATTTTATATTCATAAGAAGTATTTAATAAATAATTGGAATAAATAAATCTTCCGCAAAGTTCTTCAAACTGAATTGGGTGCAATGTTTTATCAGCAATTTTATCAGTAAGCT
>JAYVCI010000269.1:0-7725 GCA_043750035.1 Chitinophagaceae bacterium
ATTTCATATGCAAATTGCCCACGAAAGATTTGACAACTTTGCTATCAGCGACCCAGGCAAAGTTGTCAAATCTGCGACCTACGAATATTTGAATCAAAAACATTATGTTTGCGATTAGAAATAACAAGGATAATATGGCAAGAACAGAACATTATTATACAAGATTTGAAGAAGATAAATTTTATCATGTATATAATAGAAGTATAGATAAGAAACCCATGTTCTGTAATGTTGGGAATTATGAATATTTTTTAAAACAGTATAATAAATATCTCACACCAGTAGTTGATACTTATGCCTATTGTTTATTGGGAAATCATTTTCATTTGATAGTGCGAATACGCCCGCAGGAACAAATGCCTGCGATTTTGACATTCGGGTCCAAGGTTGACAAACTATTGCCTGGTGAAAGATTTGACAACTTTGATATCAGCGACGCGGGCAAAGTTGTCAAATCTACCCAGTTACAAAATGAAACACAAATACCCGGTGCCAAATCAACCCACGATATTGTTAGTCATCAGTTCCGTAAATTTTTCCAGTCGTACGCGATCGCATTTAACATTCAACAAAACAGAATTGGAACCTTGTTTCAGACGCCATTTAAACGGGGACTTGTTGATGATGATATCTATTTAACTAGATTGATTTATTATATACATTCCAATCCCCAATCGCATGGATTAATCAATGATTTTAGAAAATGGAATTGGAGTTCGTATAACATTATACTAAACAATGAACCAAGCATTTTGAAGAAACAAGAAATATTAGATTGGTTTGGAGGTAAGGAAAAATACGAACAATATCATATCGAAAAACATGAAATGATAAAAAATGACAGGTTGTTTTTTGAAGATGATGTTTGATGTTGTTGCCCTAGGAAAAATTTGACAACTTTGCTTTTAGCGATTCGAGGTAGATTTTGACAAACTACTATCCCATGAAAGATTTGACAACTTGCGTTTAGCGACGCAGGCAAAGTTGTCAAATCAATCCCGCCAATCTCTTTATCTCCTCCACAACCCCCGGATCCAACAACGTACTCGTATCCCCCAAATTCGATACATCACCCTCCGCGATTTTCCGTAATATACGCCGCATAATTTTCCCTGAACGGGTTTTGGGTAGGCCGGATACTATAATAATTCTGTCTGGCTTTGCAAAGGGGCCAATAATTTTTGATACGGCTTCTTTTATTTCTTTGTCAAGGTTATCATTATGCTCTGTTATAATAACAAATGCAAAAATACCCTGTCCTTTTATATCATGCGGATAACCCACCACGGCACTCTCTACCACGGATGCATGCCCATTGATCGCGTCTTCCACCTCGCCCGTACCAATGCGGTGTCCCGATACATTGATTACATCATCAACCCTGCCCGTAATTCTATAATAACCTTCTTCATCTCTGCGAGCACCGTCGCCTGTAAAATAAT
Organism: Chitinophagaceae bacterium; assembly: GCA_043750035.1. Classification (GTDB taxonomy): domain Bacteria; phylum Bacteroidota; class Bacteroidia; order UKL13-3; family UKL13-3; genus CANJUD01. The sequence continues at coordinate 1,443 of JAYVCI010000269.1, forward strand.
AATTTTGATAGGTATTATAATACGTTTGTCTGAATCGCTCGTGGTCGCCATATAAGGTGCGGCTCATACCTGGCCAAGGAAATTTGATACATAGATTCCCTTCCACTTTGTTTCCAGCAATTTCATTCCCTTCTGTATCCATTAAAACGGGTTGTATTCCTGGCAATGGCAGTGTGGCAAAAGCAGGTTTTAATGGGGTAACTCCAGCTATTGGTGATATTAAAATCCCACCAGTTTCAGTTTGCCACCAGGTATCTACTATCGGACAATTTCCATTGCCCACATTCTTATAATACCATTGCCAAGCCTCTTCATTAATGGGCTCTCCTACAGTTCCCAAAACACGGAGACTCGATAAATTTTTCCCCTCAAACCACTCAGTACCTTGAGCTTCCAAAGCACGAATGGCAGTGGGTGCAGTGTAAAATATATTTACTTGATGTTTATCTATTACCTCCCAAAAACGCCCAGCATTTGGAAAATTTGGAACACCTTCAAACATAACAGTAGTGGCTCCATTCAATAATGGACCATATATTAAATAACTATGCCCCGTTACCCATCCAATATCGGCAGTACACCAAAATATTTCTTTATCTTTATAATTAAATACATTTAAAAAAGTATAGCCCACATATATCATATAGCCGCCTGTGGTATGCAGTACTCCTTTAGGTTTTCCTGTTGAGCCTGATGTATATAATATAAATAGCGGAGCTTCTGCATCCATTGGTACAGCAATATTCTCGGCACTTATATCTTTCATTTGTTCATGCCACCAAAGGTCACGATTTGGAACAATATTTATGTTTTCATTTCGATTATTATATATAATACAATGTTCTATTAATTGACAACTTGCCATAGCTTCATCAGCTATATTTTTCAACGCAACAAGTTTATCACCACGGTAAACAGCATCGGCAGTAATTAAAATTTTGCATTCGCTGTCATTTATTCTATCAGCCAATGAGGTGGCCGAAAAGCCAGCAAACACAACGGAGTGGACAGCACCAATCCTTGCACAAGCCAACATCGCTATTGCTCCTTCGGGCACCATGGGCATATATATACATACGCGGTCGCCCTTGTTTACACCCAATGATTTTAATACATTCGCAAATTTGCAAACTTCTATATATAGTTCTTGATACGTGAGTTTTCTTACAGCCTCATCGGGATTGTTGGGTTCAAATATGATAGCCGTTTGGTTTGCTTTGGTGGCTAAATGGCGGTCAACACAATTATAACAAAGATTGGTTTCTCCGCCGGCAAACCATTCAATTCTGGGTTCGGTAAAATTCCATTCCAGTATGGTTTCCCAAGGTTTTGTCCAATGGAAATTGGAAGCAACATCGGTCCAAAATTGTTCGGGGAATTGTATAGCGTTTTGATACGCTTTTATATACGCATCGAAGCTATTGAACTGTTGCATAGCGTATATAGTTTATAATTAATGTGTACGCTCAAATTTAAAAACTTTTGTTTTGGGACTGCCGTGCTTCATGCCCTTTAGGGTGGCTTCAAATGTAGTTGGCGAAGTTTGTTTGTATATAATTACCTGTGGGAAATCATGCTCATCGTCAGTAAATACATATACACCATTTGTGGTATCGCTCAATAAAAAATGAGTGGTGCCGCCATTGTTCTCGCCCTCTACTTTGGCAGTATAATACACACGGTCTTCCACTTTGTATATCCCCACTATTTCGTTCACAGTATCTTTGCCAAATAACATTCTGCCCCTACCTGCCCAATTGCCGTTGCTATCGGTAGCCCATGTTTCGGTGTACGATTCCGAGTCTTTGGGCACCTCGCCCTTCCAACTTCCACGCAGCCAATTAAAAGACGAAAGCTTGAAATTGCTTTCTTTGGCTTTGTATTGTTCTTCGGAGTTGTTTTTGCAAGAAAAACAAAAACAGATAACCAATAAAAATATTATGTTGTTAATTTGCATGGTGATTTCTTTTAAGGTGACGCCAAAATTGCGTAACAAAAGGGATTTCTGCAAACAAATATGAAAATAATTTCAAAATTTCAACTGCTCACTGCTCTGTGTTTTATGCTATTGTTTGCAAATCAAGCTGCAGCACAGCCTGCCGATAGTTTGATGTTTTTGAAAAACTGCAAACAATTGGTGGCAGGAGCAAATGGAAACTATTATAGTGTAAATGCCAATAACGATATCCTAAAATATGACAGCAGTTTAAAAATACTGTTCACCCAACATTATAAAAGTTTTGGAGCAGCCTCAAACATTGATGCTTCAAACCCCTTTGATATCAGCATATTTTACGTTGATGACAATATTATTTTGGTCACAGATAATAACCTCACCTTTAAATTTCAGATTGACTTGAATCCTATCGGACAGAATTTTTCTGCATTTGCAAAGAGTTATGATAATGAATTTTTATTGTTTGATGCCAACCTGAAGAAGATTATTAAATTCAACGCAAAGGGCGAAATCATCAAACAAACCAATAACCTTGAGCAAACAACAGGCGATAAATTACAAGCCAAAGTATTATATGATAATGGCCAAAGTGTATTGGTGCTCGACGAAAAAAATATCATCTATAATTTTGACCTGAATGGAAGATTGCTCAAAAAATGGGATTTGAAACGGGAGCATTTCATAAATTTTTGCAAAGACGGTTATTATACATCAGATACCAATGGCGTTTATCACCACAACACACAATCTATTATCACCGAATCGGATACAATGTTTACATTTGCTGGGCAGCAGAAAGTAAATAAATTACTTAGTGCTTCCTCGTTAAAAATAAACAATTATAAAACCTATTATTTAATAGCAGAAAACTCATTGTTTTTGGATATTGGGAATAATATTATTGAAGTTCCTTTTTCAGAATTAATATTATATAAATAGATCATGCAATCACAAATTATTCATTCATTAAATGTTTATTGAGCCCAAATATGGAAACCACGGCAAAGGCTGGATAGAAGTTGTTTGCGGCAGTATGTTCTCAGGCAAAACGGAAGAATTAATCCGCAGATTGAAACGTGCAAAAATTGCAAACCAAAAAGTAGAAATCTTCAAACCCGCTATTGATACCCGTTATGACGATGAACAAGTAGTATCGCACGATGCCAATTCAATTATGTCTACTCCTGTTCCTGCATCGGGCAATATATTGTTATTGGTTCGCGAGGCAAGTGTGGTGGGAATTGATGAAGCACAGTTTTTCGATATGGGTTTGGTGGAAGTATGCGAACAGCTTGCCCACAGTGGTTTGCGTGTAATTGTTGCCGGACTTGATATGGATTACTTAGGGAAACCCTTTGGCCCCATGCCCAACCTAATGGCCATTGCCGATTATGTAACAAAGGTTCATGCCATCTGTGTGCAATGTGGCGATATAGCCATGCACTCCTACCGCAAAAAAAATGAAGGGGGCTTGGTGGTTCTGGGCGAGAAAGATTTATATGAGCCTCGTTGCCGAAGGTGTTATATAGATGGCATGAATTCACAGAAATAAAAAATATATTGCCCTGCCCTTCAGGGCGGGGATGGTTAGAAAGATTTATATGAGCCTCGTTGCCGAAGGTGTTATATAGATGGCATGAATTCACAGAAATAAAAAATCTATTGCCCTGCCCTTCAGGGCGGGGATAATTAGAAGGCATGAATTCGCAATAATAAATCTCTATCCAAATATATACTTCCCTACAGCATTTTTGCTACAATAATATACAATTGCAGTTGAAATACCCAAGCAGCAAATACTGGTAAGTGGTATGCCCACCATTGGATTAACAAAATACCAGTCCAACCCAAAACTGTTCAGTATCTCTAAAATAAGTACATGGATTAAATATATCCCCAAGCTATGCTGGGCAATAATATTTTTACCCGTCATTGCGAGGAACGAGGGGTTGGCAGTGTGTGTGGGTGACGAAGCAATCTCCATGCGAGAACCCTGTGAGTCCCGATATTTATCGGGAGCTTCGTCGTTCCTCCTACCAATGACGCTGTTATTCTTCACCAAAATAAAAATTCCAGCAGCCATTAAAGCAATATGGGGAGTGGTATATTTATATAATAAATCATTGAAACTATGTTGCTGATTTGATAATTGAAAAGTGCCCAGGGCAGTGATAATAAATCCAATTAAAAAAAATATAATTCCCAAGCCGCTGCTCATTTTTTTCTTTGATAGATAATACCCTAAAATGGTATATCCCACATAGCCTATAAACACATGCACAGCGGGTTTGAGGTGGAAATCAGGAATATAATTCAACCCCAAAATAACGAACCAGATAAGCAATAGGTATACTATATTTTTATTGGAAAACTTTTGGAGTTTTATAGATATTAAGGGCAGTATTATATACACACCCAGCAACATATATATATACCATAAATGATAGGAGCTGCCCCGATAAAGTATTTGCACAATGTTAAGTGTTCCCATTTCATTTCCATACATAATATGTTTATATAATAGGAGTATCAAATATATAAAACTCCAAAAAGCAAAAGGCAAGAATATCCTCCCGAAGCGTTTTTGTAAAAATTCAGAAAAAGTGTCTTGTTTGGGAATGAGCAGTGCTCCGGTAACCATCAAAAAAATAGGCACACACCATCGCACCAATGAATCATATATATTCCCCGTCCACCAATCGAAACTGGAAACTTTTTCGAACTCATATAATACCGAACTGGACACATGCAGCACCACTACCGCCAATGTGGCCAAGGCTCTGAGATTGTCAGGCCATGTAATTCGTTGGGTTTGGGAAGTCACTTATGAGCTATATTATATGCCCACAAATGTATTACTTTTTATTATATATGCTTACGCTGAAGTGATGGCAAGTTTTTGATTGAGGGCACGTTTGCGGTCATTCTCGTCCAACATTATTTTACGTAACCTGATAGCACCTGGAGTTACCTCTACATATTCATCGCCTTGGATATATTCCAATGATTCTTCCAGTGAAAATATAGTTTTGGGCACAATACGCAAAGCATCATCGCTACCCGATGCACGCACATTGCTTTGCTTTTTAGCCTCAGTTAAGTTTATCACCAAATCATTGGGACGAATATGTTCGCCAATAATCATACCCATATATACTTCATCGCCTGGGCCAACAAAAAATTCGCCACGGTCTTGCAATCTATCCAATGCATAAGCAGTAACAGTGCCTTTCATATTGGCAATCAGTACGCCATTGATGCGGCCAGGTATAGTGCCTTTCCAAGGTTCAAATCCTTCTAACCTGTGTGCCATAATAGCCTCGCCCGCTGTAGCGGTAAGTACCACATTACGCAATCCGATAAGTCCGCGAGAAGGGATGGAAAATTCTAAATGGATAAGGTCGCCCTTGGGTTCCATTATTTTCATTTCGCCTTTGCGTTGGCTTACCAATTCTATCACCTTGCCTGAACTTTCTTGAGGTACATCCACTGTCAATAATTCAATAGGTTCGCATTTTACACCGTCAATTTCTTTTATTATAACTTGGGGTTGCCCTACCTGCAACTCATAACCTTCACGACGCATGGTCTCAATAAGTACTGACAGATGCAGGATACCACGGCCATATACCAATATGCTATCAGGCGAACTGGTGTCTTCCAATCTCAAAGCCAGATTTTTTTCAGTCTCTTTGTCTAATCTGTCACGCAAATGGCGTGAGGTTACATATTTTCCTTCCTTGCCGAAAAACGGAGAATTGTTAATAGTGAAGAGCATATTCATGGTGGGCTCTTCAATCTGAATCGGTGGCAATGCTTCTGGGTTTTCAAAATCGGCAATGGTATCGCCTATCTCAAAACCTTCAATACCGAACACGGCACATATATCGCCTGGCTGCACCAATTCTACTTTCAATTTACCCAAACCCTCAAAAGTATATAGTTCTTTCACGCGTGATTTTTGTATCGAGCCGTCACGTTTGGTAAGGCTGACGGGCTGATTTAATTTAAGATTGCCCCTAAGCAATCGGCCAATGGCCATACGACCTGTATAAGTAGAATAATCAAGCGAAGTAACTTGCATTTGCAGAGAACCTTCTAATACTACGGGTTCTGGGAAATAATCTATAATGGTGTCGAGCAAATAAGTAATGTCAGTAGTCGGTGTCTGCCAATCTGGACCCATCCAGCCCTGCTTTGAGGAACCAAACACGGTCTTAAATTCCAATTGCTCTTCGGTGGCATCGAGGTTAAAAAATAAATCGAAAACTGCGTCATGCACTTCATCGGGGCGGCAATTGGGCTTGTCCACTTTATTGATAACAA
>JAYVCI010000270.1:0-3072 GCA_043750035.1 Chitinophagaceae bacterium
ATTGTGGCATATTCACCCAGCTCCGTTTCTATTAAATCCTGCCTCACTTCTGATGCTCCATTTTTGAAAAATTTCTCCAATGGGTTTTTCATTTGGGGAAGTACTTTTATGCGGTAGTCTTTTATTTTGGCAAGTTCGGCAGCTTTTTTAATGGCATCATCTATACCTCCTATTTTGTCAACCAATCCAATTTTAAGTGCGTCTTCTCCTGTCCATACACGGCCACGGGCCATTTTATCTACTTCGGCTTTGTCTTTTTTGCGGCCTGTTGCCACGCGGTCCACAAAATCATTATATACTTTGGTTACCAGGCTTTCATATATGGTTTTTTCTTCCGCAGTCATTGGGCGACTCAAATCGCCGAGGTCACTGTGCTTGCCTGTTTTAATTCCTTCTGTGGTGATACCCAATTTATCGTTCATTAGTTTTTGAAAATTCGGTATCAGCCCAAATACACCAATAGAGCCCGTAATAGTATTTGGCTGTGCAAATATATAATTGGCGGGGGCTGCTATATAATATCCACCTGATGCAGCTACGTCGCCCATGCTCACTACCACTGGTTTCTTTTGGCGGGTTAGTTCTACTTCACGCCATATAATATCTGAAGCCAAAGCACTGCCCCCGGGAGAATTGATACGGAGTACCACGGCATTTATTTTGTCATCATTTCGTGCTTTGCGAATGGCTTCGCTAATGCGGTCGCTGCCAATAGTATTGTCGTTGCCCTCACCACTGTTTATTTCGCCTGTGGCATATATCACGGCTATTTTCCCTTCGCCATCGGGTTCGGTGCCTGCCACATTTACGTTGGCGTATTTGCCCATGCTCACCAAATGTATTTTATCTTTCTCCCCCTGCCCCAGTCTTTTATTTAGTTCAGCAATTAATTGGTCTTTGTACCAAAGGTCGTCCACCATTTTAAGAGCTTTTGCATCAGCCGCCGATTTTATTTTTAGTTCGTTGGCGATTGCTTTAACGTCGGCCATTTGCATCTTGCGGCTTTGTGCTACTGTTTCAAGCATGTGGTTGTTCAGGCTATTCAAATACGCATCCACCTGTTCTCTGTTCTCTGCACTCATGTGGTCGTACAAAAATGGTTCAACCGCACTTTTATATTTGTTGTCAGGACCTTTGATGGCGGTCATTTCGATGCCTAGTTTATCCAATGCTTTTTTGAAGAAGGTAACTTGGGCAAACATGCCATTGAACAACATTTCGCCAGTTGGATTCAGGTATATTTTGTCAGCAGCTGTGGCAATGTAGTAGGAGCCGTTGGTATATATTTCACTATAGGCCAGCACAAACTTGCCACTCTTTTTAAAGTCCAATATGGCATTGCGTATTTCTTCAGCTGTGGCCCATCCACCGCCCACGGCCATAATCTCGAGCAATACACCTTTAATGTGTGGATCGGATTGTGCTTTTTTCAGGTTGGCCAATATATCATTCAAGCCCACCACATCGGCATCATCCATTATGCCAGCCAAAGGGTTATTGGGCGTGCGTTCAGGGATAGGATAGCCGAGGGTAATATGCAGTATAGATTTGTCTTCGATAGTTGCCACTTTTTTATCGGCCAAACTGCTCAGGCTGGCAGTTATAATTCCTCCGATAATGAAAACCAATAGGATGCCGCCGATGATGAAACCAAACATGGAGGCAAAAAGCATTTTGAAAAATTGACGCATAATGGGTTATTTTATATTTTATTGTTTTATATTGTCAGAGGTTGGTGTCCCCACCAACCTCTGAAGGGTGGCAAATTTAATGGGGAATGTGGGATGATTGTAAATTAATAATTTTCATTTTGTTGGTTGTAACGGAATATCAAAAAAAATGTTGCAAACAACAAAAAACAAAAAAGCCACCTGGGCGAGGCGGCTTTTTATTTAAAATTACTAAGAGTGTTTATAGGTTAGTAAGGCGTATAAGTTTGATAGCGTATAAGTTTAGTTCTTGGCAACACTGGTTTGGTTTGGTTTATTCTGGCCAGATAGTTTTGTGTATTCTAAAACGTAGGCATCGTAAAGGTCGGTTAATTTATTGATGTGCAGGGTTCTTTCGTAGGCCATCATTTGTGGGGTGCCATCAGGGTTCTTTTTATAATCTTGCTTGGCATACGACCTGGCAATGGCAGCCGATGCTTGGCGGTAGCTGTATCCATTGGTTTCACGCATCAACTCTATTTGATTCTTCAAGCTGTTGGCAGTAAGGAATGAACGGAACTGGGTATATAATGATTGAGAGTCGAGTTTCATTTCTACGGCATATTCTAAGTCAGTATCAAAGCTGAGCATGATGATTGCGGGAATTCTCAGCACACCATATTTTTTGGCAATTTCTTTTCCTTTTTTTGTTGTCACATTGGCTTCCATACATATAAAATTGCCCTTGGCCCATTTGGCAAATTCAGGCTTGCCAACTATCTGGCGGGTAAAGGTGCGGCTTGATATGCACTTGGTAGAGTGTATATAAATCATCATGGGCTTGCGTTCCTGTTTGGCAAATTGCTTCGATTGTTTCAAGTTGCATTTTAACATGAAATTTAATGGGTCTTTGCCAGCACCCAGTGATAGGTATGTAAATGAAAAAGTGAGGGCTATAAGAGCGATGGTGTTGCGTATAATGTGTTTCATGATAATAGTGTGTTGTTTTATTGATTACAAAATTGCAGCAATAGGTACCCACGATAAATTAAATGAAAGGTGTTTTCTTACACAGAAATATTGTTATTTAGAACAACCCCGTTTTAAACTTTTCTTTGTTTATAGTAGCTAGGCGGAAATTACCCCAGCCCACAAGGCTATGTATTACATAATGAAAGGTGGAGGTAAGAGGGAGAGTGTGACCCGAAATTTGGGAAACAGCAGCCATTAACAACAAAAAAGCAGCGTGCCTTTATGGGGGCACGCTGCTTTTTTTACCTTTTGTTTTGTATCGCCGCTCAAAAGAACGGCCTTTATATGTTAGTCACCGTTCTTTGTAGAACGGCGACAACGTGAGCGTTGCGGGTATGGGAACAAACGCATAAAGGCCACCCGTGGGGGCAGCCTTTGTACGCTATGAAAA
>JAYVCI010000271.1:0-2422 GCA_043750035.1 Chitinophagaceae bacterium
ACCAATTCCAAATTGGTCATATTATCACGCAAATTTTCTTTTTTCAGTCCTTTTAGTTTTTTATATTCTTTCACGGTTTTATCAGCCCATGCCTTGGTAATTTCATCGGTTAGTATTGCATATTCCTGTCCCTTTTTTACACCACTCGTTTCCCACTCATCTGTTAATTCTTTCCTTACCTCGATACTCTTTAAGCGTTGGTTTATCCATGCGGTACTATATCCTTTTCTAAGATATGTTTCCATTAACCGGTCAATACCTATTTCTGGATCTTCCGTTTCTTCAATTCTTTCATAGCCTACTTTGGCCAACCACATTTTAAATGGTTCAGCTTTGGGTGATGGTACTGATTGTATTAAGCGTAGCAATTGCTCTGTATCAGCCACATCAGTTAAATAAAATTTCCCATCAACAGATTGCAATTTCAGTTGGTTACAATTTGTAACCGACTCATTTCCCTCCTTTAGTAGCCTGTGTTTTAAAACTTTCCAATAATTTCGTGCATCAGGACTATCTGTTAAAATAGCAATGATATCTACAATACTAAAATACCATTTCTCCGCACCCTCATCCCAAACGGTGCGAACCTTCTTGCTCTCAAATAATTTTATCGCTGTATCCTTTTTCATATTTGATTTTTGATGCAATTTAGGTGAACTAAATGATTGACAAATTAACAATATATGCAAGTAAAATCCACATTTAAAAAATTGAATTCATAATATTTACTAATATTGCCGTCAGCTGAAGCTGACTGCAATAGATAGTTTTCACCTTAACATATTTCATTCAACAATTTATTTCCCTTAATATTGTACAACAAAAATCACCCTCATGATTAAAAAAATCGTCCTCCTCATCTCTATCATATTTATTCAAAAACTCCACGCCCAAATACACATAGGACCTGGGCAAACTTATGCTAATATACAAGCTGCGTCAACAATTATCACTCCGGGCGATACCGTTTTTGTTCACGCTGGTTCCTATACAAAATACCAAGGAATTATTAGTTTAAAAGGCACCGCCGCAAAACCGATTGTGATTATGCGTTACCGAAACGATATACATGATATCAGCGGGTGCTGGCAGTTTCAGGCATGCGAGCATCTCACTTTTCGTTACTTGAATTTTCAAGCAAATGCTAATGCTACGGGACGCGTTATTAATATGGACAATAATGGAAGTTGTAACACGCAAGCAAAATATATTATATTCGATAGCTGCTATTTTAGTAATGTAACGGATGCTGCATCTATTACTGCTGTTAAGTTTGGCGGTTGTGATTATTTTGAGGTTACTAATTGCGTTTTCAAAAATATTCCCAACTGCGATGCATTGAATTTTAATGTGTGTCACCATGGTTTGATTAGTGGAAATCGTTTTGAAAATTGCTTACAAGCGGGCCATATAAAAGGTGGCTCTTCTGATATCACCATGCAGCGTAATACTTTTATCAATGCATCCGTAGTAGGTGCCATGACATGGGAATTGGGCGGCGATACAGGCCCACAATTTTATTGCCCCAATGATACTTTTGAAGTGCGTGATTTGCGTTTCTATTCCAACCTCATAATCGGTGGCGGACGTGGGCTGGCCTTGTCTTCAGCCAGAAATTGTGAGGTGATTAATAATACATTTTATAATTGCAACGGCCCCACTATCCGACTTTTAAATACGAGTTTATTATATCCAAAACTATATGATAATAAAGTAGAAAATAATATATTTGCTTTCGGTGCCAATGCATATATGAATGCAAGTCAGCAACAAGCTGGTTCTACCTATTTCAAAAACAATATATATTATAGTTTGGTGAGTCCGACTTTCAAAGGTCCTTACTGGGACAAGCCTGAGATGGATTTGGTGAAAGAGGCAAACCCTTTAATATATAATAGCGACACGATGATGTTTGTGGATACTGCAAAACACAATTTTCATTTGGCAGTTGGAAGTCCGGCTATTGCAACTGGAAAAACTGAGACTAATCCTACTTCAGATTACTTTGCTTATATATTCAAATCACCCAGATCGATTGGTGCGGTGGAGTATAATTCTGTGACGGGCATTGGAGCGGCTGGTGGGGGCACTTTCATGGTTGGCGGGGACTCCAACCATGGACAAAACCATGGACAGTATATAATATATCCCAATCCTTCCAATGGAAATATTAATATAATATGCAATGATGCGAAACAAAACTATTATAATAAAACCATACAAATATTTTCTGTTGCAGGAGAATTAGTATATTCTTCACAAACAGTTCAATTGCCTGCAAACATTAGCACAAAGGAGTTTTCGAAAGGTATATATATAGTTCGTATTAGTGGGAATGACTTTGTGGAGGTGGAGAGGTTGGTAGTGGAGTAGTTACACTGTACGCCGTCATTGCGAGGAGGCTTCCGACGTGGCAATCCCA
>JAYVCI010000272.1:0-10762 GCA_043750035.1 Chitinophagaceae bacterium
AATATTGACGTGAGCCCCCGAACTGGCGATTGCCCACAATGCGTTTGGCATATTGCACTGGGATTTTCCGTGTGCCTTGCACCAATAATATCACACTCATAATAATGAATATCAGGGCTACTATTTCGACCAGAAAGACTACCAATCCTCCCGTTGATTCATTGAATCGAGAGTCGAACTCGGCAAGCAGTGCCAGTGGCAAACGTGCGATGATACCAACCATAATGATAAGAGAAACACCATTGCCTAAACCTTTGTCGGTAATTTTTTCACCCAACCAAAGTACGAACATAGTACCCGATACTAGCAGAAGTGTGTTGGTAAACATCCAAAGAAAATTACCCAAATACTCAGGACTTGTGCCATAAATAGCAGAAGCTGTGGAAGGGTCGTTCTTTAAATTAACGAGGTATGCGATAGCTTGAAGTGTGGTTACAGCTATAGTAAGGTAACGTGTGTACTGATTAATTTTTCTACGTCCGTCTTCGCCTTCTTTTTGGATACGCTGGAAATAGGGAACCGCAAGGGTAAGTAATTGTATAATGATACTTGCAGAGATATAAGGCATAATACCCAAAGCAAAAATGGAGCCCCTTGAAAAGGCACCACCTGCAAAGGTGTTAATTAAACCTGCCAAACCTTCGTTTGCTTTTTGGGTGGCCTCTTCCAATCCCGAAGGATCAATTCCTGGTAGCACAATAAAAGTGCCCAGTCTGAACACACCCAAAAACAGTAGGGTATTGAGAATGCGGTACCGCAAGTCCTCAATACGCCAAATATTCTTTAAGGTTTCTATGAACTTTTTCATTTATAAGACTTGATAATTTCTATTTTACCACCTAGTTTTTCAATCTGTTCTTTTGCTGTTTTGGTAACGGCATGAACACTTATATTAATGGCTGATTTAAGTTCGCCACGTCCTAAAATTTTAACCAAATCATTTTTAGAGGTGAGTCCATTTTTATGGAATACTTCCAAATTGAAATCGGTGATCTTTTTATTATCTACCAATCTTTGCAGGGCATCTAGGTTAATACCTGTATGCTCGATACGGTTGATATTCCTAAAACCAAATTTAGGCAAGCGGCGTTGAAGTGGCATTTGTCCACCTTCGAAACCAGCCTTGGCAGAATAACCAGAGCGTGACTGGGCTCCTTTATGACCTTTGGTAGAAGTACCACCGCGGCCTGAACCTGTTCCACGACCAATTCGTTTGTCCTTTTTAGTGGCTCCTTTGGCGGGTTTTAAATTATGTAATTCCATGATTTTATATGAAGCTCTTTATATATTTTCAGTTGTGACCAAATGTGATACTTTTCTAACCATTCCCAATATTTGTGGGGTGGCTTCATGCTCAACAATTTGATTGAGTTTACGCAAGCCCAAAGCTTCCAAATTACGCTTTTGGTTTTCGGGCCTGTCTATTTTTGATTTGATTTGTTTGATTCTAATTTTAGCCATAATATTATCAACCGTTAAAAACTTGTTTCATTGAAATACCCCTGCTGGTTGCAACCGCTGCTGCATCACGCATTTTGCTAAGAGCAGCTATAGTGGCCTTAACCACATTGTGGGGATTGGAAGATCCTTTTGATTTTGCCAAAACGTCTGTGATACCAGCACTTTCGAGCACGGCACGCATAGCACCACCGGCAATTACGCCTGTTCCGTGTGCTGCGGGTTTTAAAAACACCCTGCCTCCAGAATATTTTCCGTTTTCTTCATGTGGAACTGAACCATTGATGATAGGCACTTTGATGAGGTTTTTCTTGGCATCTTCAACACCTTTTGAAATGGCATCGCTTACCTCCATGGCTTTACCCAATCCGTGACCTACTACACCTTTACCATCGCCCACCACAACAATAGCTGAGAAGCTAAAGGTACGGCCGCCCTTGGTAACCTTGGCTACGCGGTTAACGTGAACTAGTCTCTCTTTGAGCTCTAATTCGCTGTTCCTTACTTTTTTTACGTTATCGTTCGACATTTCTTTTCTGTTTTAATAATTAAAATACCAACCCACCTTCGCGGGCTCCTTCTGCTAAACTTTTTATACGACCATGGTATAAATAACCACCGCGGTCGAAAACTACTTCTTTAATGCCTGACTCAACTGCTTTTTCAGCAAGTGTTTTGCCAACTAGTGAAGCAATTTCAATTTTATTGCTTTTAACGTCCAACTTGGCAGATGATGAGGCTAACAAAGTTTTGCCTGCCACATCGTCAATAAGTTGAGCATATATTTGCTTATTGCTCCTAAAAACTGACAACCTTGGTCTGGCCGCAGTTCCTGAAATACTGCCACGTATTTTGCGGCGTATTTTATCTCTTCTATCTGTTTTTGTAATTGCCATTGTAGTATCCTTTCGGGTTTGAAATTATTTACCTGCTGATTTACCTGCTTTTCTACGAAGTACTTCGCCCACAAACTTGATACCTTTGCCTTTGTATGGCTCAGGTTTACGTAGCGATCTAATTTTGGCTGCTACCTGTCCTATCAATTGTTTGTCAGCACTTGTAAGTGTTATGATTGGGTTTTGCCCTTTATCTTGACGGGTTGCTATCGTAACCTCTGATGGGATTTGCATATAAACGTGATGCGAAAAACCAAGTGTTAAATCAAGAATTTGTCCATCGCTGGCGGCTTTGTAACCCACACCTACCAGTTCTTGTTCTATTTTGTATCCTTCAGAAACACCTTTTATCATATTGCTAATTAATGACCTGTAAAGACCATGAAGAGCTTTGTGACGCTTTTGTTCGGTAGGGCGTTTCAATACGATGGTACTGCCTTCTATATCGATGGCAATATCCGTATCAACTTTCTGTTCCAACTGACCTTTAGGGCCTTTTACGGCAACTGTATTGTTGTCGGCTAATTTTACATCCACTCCTGTGGGAATTGTAATTGGCAATTTTCCTATACGTGACATTTCTTTTTCTCCTTTTTTTGATTAATAAATGTAACACAAAACTTCGCCGCCTACATTTGATTGACGTGCCTCTTTATCAGTCATCACACCTTTGGATGTGGTGATGATAGCAATACCTAATCCGTTGATTACACGGGGTAAAGTAGAATGGTTGGCGTACTTGCGAAGACCTGGCTTACTCACCCTAGTTAACTTGCGTATGGCTGGAGCTTTGGTAAGTGGGTTATACTTTAGGGCTATCTTAATAAGACCCTGTGGACCTTCGTCTTCGAACTTGTAATTGAGGATATAGCCCTTTTCGAACAATACCCTGGTCATTTCTTTTTTTAGTTTGGATGCGGGAATTTCCACTATCCTTTGCCCTGCTTTTATTGAATTCCTCAATCGGGTCAAATAATCTGCTATTGGATCTGTCATTTTTTATTTTTGTTTAGAGTTACGGGCATTTGCCTGCACTTTCTGTTAATTCATTTTATTCTTACCAAGATGCTTTGGTTACGCCTGGTAAACGACCTGCAAGGGCAAGATCGCGAAACTGGTTACGGCAGATGCCATACTCCCTAATATAACCTTTGGGTCTACCGGTTAGGCTACACCTGTTGTGAAGTCTTACTGGAGAAGCATTCCTAGGCAGTTTTTGTAAGCCTTCATAATCGCCTGCTTTTTTAAGAGTGGCTCTTTTTTCGGCATAATGGGCTACTACTTTCTCGCGTTTGCGTTGACGGGCTTTGATTGATTCTTTGGCCATTGTTATTGTTATTTCTTATTGTTTGCTAAAAGGTATTCCAAATTCTTTCAAAAGTTCACGGCACTCTTCATCGCTAGTTGCGGTAGTTACGAAGGTAATGTCCATGCCATTGATTTTACTTACTTTATCAATCACTATCTCAGGAAAAATGATTTGCTCTGTTACTCCGAATGAGTAATTGCCACGACCATCAAAACCTGTGGTTTTAAGACCTTGGAAATCGCGAACGCGTGGCAATGAAACCGATACCAACCTGTCGAGGAATTCGTACATTCTTTCGCCACGCAAAGTAACACGGGCTCCGATGGGCACGCCTTTACGCAGTTTGAAATTGGATACATCTTTCTTAGACTTAGTGGGTACTGCTTTTTGACCAGCAATTTTGCTCATTTCGGCAACTGCATTCTCAATTATTTTTTTATCTGCAACCGCATCACCCAGACCTTGGTTAAGGCAAATCTTGGTAATACGTGGTATTTGCATAGTAGACGTATAGCCAAACTTTTCCTTAAGGTTGGTCTTAATAGTCTCTTCGAATTTTGTTTTTAAACGTGGTTGGTAGCTCATGGCTTCTTATTAGTTCTTTATATTCTTTATAATTTCACCTGACTTTTTTGAGTAGCGTTGTAGTTTGCCCTCTTCATCGGTTTTGCGTCCTATGCGTGTGGCATTGCCTTGAGCATCCAGTACTTTCACATTGGAAATATTGATAGACATTTCCTTGTCAATGATACCGCCATTGGGGAATTGCTTGTTAACATTAGGTTTCAAATGTTTTTTAACCACGTTAACACCTTCAACCAAGATGCGGTTTTTTTCACGCAGTACTTCAAGTATGCGTCCTTTTTTGCCTTTGTCGTCTCCGGCTATTACTACTACCTGATCGCCTTTCTTGACGTTCAGTTTGCGGTGTTTTTCATGTATTGTTGCCATTGCTATATATATTGTATTATAATACTTCTGGTGCTAATGATACTATTTTCATATATTGTTTTTCACGAAGTTCGCGGGCTACTGGGCCGAAGATACGGGTAGCACGGGGTTCGTCCTGTGCATTGAGTAATACGCAAGAGTTGTCATCGAAGCGGATGTATGAACCATCGGCACGGCGAATTTCTTTTTTGGTGCGAACTACTACTGCCTTGGTTACAGAGCCTTTTTTGATACCACCTGAAGGAATTGCATCCTTTACAGTTACTACTATTTTATCGCCCACGCTAGCGTAGTGCTTGCGGGTACCGCCCAATACACGGATAACCAAAACTTCTTTGGCTCCAGAATTGTCGGCTACTTTTAATCTCGATTCTTGTTGTACCATGTTATTTTGCCCTTTCTATTATTTCAACCAGTCTCCAGCGTTTGTTTTTGCTAAGCGGACGGGTTTCCATCAATTTAACGATATCGCTGATATTGCATTCATTTTTTTCGTCGTGGGCCATAAAAGTAGAGGTGTTCTTGATGAACTTACCATACTTCTCGTGCTTGTACTTACGCTCGACAGCTACTACTATGGACTTGTCCATTTTGTTGCTCACCACTTTGCCCACTATTGATTTGCGTTCTTTGCGAGTGGCTATATTTGTTGTTTCTTCCATTGCTGTAATATTATTGGGCGTTGGTATTGCGGTTTTTAGTTTCGGTAATCATACGGGCAACTGCACGGCGGGTTTCCTTAATTTTGTGAGGTGCCTCTAAATTGGCCACGGCGTGGTTCAATTTCATTTTGGTATAAGCTATACGGGTTTCTGTAAGGGTCTTTTTCAACTCCTCGCCAGATAACTGTGCTATTTCTTTCTGTTTCATTTTGGTGTTAAAAGTATTTTATTACTCGGCTGTATAATCGGGTTTCACTACGAAACGGGTTGTTACTGGTAGTTTTTGTGCTGCAAGCCTCATGGCTTCTTTGGCAACTTCCAAGGGCACACCGTCGCTTTCGAAAATGATGGTGCCTGGCTTAATAGGTGCTACCCAATATTCAGGAGCTCCTTTACCTTTACCCATACGTACTTCTGCTGGCTTTTTGGTAACTGGTTTGTCGGGGAAAATGCGGATCCACACATTACCTTCGCGTTTCATAAAGCGGGTTACGGCAATACGTGCTGCTTCTATCTGGCGTGCGGTTATCCATGCTGGCTCAAGCGACTTGAGGCCAAAAGAGCCGAACTCGATTAAGTGCCCACGGGTAGCAAGCCCTTTCACACGGCCTTTCTGCATCTTACGGTATTTGGTACGTTTGGGTTGTAACATTTCTTTGTTGTTTTATTTGACCACAATAAATAGGTATCCCTACAAATTTTGGGGCTGCAAAGATAAGGGGCTAAGGCTAACTAAAAAATAGGGGAGAAAAAAATTTTTTTATTTCTTTTTGACCCACGATTACGAATGTTCGAAACCACTCAAATAGGAGACTTTTGAATTTGGTATTTAGGAAGTTACGCACACAGACGCAAATTTACGATGTACGATGTACGATGTACGATTTGCCTGACGGCGGAAATCTTGCTCGCAATTTTACGATTTGGCCAGTTTGAATTGTTGAAATTATTTAAGCTGTTTGATGGATGAGGAATTTGGGTTAGTATTGCAGAATAAATATGTATAAACTTTATGGAATATCTTTCAACAACATCTTTAGCAAACGAACTTGATAAGAAACCTGCGGACTTATTTGACAAACTCAAAACTATGGGTTGGATAGAACGTAAAAATGAAAAGTGGGTATTGACTGCAATTGGTAAACAAAAAGGAGGACAGACACGAACTAATCCGAAGTTTGGAGAATTTATTGTATGGCCAGAGAATATTTCACTTGATAGCGAACAAAATCAGCACACAGTTAAGTCAAAACTTCTTAATGCGACAGCAATCGGTAAACACTTCAATATTTCGTCGCAGCGACTAAATTTAATTTTTTCCGAACTAGGCTGGATAGAAAAAGCACTCGTTGGACAAGATGTAAATGGTTGGGCTGTGACCAAACTTGGCAAGGGCATTGGTGGCAGACAGTTTGAACATGAAACTTCGGGAGGTTCCTATGCATTGTGGCCTGACGCTATATTGCACCACAAAAGTTTGAAAGAAGTTTTCAGCGACAGTCATACAGAAAAGGAAATTCCTATTCCGCCCATAACACAGACAATAACTCTACAACAAGCATCTCCACAACAACAAGGCATAGACTACAGAGAAAAGTGGGAAGCGAAACACAGAACACTGGACGGACACTATGTTCGCTCGAGAGCAGAAGTAATAATAGACAACTTACTTTATCAATATGGTTTGGTTCACGCCTATGAGAGAAAAATTATTATCGGAGATGAGGAAATTCTCTCAGACTTTTATTTGCCAGCAGGAAAAGTTTACATTGAGTTTTGGGGAATTGAAGGAGATGAAAAATATTCGGAACGCAAGAAAAAGAAAATTGAGTTTTATAAAAAGAATGACATTCCATTAATTCAACTTGAGGACAATGATATTTTATCTCTTGATGACCATCTTCCAAGAAAACTAAAGGATTATGGAATCAAAGTATATTGAATATGATTTCTTAAAAGTTACGGCATACAAAAAAATAATGTCTATACAAAATGCAGAAAATCATAATAACCATTACATTATTATATACAATACTATCATGCTCTTGTCAGAGCCAGACAAATAATAATCGAACTAAAATCCCCAGCGATACTACAAACTCTTTTAAGATTGGTGACCAATGGATAACCCCAAAACCAATATTTGAATTTCTCTATTTAGTCAATTCAGCAAGCGACACACTTTACTTGGTAACTTGTGGTGAATATGTATATGCTCCTTTTGGTTCGATTAAGAATAAGACTGATTTGAAAACAAGTCTGCTGAAAAATTTTACCATTACCAAAAGCAAATTAGATACATTTACCAACTTTGTGATAGACACAGTTGGGTTCAAACAATGGTCTGAATCTATAGAATTAGAAATGGGTCCAAACAAATTGAAACTATTTTTGGATAATGACCCTGAAGCCACCAGACATTCATATATAAGCAGCGGAGAAATATATGACAATCGAGTCTCCCTTTTTCATCCAGTAAAAATCGGAATGAATAGGCAGCGTTTTCACAAAATATTCTTCGACGCATTTCCCAAAGATTTGCAAAATAAATTTAACATAATCGTGTTTGAATCATGTGTGGCAAGCATAAAACATATATTCATTTGACAATAACAAATTACAAATGGTAAAATTTGTACCCTATGAAAAATGAATCAAAAAAGATGCTACACAAATTAGGCGGCAATTGTTCGACCCCATCGGGGTCGTCGGTTTATAACGCAAATAAAATCTATAAACCGATGACCCCGATGGGGTCACACATCAGCAATATCAGTTCTTTTCTTTCTGAATATTTGATGTTTTGTAAAAATGAGACTACTATTGCGGCACATTTATAAAACTACGATGTTTAGAAGTACCAATAAAAACCCTTTGATGAATACTGAGAGGCTAATGGCCTTTAGCGATGGCGTATTTGCCATTGCCATTACCTTGCTTATTCTGGAAATAAAGATTCCCAAGCACCATGACCTAGAAGAAGCAGGTGGCTTATATGCTTATCTGTTTAAGATTTGGCCCAGTTACCTCTCTTATGTGGTGAGCTTTTTTGTGATTGGGGTGTACTGGAGCAACCACCATTGGCTCTTTACTTTTGTGAAGAAAACCGACCATAAGTTGAATATGCTGCATCTCTTTTTTCTGATGGGGATATGTTTTCTTCCCTTCTCTACCGCTATTATGGGTGATTATATTATGGATGAGCATTATCAGAATGCTGCGGTGAGTGCTTATTGCTTAAGTCTGTTACTTCCCCTCCTTCCTCTTATTCCACTATGTTTGTATGCTACACATAAAAACAGACTTGTTGATGACAACTTAAATCGTGGTTTTATAAACAGGTTAACGGTTAAATTATTCACGGGATTTGTGATACAATTTATTGCGTATTTATTGTCATTTAACTATCCCATGGTTGCGTTAGGTGTGATTTCACTAAGTACGATGTCGTACTTCTTGCCGCCGGAGAGTCCGGTGTATGATGAATGATGTACGTCCCGATAGCTAATGGGATACGATTTAGAGGAGATAGCTATTATCCATAATTCCATATCTTTGAACCGCCAATTGTATATCCTACCATATCGCATATATATAATAACTATGATTAAATGTATTCGCACCAACCATGATAATAAGGATTTTCAAAAACTGGCCACAGAACTTGATACATTTTTAAGAATACATGATGGGGACGACCATGCATTTTATTCCCAATTCAACAAAATTGACACCTTAAACTATGCAATAGTTGCTTATGACAATGAATTGCCTGTGGGCTGCGGAGCAATTAAAGAATATGCTAGCGACGCCATGGAAGTAAAACGAATGTATGTGCTGCCCAACAGACGCGGAGAAGGAATTGCTACCTTAATTTTAAAAGCGTTGGAACAGTGGTGTGTTGAATTAAGTTGCACCAAGTGCTTATTAGAAACCGGGATAAAATTGCAAGAAGCAATAGGGCTTTATCAAAAAAATGGATATAAACCCATTCCCAATTTTGGACAATATGAAAATGTAGAAACTAGCGTTTGCCTTGGTAAAGAATTGAAAAGATAGCTATGACTTATTAAGCAATTGTTATAAGAAAAATTATACTTAGCTCGCATAAAATTCAGAATTCAGATAAATATATCTTAATATTGCGGCTGTTTTATTACAACTTTTTTTGAAAAGATACCTATATATAGCCCTTTCGTTTGTGTGGATTGCAAAATCTTTATTTTTTCCGGCGGCTTTGTGTGTTTTTATTCTTAACCACCAACCCTTTTCAGGCCCTATTGTAGAGATATTCGTTGATAAATCGTCTGTGTATATAATTGATGGAGATGAACTGATAGTTAAGGGAAACTATTATGACATCCTCTCAGAAGTAAAAACACCTGAAGGTATATTATATACTTGTGTGGATGACCAGAAAGAAACCAATTTTCATCATACCCTTAAAGAAGATAATACCGCTGAGAAAAACACTGCAACAGCAAAAGATAAGTTGAAACAATCGGAAGTAGAATGCTGGCAGACACTAATGGTTGGTAGGTTTCAATTAAAGAAAACCACATTTGAATACAGCATGTACAAACAGCAAAATACCCGTACCTATAATGCCAGTGTGTTTATTCCACCTCGAGTGGTTGGTTAATAGCTTCTTATTATATATATATGAACAATATATATGATGTTACTTTATTTTATTAACCCATAAACAAATTCAATTTCATGAAAAAAATTTTAACAAGCATGCTTGTGCTTTTTGCATGCGTCAATATATATGGTCAAACTATTAAGGTAGTTGACAAAAGCACTTTATTACCCATTTCGAACGTGACGGTTATTACGGACGGTGCTACATTTACTGAAAGTGACAATGGTAGTTTTACCATTCCACCTGGATTAAATGATGAGAGCCGACTTAGAGTTCAATCGCCCGGATATAAGAACTATGAGAATAATCTTGGCAACATAAGAACAGATAAATATATAATATACTTGGAAGTTTCTGCAACGGAATTGAATCAAGTAGTAATTTCTGCTTCGCGTTTCAAAGAAAAGAAAGAAGATGTGCCCCAAAAAATAGAAGTAATTGATCGAAGTAAAATACAATTCTACGCCCCACAGAACAGTGCCGATTTAATAAACCAAACTGGGCAGGTAATGGTGCAAAAAAGCCAGCAAGGTGGCGGAAGCCCTGTTATTAGGGGATTTGAATCGAACCGCATATTGCTGGTGGTTGATGGTATAAGAATGAACAATGCAATATACCGTGGTGGGCATTTGCAGAACATTTTACGATTTGACCCCAACATGCTTGAACGGGCTGAAATAGTTTTTGGTCCAGGGAGTGTGATATATGGCAGCGATGCATTTGGCGGTGTGATACATTTTAAAACCATTGACCCGGTAATAGCCGGCAAAGGCAAACAAAATTTCAGCGGTAATGGATGGACGCGTTATTCATCGGCCAATAATGAACTTTCACTCGGAGC
>JAYVCI010000273.1:0-8329 GCA_043750035.1 Chitinophagaceae bacterium
AGGATGCTATAGTAATCAATGAAAAAGTAGTGAGAGAAGATTGGTTTACCTCAATCCATATTAGTGAATACGAACTTGAGGTTCGTGACACCAAACGTGGCGAAGAAGAATTGACCAATGATATACCAAACGTGAGCGAAGAAGCTACACGCAACTTGGATGAGAATGGCTTGATTAGAATAGGAGCAGAAGTACATGAAGGCGATATTCTTATTGGTAAAATTACACCAAAAGGAGAAACTGAACCATCGCCCGAAGAAAAACTATTGAGAGCTATTTTTGGAGATAAAGCCGGTGATGTGAAAGACGCTTCATTGAAAGCACCACCATCGACTATGGGTATTGTAATTGACAAAAAATTATTTGCCCGTGCCAAAAAAGACAAACAGAAAGCTGATGAAAAAGTGCGTATTGCTAAAATAGAAGACAAGCATAGCAAACAAATGGCAGCACTAAAAGTAATTGTGGTTGAGAAACTTTTCACCGTTGTTAATGGTAAAACTTCACAAGGAGTTTCTACTGTATATGGCGAAGAAATGATTCCAAAAGGAACAAAGTTTAGTGCCAAGCAATTGAACGAACTTAATTGGGATGTGGTTGACAACTCAGGTTGGACTACTGATAAAGCCAAAAACGAGTTGGTGAAAAACATCATACTCAATTATAAAATGAAAGCCAACGAGGAAATTGCCCGTTACAAACGTGATATGTTTGCCATATCTGTAGGTGATGAGCTACCTTCTGGTATTTTGAAAATGGCTAAGATATATATTGCCCAAAAAAGGAAACTTAAAGTGGGTGATAAGATGGCCGGTCGTCACGGAAATAAGGGTATTGTAGCCCGTATTACCCGTGAAGAAGATATGCCATTTATGGAAGATGGAACACCGGTAGATATCGTATTGAATCCGCTGGGCGTGCCTTCACGTATGAACTTGGGTCAAATATACGAGACTGTTCTAGGCTGGGCTGGAAAAGAGCTAGGGATAAAATTTGCCACACCTATTTTTGATGGTGCTACACAAGCAAATATAGACGAGTACACTAAAAAAGCCAATGTACCCGACAATGGACAAGTATATTTATATAATGGTTTGACGGGTGAAAGGTTTGATCAAAAAACTACCGTTGGTATTATATATATGCTTAAACTTGGCCACATGGTCGATGATAAAATGCACTCACGCTCTATTGGGCCTTATTCACTTATTACCCAACAACCTTTGGGTGGTAAAGCACAATTTGGTGGTCAAAGGTTTGGTGAGATGGAGGTATGGGCATTGGAGGCTTTTGGAGCAGCCAATATCTTGCAAGAAATCCTAACGGTGAAAAGTGACGATATTGTTGGCCGTGCCAAAACGTATGAAGCCATTGTGAAAGGGGACAATATGCCTACACCAGGTATCCCTGAATCGTTCAATGTACTACTACACGAGCTTAGAGGGCTGGGCTTAGATGTAACCTTAGAATAACAACACTCAGAAAAACAATTAACCATCATTTTAATATTACAAAAATTTTTGTATGTCATATAATAAAAAGGACCCGAAACTAAAAACCAATTTTACCAGGATTAAAATTTCTTTGGCTTCGCCCGAGATAATTTTACAACGCAGCCATGGTGAAGTTGTAAAGCCTGAAACGATTAACTATCGCTCGTACAAACCCGAAATGGGCGGTTTGTTTTGCGAACGCATATTTGGACCTATCAAAGATTATGAATGCCATTGCGGAAAATACAAACGCATCCGTTACAAAGGTATTGTTTGCGACCGTTGCGGTGTAGAAGTAACCGAAAAGAAAGTACGTCGTGACCGTATGGGGCACATCAGTTTGGTTGTTCCCGTTGCCCATATTTGGTACTTCCGTTCATTGCCCAATAAAATTGGGTACCTTATCGGTTTGCCAACCAAGAAATTGGATATGGTGATATACTACGAAAGATATGTAGTAATTAAACCCGGTATTAAAGCCAATGACGGTATTGCCTATCTTGATTTAATAACCGAAGAAGAGTATCTGGAAATATTAGACACGCTTCCAAAAGAAAATCAATACCTTGAAGATACTGACCCTAATAAGTTTGTAGCTAAAATGGGTGCCGAGGGTTTATGGGAAATACTCACCAAACTCGATTTGGACCAAATGAGTTACGACCTGCGTAACCAAGCAGCCAATGAAACATCGCAACAACGTAAAAGTGAAGCTTTAAAGCGTTTAAAAGTAATTGAAGGTTTCCGTTCAGCCAAAGCAAATGGTGTAGAGAACAGACCTGAATGGATGATATTGCGTATGCTCCCTGTTATACCACCAGAACTTAGGCCATTGGTGCCTTTGGAAGGTGGACGTTTTGCAACATCCGATTTGAATGACCTGTACAGAAGGGTTATTATTAGAAACAACCGCTTGAAAAG
This sequence comes from Chitinophagaceae bacterium, assembly GCA_043750035.1. Classification (GTDB taxonomy): domain Bacteria; phylum Bacteroidota; class Bacteroidia; order UKL13-3; family UKL13-3; genus CANJUD01. The sequence continues at coordinate 2,415 of JAYVCI010000273.1, forward strand.
ACTGGTTGATATAAAAGCTCCTGAAGTAATTCTACGCAACGAAAAACGTATGCTTCAAGAAGCTGTTGATTCACTGCTCGACAACACACGCCGTGCCAGTGCAGTAAAATCAGAAGGTAACAGGCCATTGAAATCTTTGAGCGATATGCTTAAAGGCAAACAAGGTCGTTTCCGTATGAACTTGCTGGGTAAACGGGTGGACTATTCTGGACGTTCCGTTATTGTGGTAGGGCCAAATTTAAAATTGCACGAATGTGGACTTCCAAAAGGGATGGCTGCCGAGCTTTTCAAACCGTTTATTATCCGCAAATTATTAGAAAGAGGTATTGTGAAAACAGTAAAATCTGCTAAAAAACTTGTGGACCGCAAAGAAGCGGTAATATGGGATATTCTTGAAAATATTTTGAAGGGCCACCCTATATTACTCAATCGTGCTCCTACGCTGCACAGACTTGGTATACAAGCATTCCAACCTAAATTGATTGAAGGAAAAGCTATCCAATTACACCCATTAACCTGTACAGGTTTCAATGCCGACTTTGACGGTGACCAGATGGCTGTGCATGTACCACTTGGCAATGCAGCTATTTTGGAAGCACAGTTATTGATGCTTGCTTCTCACAATATACTTAACCCTGCTAATGGCACTCCTATTACTGTTCCTTCGCAGGACATGGTATTGGGATTATACTATCTGACCAAAGGCCGTAACCATACCAAACAGCACCCTGTTATAGGCGAGGGCATGACTTTTTATAGTCCCGAGGAAGTAATAATTGCACAGAACGAGGGCAAAGTGAGCCTGCATGCCAACATTAAAGTAAAAGTTGATACGATTGACGAAAATGGCGAGTATATTAATAAAATAATAGAAACCTGTGTGGGCCGTGTTATTCTAAATCAAGTTGTGCCTAAAGAAATTGGGTATGTAAATACATTACTTACCAAAAAGAGCTTGCGTGATATTATAGGTGAAAGCATTAAAAAAGCTGGAACTGCACGTACCGCCAAGTTCTTAGATGATATTAAAGACCTGGGTTATTATTACTCATTTAGAGGTGGCCTGTCATTCAACCTTTCGCATGTGCAGATACCCGGCGAAAAAGTGCAGTTTATAAAAGAAGCCAATGTAGAAATTGCAATTATTAAAGACAATTACGAGAATGGTTTTATTACCAATAACGAACGCTACAACCAAGTAATTGACCTTTGGACACGTGTAAACAACCGCCTGTCCGATGTGCTGATGAAACAATTATCGAGCGACGAGCAAGGCTTTAACCCTGTATATATGATGCTTGATAGTGGTGCCCGTGGATCGAAAGAACAAATTCGTCAGCTAGGCGGAATGCGTGGACTGATGGCAAAACCGCAAAAGAACCTTTCAGGCTCTGGAACTGGTGAGATTATTGAAAACCCCATTTTATCAAACCTAAAAGAAGGGCTTTCGGTATTGGAATACTTTATCTCTACCCACGGTGCCCGTAAAGGATTGGCCGATACTGCCCTTAAAACTGCCGATGCGGGTTACCTTACCCGTCGCTTGCACGATGTGGCCCAGGATCTAGTAATAAATGAGGTTGACTGTGGCACCCTGCGTGGTATCCCTGCAACTGCACTTAAAGAAAATGAAGATATAATTGAATCGCTATATGATAGAATATTGGGCCGTTTCTGCCTGCATGATATCTACCATCCTTTAACAAACGAACTAATTGCCACTGCGGGTACCGAACTAAACGAAGACCTTGCTCTAGCTATAGATGAGTCGCCGATTGAAATGGTCGAAATCCGCTCATTGCTTAGTTGCGAAGCTAAAGTTGGTGCTTGTACCAAATGCTATGGACGTAACCTTGCCAGTGGCCGCACGGTGCAAAAAGGCGAAGCCGTGGGTGTAATTGCAGCCCAGTCGATAGGCGAGCCTGGCACACAGCTTACACTTCGTACTTTCCACGGTGGAGGTACTGCCTCCAATATTGCAACCGAATCTACTATGGTAGCTAAGTTTGCAGGAAAACTTGAAATTGAGGATGTGCGTACTGTTAAATACAAAGGCGATAACGATGAGGAAGAACAAATTGTTGTTGTTAACCGCCAGGGCGAAGTAAGAATACTAGATGAAAAATCGGGTGCTGTTATTATCACTAATAATATTCCATACGGTTCGGTGCTTTATGTAAAAGATGGACAAAAAATAGAAAAAGGCGATAAGATTTGTGCCTGGGATCCCTTTAACGCATTAATATTGACTGACCTGCCAGGTAAAATTGTATTTGACAATCTTATTGAAGGCATTACCTATAAAGACGAAACTGACGAGCAAACAGGCCACAAAGAATCGGTGATTATAGAGAGCAAGGACAAAACCAAAATACCTTTGATACGTGTTGAAGATAAGGGTGGCAAAGTACTTAAAGAATTTAACTTGCCAGTGGGTGCCCACATTATGGTTGAAAACGATGCCAAGGTAAAAGCAGGGCAGGTAATCGTTAAGATTCCCCGTATGGTGGGCAAAACCCGCGATATTACAGGGGGGCTTCCGCGTGTTACAGAATTGTTCGAGGCCCGTAACCCATCAAACCCCGCAGTAGTAACCGAGATTGATGGAGTGGTAACCTACGGTGGTATTAAACGTGGCAACCGCGAGATTTCAATCGAGTCGAAAGAGGGGGAGATTAAAAGATACCTCGTATCACTGGGCAAACATATATTGGTGCAAGATGGTGACTATGTGAAAGCAGGCCAGCCCATGAGTGATGGTGCCATTACCCCGCAGGATATTTTGAGGATACAGGGAACACTTGCCGTTCAAATGTATATTATAAACGGCATACAAGAAGTATATCGCCTGCAGGGTGTTAAAATCAACGACAAGCATGTAGAGGTAATCGTTCGCCAGATGATGCAGAAGTTTACCGTGGCCGACCCCGGTGATACCCGTTTCCTTGAGGGTGAAGTGGTGGAACGCCTAGACTTTAAAGACCAAAACGATTGGATATACGACAAAAAAGTAATTACCGACCCAGGCAGCAGCCCTACCCTTAAAGCGGGTATGATAGTAAGCATGCGTAAACTGCGTGACGAAAACTCAAGCCTCAAGCGTAAAGACTTAACCCTGGCCCAATACCGCGATGCACAGCCTGCCACATCAAGCTCGGTATTGCAGGGTATTACCAAAGCATCATTGGGCACACAAAGCTTTATGAGTGCTGCCTCGTTCCAGGAAACCACCAAGGTACTGAACGAAGCTGCGGTGCAAGGTAAGATAGACGATATGTTGGGCCTTAAAGAAAACGTAATTGTAGGTCACCTAATACCTGCCGGTACTGGTATGCGTGATTACGACAGACTTGTAGTAGGCTCGCAAGAAGAATACGATGCGTTGTTGGCTTCTAAGAAAGAAAGCAGGGCTGCTAAGGTATAATACACCGCTATGGTTGGTGGGGACACCAACCACGGGCTTAACGAGACCAAACGCGAGGCTGTATACTAGCAAAACAATATAGAAAACCCTCAAGTGAATAGCTTAGGGGTTTTTTGTTGGGGAAAGCACCTCTGCTGTTGTTTTCGTTATTCAGAACGGGAACTTCTAATAGAGTCAAGTCCTGAATCTTATTCGGAATATAATCTGGCATTCCGTGTAATATTTTTTAAGGCAGATTACCATCGCCGTTCACTGTCCCAAATGCTATCAGGGAGGGGTTCTATATGATGGTCACCGTTGAGGTTTTTTTCGGTTTTTTAGTTTCGCTATTTTGGGTTAGGTTTGCGGGATAGGCAAAATAATCCCAATAGCTATCGAGACTGCACAAAGCCATTTAAAAATGGTTGGCTTTATGCCATAGAGTTGCATATATAGCTAAGTTATCTGTAATTTTTCAAGACCCTACAATGTTTGACAGACTTAAAATATATTGCAAGACAAAAGTTCCTTTAACAGACGAAGAACTTAAACTTATTGACACATATTTTGAAGTTAAAGATTTAAAGAAAAAGGACTTTTTACTGCAAGACGGAAAAGTCTGCAACTTTATTGGCTTCATTGCTGACGGCACTATCAGACATTTTCATATTAAAAATGGTGTAGAAAAAACTTGTGATATATCTTTTGAAAATTCTTGGATAACAGACTTTCAAAGTTTTACTCACAACACCTCTTGCATAATGAACTTGCAAGCTATGGAGGACACAACCGTATTTGTTATCAGAAAAGAAAACCTTTACAAATTATACACCGAATGTAATAAATATGAAACTTTTGGCAGACTAATGGCAGAACAAGTAGCCCAGAGAGCAACTGAAATTGCCATGTCACTTTCGTCTGACAAACCCGAAGAAAGATTTCAGAATTTGTTACTTAAACAACCGAACATATTTCAAAGAGTTCCACAAAAATACATCGCTAACTTTTTAGGTGTAAGTCCTGAAAGTTTGAGCAGAATTCAAAAGAGAATTCATACCAAACTAAAATCTTAACTTAAGTCATCGTCTCCATGTAGCATAGCCAATACCTTTGTTTCATTATTAATTTAAACATAAATAAAGATGAAACAAGTAATTACAATTGCATTTGTGCTAGGTATGGCAGCAAATGGCTTTGCACAAGTTGAAAATTCCAACATTTTCAATCGATTTTACAACAATCAAATCAGACCAAAATCTGATAAAAAAGAACTTCAACTATTCGCAGAAATTAACCCTCAGTTTTTTGCTTTTGGTGGATTTGGAGGTGGACTTGGAGTAGAGTTTTCTAGATTTCAAACAGGATTTATTTACCTGGAAACAAAGCTAACACCGGGTTTTAGAGATGCTATATTTAATGGTGCCCAAAATTTAGATGTTCCAAAAAATTGGGCATCTGAAGTTTTTGCCAACGTATTTTTACGAAAAGATAGAAAAGGATTTTACACAGGCCTAATTTACAGTTATGATGGATATTCTGTAACCGATGTTCCTAGCCAAGAAAGTGAAAATTTTACCAAGTCATATTTAGTAACAAGAGTTGGATTTCGTTGGTTTCCCTTTAAAGAACATTTTTATATAGATGGTGGTTATGGCATTTCTTTTAATCTTAATGGCGTAGATGAAAGAAAGCTAGGTAGTACTACCTACAGCCCAAAAAGTATTTTAGGATTGCCATTTTTTGCAATTGGCGGTAGAATTTCTTTATCAAAATCTAAAAAACAATAGACATCATGAAATACAAATTATTCACTTTAATCATTATAGCAATGACAGTAACAAACAACTTAACGGCACAACAACTGGACTTTTCAAAAGTAAAATCTTTTGACCATCAATTAGACGATGTAATGGAATTAATTGACACAACTGAATTGAAAATTAAACTCAAAGAAGTTGAAGAAAGTTACAAAAAAAGCCCAACAGAGATTAATAAAATCCGACTTGGTATTATTTATCACGAAACAGCCTTAAATCTCTCATTCTTTTCCAAGACAGAATTTAAGGGATATGCTAAGAGAAGTTTTGACACATTAAGCGAACTTTTTAATTCACCTAATACTTCAATAGAATTATTTCCGTTCATTGCATCTTACAGAGCATCTGCCTTATCATTGGTAGGTGCAGAAACTAAAAAACTGAAATTATTAGGAGAAGCTTTTGCCTTATTTAACGATGCGGTTAAAAATTATTCGACAGTTTCGTACTTACCAGAATTTATGAGAGGAAGTGTTGCAGAAAATTTGCCTTGGTTCTTCTTTAGGAAAAGAAAATTTGCAAAGCAAGACTTTCAATCTATTATTGACAAGCAAGACAAAAATAATGAGTACGCCAATTGGAAAGTAATGAGTTTCACATATTGGGCTTGGGCAAAACAAAGACAAAGTAAAAAATACAGAACTCAATCACTTGCATACCTTGACAAAGCAATTTCATTAGACCAAAATTATAAA
>JAYVCI010000274.1:0-2063 GCA_043750035.1 Chitinophagaceae bacterium
TGTAAAACAAACAATGACCGACTTGCAAAAAAATACAAATTTAGTAGCCGCCTTTTTTTGTGAAAAAAATGTCGCCTATGCTATGAAATAGTTAGTAAAGTCAAATAAATATGTATTTAGAATTGGTTTTAAGTACATTTTTCCTAATTCTGATTCAATATTAATAATCTGTTTTATATCATTAAAAGGGAAGAGATTAGGAATAGACTTGTATCGAATTTCATTTCTCATAAATAAATCATTATGCCAATCAAATCGAGCATTATATAAAGATAAGGCTTCAAGTAAATTTGATTTTCCAAGATTGGGTTTACCTATAAAAATATTGATTCGCTTACAATCTATTTGTAAGTCTTTAATATTTTTAAAATTTTGAATTTTTAGATTTTGTATATGCATAATGGAATTCCTTTACGGCAAAAATAAGGTTTTTAATTTATAATCACACCTGCAAAACCCCCATATTAAACTGCCTCGTAATAGGTGCATGGTTTGCAGCTAATATGCCCATACTAATCCATTCACGGGTTTTGGCGGGGTCTATAATAGCATCGGTCCATAAACGTGATGCGGCGTAGTAGGGTGAGAGTTGACTTTGGTAGCTGTTTTTTATTTTGTCGAGCAGTTCTTTTTCGGCTTCGGGGGTTATTACTTCGCCTTTGCTTTTTAGTGAGGCAGTTTGTATTTGTAGTAATACTTTGGCTGCTTGTTCGCCACCCATTACGGCTAATTGCGAGGTAGGCCATGCAACAATAAAACGTGGGTCATAGGCTTTGCCACACATGGCGTAGTTGCCTGCCCCGTATGAGTTTCCTGTTATCACGGTGAACTTGGGTACTATAGAATTACTCACCGCATTCACCATTTTTGCACCATCTTTTATAATACCACCATGCTCACTTCTGCTGCCCACCATAAAGCCTGTTACATCTTGCAAAAATACCAAAGGAATTTTCTTTTGGTTGCAGTTGGCTATGAATCGTGTGGCTTTATCGGCACTGTCATTATATATAACACCACCGAGTTGCATTTCGCCTTTTTTTGTTTTTACTAACTTACGGTTATTGGCTACAATTCCCACTGCCCAACCATCAATTCGGGCATAACCTGTTATAATAGTTTTGCCATAATCTTCTTTGTATTGTTCTATCTCTCCATTGTCAACCAAACGATTTAAAATATCTATTACATCATAAGGTTTACTGCGGTCTGCGGGCATGATACCATATAATTCTTTTGCATCAAATTTGGGAGCAACGGGAGCGATTCTATCAAAGCCCGCTTCATCATATTTGCCCATTTTGTCTACGATATTTCTAATTCTATCCAAACAATCTTTATCATCTTTACATTTATAATCTGTTACGCCACTTATCTCGCAATGCGTAGTTGCACCACCCAAAGTTTCATTATCTATTTCTTCGCCAATAGCTGCTTTTACCAAATAACTTCCGGCCAAAAATATACTTCCAGTTTTATCTACTATCATAGCTTCGTCGCTCATAATAGGTAGGTAAGCACCACCAGCCACGCAGCTTCCCATAATAGCAGCAATTTGTGTAATACCCATACTGCTCATCAAAGCATTGTTTCTAAATATGCGTCCGAAATGTTCTTTGTCGGGGAAAATTTCATCTTGTAATGGAAGAAACACACCCGCGGAATCTACCAAATATATAATAGGTAATCTGTTTTCCATCGCAATTTCTTGGGCACGTAAATTCTTTTTTCCACTCATCGGGAACCATGCACCTGCTTTCACGGTTGCATCATTTGCTACTATCATACATTGGCGTCCCTTTACGGTACCAATGCCTGTAACCACACCCGCACCCGGACAACCACCATATTCTTTATACATATCCCAAGCAGTGAATGCACCTATCTCGAAAAATTCGGTGTCTTTATCACACAAATATTCCACACGTTCACGTGCCAACATTTTGCCTTGCTCATGTTGCTTGGCCCGTGCTTTATCACCACCTCCTTTATATATTTTTGTCAGTTCATGTTCGTACTGCTGAATCAGTGTTCGCATATTGTCTTCGTTGCGGTTAAAATCG
>JAYVCI010000275.1:0-5100 GCA_043750035.1 Chitinophagaceae bacterium
TTTACTTATACCAAACCCGGCCGCTATGAAATATATATGTATGGGGAGGACAGTATATATAATCCGGATACCAAAAATAAATATTACTGCTCTTCCATATACCCCGATACCAATTTTCAACTGAAAAAAGTTGTGATAGTGCAGCCCGAATTATATGCAGACTTTACAAAACCCGATACCGTTTGCCCGCACCAGTATTTCGATTTGATTGACCAAAGCGATACAGCTTATAAATTTTACCGTATTGATTGGGGTGATGGAAAATATGATAGTGTTGTTACAAAAACTATCAAACATGCATATCATAAATCAGGGATATATACCATACATTATATGCCCGGAAATGTTCCACTGCCATTATATGATAGTTGCTTTCATCAGATATCAAAAACTATTTTTGTAGATAATATATTGGCCGATTTCGATGTTGACTCTTCACAAATAGGTGAAAAGGGCGAAGTGCAGATGATACAAAAATCGAAATGGGCCGTACGCTATAGTTGGGATTTTGGGAACCCAGGCCAGCAGGGCAGTTCCAATACAAGTACGGAGCTTGCACCCTTGCACAATTATGGGGGCGACACAGGTATATTTAATATATGTTTGTGGGCCTACAATGAGCAGGGATGCTGGGATAGTTTGTGCAAACCCGTCCATGCATTCCTTATGCACCATCTTATTATACCAAATGCATTTACCGCCAACGGAGATACTATTAACGATGCTTTTGATATAGATATTTTAGGTGAAGAAGATTACCGTTTGTATATATATAACCGTTGGGGCGAACTGGTGTTTATTGGCACCGAAGATGGCGAAGGCAATGATGGCAAAAACTGGAATGGCCGTGTGTTCAATACCGGAGCTGAGTGTTCAGAAGGAACTTATTATTGGATACTCTCCGTCAGATTCCGTGGCTATACAAAACATGAATATCATAAAGGTTTTTTGACTTTGGTGCGGTAATACTATATATAATTAGCGATAAGAGAAATCCTGAATAGATTTAATATGAAAATTTAGCAAGTAGTCATGTACAATTTGCGATATGCAATAAGAGAAATCCTGAAGGGATTTAATATGAATAACTCTGCATGCAATGCAGAGAAATGAAAAGCATCCTCGAACAGCAACTACGAAGTAGTTGAATAGCGTCAACATGGGGTTGTCTTATAAGTGCAAATTTCGCTTAACGCAGATATTCAACTCCTGCAGAGTTGTTGTTAGCTACCTGTCATTTACACCACCCAATTTCATTGGGGGTTATTTATATTCAACTCCTTTGGAGTTGTTGAGTTCCGTATTTTTGAAATTTATTTTTTCACTTTTAAAAGTTTTATTATATCTTCTGTCATTTCACGACCCTTATTAAATGCAGTTTCATCGTATTTATCGGTTGTGTATTTTTTAAATTCGTCTTGATTTTATACTCCCCCTAATACCCATTAGCATCCAACCACTTCTGATACCTTCTCGCATTCGCATTATGCTGTGATAACGTTTCCGCAAAATTATGATACCCCGGTCTGGTCTCACTTGCACAGTAAAAAATAAAATTATTATTGTCTGCATTTAATACTGCATCTATGGCTTCAATAGTGGGATTGCATATAGGCCCGGGTGGTAAGCCTTTGTGCGTATAAGTATTATAAGGCGATGAGGCTACTGCATCTTTATGTTTATTATATATACGTTTGATGCTAAAATCATTCAGTGCAAATTTGATAGTGGGGTCCATTTCCAATGGCATGTGCTTATTCAAACGATTAAACACAACCCCAGCAATAATGGGCATATCAGCCTGCTTATTGGTTTCTTTTGCCACAAGGGATGCGATAGTAATGCATTCACTTTTGGATATCCCAATTGCTTTTAATTTACTTTCACGTTCGCTGTTCCAAAATTTATTATACTCATGTACCAATCTCCCAATAACGCTATCTGGCTTGGTGTCCCAGTTAATGAAATAAGTATTGGGTATAAATATTTCAAACATATTCTGGGGTGCGATATGATATAGTTTTAACTTCTTGCCATTATATAACTCCTGGGCAAAATCTTGGCTATCGGTTTCCAAATTGGACACAATATTTTTAACAATATCCCCCACCCTATTGTGCGATTGTATCACAATCTTCACTGGTTCCTGCTTTCCTGACCGAAGCAATTGTATCAACTCCTTATTGCCCATCCCGTCAGCCAATGTATAGCGACCTGGTTTTATCAAAACATCATACTTCATTGCCTCTGCTGCCCATTTAAAACTCCACGAATCTTCTAACAGCGGTGCTATGTCTTCTAACAACATATTGTAAGTAGTGCCCGTATGTATATAGAAAAACTGTTTGTCTTTACCTAGTTTCACATTAGTTTTAAACAATACAAACCAATACAACAACCCAACCACAGCAGCTACTGACAAACCAATTGAACCGATGATTACAATTAGTTTCTTATTGTTCCGTTTTAGTTTCTTTTTTGCCATATTGCATATTATTCACTGCAAATATAAATATTTACAAGATGTTTAAAAAGCTAAATCCCATTGCTTGTTATTGGGTTCTAATTTTCTTAATCTTAGTATATATTTCTTTAAATTAACTACATCATTCCTTTTTTCTGAAATATTGGCCAAATTAATTAATGCTTGTAAATGATTGGGATCGTAAAAAATACACTTCTGCAAACAGGATTCGGCTTGCGTTATATTATTCTCTTTTGCTGCCACCATACCCAAATTATACCATGCAATAGGCATTGCAGGATTTATTAATACCAATTTTTCTAATAATTTTTTACCATTTACAATATTGTTGGTTGAAATATATACAATGCCTAGTTTTTGTTGAAATTCTAAATTTTTAGGTGCAAACTTTACTGCATTTTCCAACCAAGAAATTGATGAATTCATATCACCATTTTCCAAAAATGCCACCCCTACCCTATAATTGGTCCACGCATCTGTACTTTGGGTTTTATTGGATTGTATATAATTTATCAACTCGCTATATTTTTGTGCGATATATAATTGTCGTATTTTAAGTTCCGAAATTAATGCCAAAGATGCTTTTGATTTATTGATATAATAGGTCGCACTATCAAGTGTATGGTTCTTATTATTGTCTTTTTCGTAAGAATTAAGATACGCCACCGCAGCAGCAATATCAGCTACTTCACGGTTGTTCACACAACGGAGTCCTTTAAAAGTATTATTATTTGCCTTATTATTATTCCCCAATTTCTTTCTTATATAATGGTCAGTAACTGATACATGTGGAATATCGCTACTTCCATTTTTAGGCATGTGGCATGATACGCAATTGTCAGAAACCTTTATACGGGTTTGTATATTTTCTGTACAAGTATTTTTAGCTATTTCTGTATGACAATTTTTGCAAGCAGTATTATATTGTTCTTTGCCTGTTTGCCTCGTACTAATATGTGGATTATGGCAAGTAATACAAGTCATTTTAAGTTTATTATTGTCATTCAAATCAGGATTGCTTTTTAAAAAGCATTGGCTCATCTGCAACCTCACTGCCTGACTTGCCATATAAAACCTGTTTTCATCATCAGCATACCTTGGCAAAAAAACATCCATCACATCGCTTAGTTTCATGCCCGGCTTAAAGCTTTGCCAATCCTTGCCTTGCTTCAATACCGTATTGCCTTGTAGGTGGCATCGTTGGCATACATCTATCTGCAATTGCCAGGGTAATTTTCGGGGATTTACAATACTATAATCTATATCCTTTTTCGTATCGACTAGTATACCCTTTTGCTTATCATTTACATGCAAACTCCCAGGTCCATGGCAACGCTCACAACCGATTCCTAATGGAACTTTTGCAAATTGATTTTCGGATTCCTGCACGTAATCAGGAAGTGAATTATGGCAACTCATGCACTCATGTCCTATAATGCGTGAGAAACGGCTGTTCGCCGCATTCTCAAAACCCGGAGGCAAATCCCATTTTTGTTTTTGCGTATAAAAAGTAAGCGGTGCTTGATATAGATATCCATTATTTTCTATAATATGCGAATTGGTATGGTGCCCCGAACCTATAATATATTTTATTTTTTGATCACGCTTGTGTACCGTGTCTTTTCCTAGTAATTTAAACTCGGTTATATATAAATCTTCGCCCTCAAAATGTGGTGTATAATATAAATCCAAAACCTTATCATATATAACTTCATGGCCTGTAAACTTTCCAGCACTTTTTTGCGGAGTAGCCAAACCAAACGATTGCCCCATCCCAGTTTGCATAAAAGTTTCATACTTATCGGCATGACAACCTTTGCATGCTTCACTACCCAAATATTTGGCTGAATCGGAATGATTTCTATATAAGAAATTTTCTTTTACTGGCTCACTATGGTCACCGCACGACCAAAAAATAACCATGAATGCTACAAGTAAAAATACTGCGAATGCTATATTTTTTGCCTGTGCCAAAACAAAATGTAATATAGTTAATTATTTGCCGAACTTGGCCTGCCAATCCATCATACCACCCAATAAATTTCGCACATTGGTGAACCCATTTTTCATCATATAATCACGAGCAGCAGCACTACGGCCACCTGCCTTACAATGCACAATCACTTCCTCATTTTTCCAGTCAGCCAAGTCGTCAACAACAGATTGTATAGTACCCAAAGGAACCAGCTTCGCTCCTATATTAAATTCATCAAATTCATACTGCTCACGCACATCAATAATGTTGAGTTTTTCACCATTGTCCATGCGTTGTTTTAATTCTTCTGCTGTAATATCGGCCATTGTGAAATATTTTATATTTTATAATTACAATTTTTCATTTTTGTCAAGAATGCCTGTGGTTGGTGTCCCCACCAACTACTACTCTACTTTTTCCTCCTTCACTTTCTCCTCCACCTTTGCTTCTACTTTGGGTTCTGCTTCTACTTCTTTAACCTCTGGCATTTTATCGGCAAGCAAATCCAATAATTGTATAAGTTTGCTTTGCATCTCTGAACGATTAATAATGAAATCAATAAAGCCATGTTCAAGTAAAAATTCAGAACTCTGGAAGCCTTTCGGTAAATCTTTTCCTATTGCCTCTTTAATAATGCGTG
>JAYVCI010000276.1:0-9468 GCA_043750035.1 Chitinophagaceae bacterium
TTTTCTCTCTTAATAATACATCGTTTGACATGTGAAATAATTTTTCACAAAGATATGAATTAATTATTAAAACGTACTACTTATTATTTAATAATCCCTTAGAATCAGGCGTCAGCAAAACATCGTATATCGTATGTCGTATATCGTAAATAAATACTGTTCAAAAAAAAGGAATATTCTAAAACGGATTGTGCAAAGGTGGATTACTTTGCCAAAATAAAAATAGGTGATAAATTATCTTGCACAGATTTTATGGGACAAAAATACAAATACATTATATATATTCTTGTAGCATTGTGTCCAATGTACACCGTGGCTCAGAAAAAAATGACCACCGAAGAGTATATCAATAAATTCAAACATATTGCTGTAGAAGAAAAGTTTCGCTCGGGTATTCCAGCCAGTATCACGCTTGCACAAGGCATACTGGAAAGTGGTTCGGGGAATAGCAGGCTTACACAAGAAGGGAACAACCATTTCGGTATTAAATGCAAAGGCAGTTGGACGGGTAAAACTATACTGGAAGACGATGACGAAAAGCAAGAATGTTTCCGTGCGTATGACAGTGCTTGGCAAAGTTACCATGACCACAGTGATTTTCTGTTGCACAATAGCCGGTATGGTACTTTGTTTAATTTGGATGCCACGGACTATAAAAGCTGGGCTTATGGATTAAAAGCTGCAGGCTATGCCACCAATCCTGTTTATCCGCAGAAATTAATTGAGTATATAGAAAAATATAATTTACACCAATACGACTTATTACAACCCAACGCTGCAGAAAAAGAGGAGATAAAACAAGAATGGAAAGCAGAAATATCAAATTATATAGAGATTAACGAAACGCCCGCACTTATTACAAAAGAGGGCGATACCTGGCAAATGATTGCCAATGCCAATGATATGCGTGTATGGCAAATTACCAAGTATAATGATTTGAGCGATTCAGAGGCTTGCCATGCACGAGACACGATATATTTAAAACCCAAACGCCGCCATGCCACCACCGATTTTCATACTGTAAAATCTGGGCAAACGATGCGTTCCATTTCAAAAATATATGCAGTTAAACTTAGCAAACTATATGAGAGAAATTTGATGCAGCTAGGCGAAGAACCTGCTGCTGGGGAGAAAATCTATTTGAATGATGAACGTAAAGTAAAACCTAATTTGTATAATAAACCGAGCAAGCAAAAGAATATAGAACCAATAAAAAAAGATAGCATTATCAAAACAAAAATTGAAGAAAAAAAAGATTCAATTATAAAGTCGCCAAATTATAAAGAACCTGAAAAAAGTAAAGATACTACAAATAAAAATGTTCATATTATAAAAGAAGAAGTAAAAATTATCAATCAAAAAGAAGTTACAAAAACTAAAGACACATTTTCTAGTATTATATCAAATATTCATATTGTAAAAGAGAAGGAAACATTATATGGTATTGCTAAAAAATACAATATCACCGTTGATGAATTAAAACACCTAAATGGGTTAGATAGTAATAATATAAAAGTAGGTCAGGAATTAAGAATAAAACCGATAGTCAAAAAGTCAATACCTCAAGTTGACCCAATAAAAACGCCACCCAAGAAAGACCCTGTAAAAACACTGCCCAAAAAGCCCACAAGCTACACCGCTAAAAAGGGAGACAAGATTGGTATGGTTGCCAAAAAATTTCATTTGGATAAACCGAAGTTGATGAAATTGAATAATCTTAAAGTTGAGAAATTAAAAGAGGGGCAGAAGGTGAAATTGTATTAAATTGTAATAACCCGAGACGATTTGTAATCGTCTCGAAACGGGCTTTTGGTTTGCAACCCAAAAAGCAGAATATATATTGCGGTTACAAACCGCATCCCCTGTGCAAGACGATTATAAATCGTCTCGGGTCGGATTTGCTACCAAAAATAAAGCGGATATAATAAATAGAAATATATACTGCGGTTACAAACCGCATTCCCTGGGCAAGACGATTATAAATCGTCTCGGGTCACGTTAACGAATAACCACAGACCCAATCGTCTTACTCAACGCCTTTCGCATCTCCAATATCTCTTGTTGTGCTTTGATATTAATCTCCTGCTCCTCCTCGTCTTTGGGGTTCTTTATCATATCGCTGATGAGTTCCATCAGCTTATCTGTTTTGCGAAGCTTCAATCTGTTGATGGCAGAAACCACATCCGATATATAATTATCTTCAACTGTTTTTACTTGTATCTCATATCTTTCAAACCATTGCGGACTCATCAGATACTTCTCAGTAAGGACTGTTACAGTAAATTGTGATATAGAAGGATCGGGGTGATTGACAAAATGATTGGTGGTGGGGGCAATTCCATCAGCTTTTAAAGTAGTATAATAATCACATATCGTTTTGCTCAAACTGTCTTCTAGTTCTATTCCATTATTTTCTAATTCTGTATATATAAATTCATTTACCTTTTGCCCTTCATTCATCTCCAAATCGCCAAACAATAATAGTACTCTTACCAAGTCACGTTCCTGCCAATAATCAAAAATATCCTGGGTAACTTGTATACTTTTCTTTTGCCTTTCATTGGCTATTGCACTTTTTAATTCTGGGTCGCCATGCTCTCTTTTTTGGCGGCGGATTCGGGCTATTTCTCCGGTAAATATTTCAGCCCCCAAATCGAAAATGCTGGAGAGTTCTTTTATATATACTTCGCGTTTTAAACTATCCGCAATTTTGGCCACGCTCTCGGCCACATTCCGCATCACTTCAGCTTTGCCAATAGGACCATCGGCATCTTTTAATAGTAAATCGGATTTGAAAGTGATGAAGTCTTTTTTGTTCTCTTTTAAAAATGTGGCAAATGCTTCACCCCCCAAAGTTTTGCAATAAGAATCTGGATCCTCTCCCTCAGGAAAAGCAACCACATTTACATTCAATCCATTCTCCAGCAACATATCAATTCCGCGTAGCGAAGCTTTTATGCCTGCAAAATCACCATCATATAATACCGTTACATTATCGGTAAACCGTTTGATGAGTTTTATTTGCCCTTCAGTTAATGAGGTGCCCGATGATGCGACTACATTCTCAACACCGCCCTGGTGCAGTGTTACCACATCGGTATAACCTTCTACCAAATAACAATTATCATTTTCTTTAATTGCTTTTTTGGCGAAATAGATACCATACAATACATCACTTTTATGATATACTTCACTCTCGGGACTGTTGAGATACTTCGCAACTTTTGCGTTTTTTTCTAGAACCCTGCCGCCAAATCCAATAACCTTTCCACTAAGGTTATGAATGGGGAACATCACCCTGCCTTTAAAAAAGTCGAACCAAGTTCCGTCTTCACGTTGCTTTATGAGTCCACCTTTTTCTAGATATTCGGTTTTGTAACCTGCGGTGGTGGCGGCATTGATAAATCCATCCCATTGGTTCAGGCAATATCCCAATCCAAATTTATGCATGGTATCGTGTCGGTAGCCACGCTCTTCAAAATAACTGAGTCCGATATTCTGCCCTTCTTCGGTATCAAATAAGGTTTGCTCGAAATGCTTGCTGCTCCAGTCCAGAGCCACCAATAAAGATTCCCGTTCTTTGTTCTCGGCCTTTACCTGCTCAAGGTCTATATTCTTATCTTCTTCAATTTCAATATTATACTTTTGGGCCAAGAACCGCAGAGCTTCCGGATAGCTCATACTCTCGTGCTCCATAATAAAATGCACTGAGTTACCTGCCTTGCCACAGCCAAAACATTTATATAAACCCTTGGTGGGCGACACGGTAAATGAAGGAGATTTTTCGTTGTGGAAAGGGCAATTGGCTACATAGTTTACCCCCCGTTTTTTCAGCGTTACAAACTCCCCAATCACCTCGTCTATACGAACGGTGTTGACTATCTGGTCTATGGTTGAGGCTTTAATCATGCTGCTAAAAGGGGAACAAAGATAAACATTTGGTTTGCCAAGGTTCTTAACAAAATTGAAAGTTTTTTCACAGGTTTTGCTATTAATTTGGAATTCTGTCCACATCTTCGCAGTGTGAAAAAGTTTGTCATGTTGTCCCGATTAGTCGGGATAATCGAAACATACACAAACTGAAGAGTGCCATTGTTGTCGCTCTTCGATAAACTCAGAGTGACAAAATATAATCCGCCGCGGCGGACTAATTATAAAATATAAAATGATCCAACGTATTCAACACCTATTCCTATTCCTCAATTTTCTATTGGCTTGCTATTTTGCCTTTATGCCAATTATCGAATTAAATTATCCTTCCAATGGATTTAATTATATGCAATCAATTGCAGCTTCTGTTCATACAATGAAAATTGATGATGGGGCTTTGGTAATAAAAGATTCCTATATGTTTCCAATGATTATGATTGGCATTAGTGGCTTGCTTTCATTTGTGAGTATATTCCAGTTTCGCAACCGCAAAGTGCAACGTGGTACTTGTTTTCTCAATTATTTATTTATCATACTTTTTATCCTTTCTATTATAAGAATATGGATGGGTGTTCAGGATGTTGATGTGTTTGATATTACTATCCTTAGTTGGGTTAATATTGCTTTGATGGTATTGATGCTGTTCCTCAATTTTATTACTATAGCTGGCATCAACAGCGATGAAGCACTGGTTCGCTCAGCCGATCGCCTTCGCTAATGGGAATTATATTTGCACTGCTTACGGTTGTTTGTTGGTCAACAGCAACACTTTCATTTACCAAAGCTTCAATTATATATGAACCTGCACTGGTAAATAAATCAAGATTGGCACTGGCCACTTTGCTATTATTTATATTTTCGTTTTTCATATTTATATATAACGGTACAGATATTATCACCGAATTTTCACGACTCAAAAACTCCCATTGGTTTTATTTTGGATTATCTGGATTGGTGGGATTGGCCGTGGGCGATTATTTTGTATTCAAAGCATTTCGTTCTATTGGCTCAACCTATACAACCCTTATCAGTTGTGCATCTCCATTGGCTGCTGCCATCGGTGCTTATTTCCTGAGTGGGCAAAATATAAATATCATAGGTTGGTTGGGAATGAGTATTACCATCGGTGGTATTATATTGGTTATTTTAAGCAAATCAAAAACCTCCACTGATACCAAAACGAAACTTATAAAAGCGGGATTTATATATGCACTTATTTCTGCAATATGCCAAGGCCTCGGACTTGCCATAACCCAAATGGGCAGAGAGATGGATGCAGTGAACATGCCACAACCCTATACTATTGGATTAATTCGCATGCTGAGTGCAACACTTATTATAATAATAGCCGATGCATCGCGTGGCAAGTTAAATATATTTCCATTGGCTCCATTTATTCAAAATCCCAAAGGTATTATATATATAATTATTGGTACTATCTCTGGCCCAGTGTTGGGTGTTAGTTTCAGCATCGCTGTATTAGCATATTTACCGGTGGCGGAGGCACAAACCATCTTCGCCAACTTGCCCTTGGTGGTAATGCTTTTCAACACCATAGTTGGCCACGAAAAACCGAAACCTATTATATGGTTTTGTTTATTGTTGTGTATCGGGGGTATTATAGTGTTGGATTGGCGGGAGGATATATATCAATTCTTGGCCGCAATATTACCTAAGTTCTGAATGGAACACATGGTAATATAATCTCTATTTCACTTCTGTTTATTACATTTCTGAAATATCTATTAAGTATATATTGTTTCACCCATATACAAATGGAATAATTAAACTTTATTCTGAAAAACTGAATGTAGATTATTAGGTGCGGAAGTTGTTATTAGCATTATTTTTCTCTAGTATAAGTTTGCAGTTCAATTAAAAAAAATCAAGCCCCATGAGTATGGACATTGGTGAAAAAAAAATTCACAAAAGTCTAGGTAGCGTGGTTTTTAACACCGTGTTTTAATGAAAAATCCGCTAAGGATGGTAAGGTGAGAAGGCCAAGGAAGCGGAAGTAGGGTGGGCTGTGTTTCTTGATTATATATTCTAATTAACTATTGAGATTTACTCTAGAATTGGAACTTTATAGATCGAAGCTACTAAATTTTAAGCATTGAATTTAACAATATACCATTTCCTGCTTTTTGAATTTTATTATACTAATTCAATATGCTCCCAAAAATTTGTGTCCATTGAAGTGAACTAAATGGTCAGGGTTATCAGAAATCCAAACTTCTGTTTCCCAAGCAATATCAAGCATCCATTTCCTGAAGTCAGGACGAGTTAAAAAGCAGGTTACAAAAATTAATTCTGCATTACAATCTCTCAACAGCTTTTTAAGTTCTAATACCCGTATTTCGCTCATCGGGCCAGAACTATATACTGCTTCAATTAAATAAAGCCAATTATTCTTTTTACTATAAGCAATAATGTCTGGCAATTCGTCATGTGAGAGTTTAAAAAATTTCAACCTTTTTAATTCTATCTCTTCGATATGCAATGTTTTGTTTGAAGTATCTCCAATATAAAGTACTTCGCAGTCACTACCGAAACGGGGTAAAAACTCTTCTATTATAGCCTTTTGTAAAATATTATGTTGACCAAGAGAAAACTCCAAAGGCTTACCATTTGGAAGTCTTACTGGAATTTTATCAATATCTCTTTTCCTTGAGAGTGTTTCTGAAAGAGTGGGTTTGTTTTTATTGAATGCTTTTAATGAACTATTCCAATTAGTTGTTTTGTATGTTACAATTAAATTTTTAAAATCTGGATTCAAAGCATAACCTCTAGTGGGGTCATTAGTTGCTGATCCTTTGTTTATTCCGCTATTTATAATAATACCAGCTAATACTAAAAGTTTTAAATCTTTTCTTCTGATATCATCATAGGAGCCTAGTGAAATATTTTCATCGAAATTTTTATTTACAATGCTGATAATGTCACGTGATTTTAAATTTGTGTTTTCTTTAGCTTTGCTCCAATCTTTTGTAACACCAGCAACAGCAAGAAAACATATTGCCATTTTTTCTAATCCTCTTTCGGTTTTTGTATTCAATGGGATTCCAACACTTTCCAAAATATCCAATGCTTCATTTATTATTTTCTGAATTAATTTTGACTTGCTACTCTTTGTTATATAGTTTTTCATAATTAGAAAAGGGTCAGCACTTGGTTGGGTTGAATATTATTTTCAATAATTTCTTCAAATGTATATAATTGTTCTCGTTGATAACATTCCTTGAGAGCTAAAGCCATTTGATACGCCAAAAGCGGGGGAACCGCATTCCCAATCTGATTAAAACGCTGTGTTTCATTTCCCATAAATTCATACCAATCAGGAAAACTTTGTAGCCGTGCTGCTTCTTTGTGTAACAATCTACGGCGTGTTCCATTTTTCAATTTTACCCGTTGCATATCGCCAGTAGCACCTGCAAGATTTCGACAAGTCAATGTTCGTGCTGGCTTGTCGGGATACAAGTCTCTTGGGTTAATACAGGCAGATGCTATTTCATATTTTGCAACATAAGTATCCATAGATGTTGTAAAAAATTTACTTTCTGGCGGTGTGGTATACATTATATCTCCTATAGCTTGTGCCACCGTAATTTTATTAAGACTAGGTTTAGGAAAATCAAACCTTGCTCTATGCCCAAAAACAAAAAGTCGCTCACGGTTTTGAGGAATTCCAAAATTGACTGCATTCAACAATTTAAAGTCTATAATATAACCTAATTTTCTAAGTTCAGTTAGAACCAAGTCAAAATACCATTTGTTTGTGTACAACAGTCCTCGTACGTTCTCGAACATAAATACCTTGGGCTGCAATCTCTTTACTGCATCAATAAAAACAGGGAATCCGTCTCTTGCATCTTCCATCCCCTTTTGGTGCCCCCCTACACTAAATGGTTGACAAGGCGGGCCTCCAATTATAATGTCAGCTTTGGGGTATTCAAAGCCGAGTTCAAGTTTTATTGGAAAACAATCACCAACTAAGTTTTTATTGTATGTTTCTGAAGCAGCATTATCCATTTCATAACCAATGGTTTTATAACCTGCTGCCTCAAAACCCAATGACAAACCACCGCAACCCGCAAACAAATCAAGAACAATCTCTCGTTCAGTAATCGAGGGTTTTAGGGTGGAATTTATTAAATTTATATAATCTGTCATTACCTTATTTTAATATTTCAAAGGTAATAAAATTATGATTGGCTATTATACCTAGTTTTTCAACAATTTATCATTATTGATTAAAGATATACTATATACCAAACCTAAAACTTCACCAACACCCCCACCATATAATGCCTTTGCTCTGAATATCTCGAAGGATCAAACGGGGGGAGGTTGCTACTCCTAGGGTCACGGGGATCTATATAGCGTGGGTCTTGCCACTCGGTGGGCACATTTTGGCCTGATTTGTAGGCGGTGCCGGTTACGGGATTTATGATAGTGGCGTTTCGGTTGTTGAGTATATTGGTGATTTCAAATGTGAATGCTATTTGTGTTTTTTTTACCACCCACCATTTTCTAAAATTTATATCAATCCAAAACCAAGAAGTGCCGAGTTTGCTAAATTTGGCTTCTGGATTTGGGTCCTGTATATATATAGGTCTTTGGGTATTGGGTTCAAATCCTTGTGCGATATAGGGTGTATACCTGCGGCCTGAACGGTAATTCATTTCGGCATATAGTGCGAAGCGATTTAAACGATTATTCCATATACCTTTTTTATCTGCAACTTTATAAGTGAGGTTCATTTTTGCATCTATCGGTCTGTCCCATGCCAAGTAAAATTCTTTGGTATCTTCTCGTGCTCCTGTGGCTAATAATTCTTTCAATGCTTCATTGGCCGATGAGCTTTGTCCGGTTGCTATCATATAGCCAATAGATGCTTGCCCCACCAACCTGTTTTTGATACGTTTTATATAGGTTACTTCTATTCCCCGCATACGTGCATAGTCGCTGTTGATGCGGAGTGTGCGGCTTACCAACCTGCCCGTGGCATCTGGAATTAATACCGTAGCTGAAGTAACAAAATCATATTTGTCTTTCATATATGCCGATACATTTAATGCATCGTTCGAACTGATTTCGCTACGCAATCCTATCTCATAACTTATATCAACCTCGGGATTCAAATTGGGGTTTCCCAATCGGGCAATGGTGGAACGATCTGTATATAATGGATTGAGTCCGGCATATATAAAACTTGGGTGCGGAAGTATAGTTGTATGCCCGTAATTAAAATATAACATTTGCTTATCACGTATTGGGAATGATGCTGCAATTTTAGGCAACATCCTAAACTTATATCTTCTGTCGAATAATTTCACACTGCTCTTTTTATAATCTTCTCGCACTTGTTCTAATATAGGTGCTTTGGGATTATTAACAGCATCATCCACAAATTTGCCCGGTGCCCAGTATTCAAATCGGAAACCTAAATCGGCAATTAATCCTTTGTATTTTATTTTATCGGTAAGGAAAAATGCACCGCGTTGTACATTTACTTTCCATATATCACTATTATCTCCC
>JAYVCI010000277.1:0-8789 GCA_043750035.1 Chitinophagaceae bacterium
TGAAATTTATACCCTAAAATAAGCCCTATTTTTATGCATTTAATGTGTTATTTAGTGTTTAACCTGCAAGTTGGGTTAAAATATAATGTTGCATACAAAAGCAGGGTACGCCCACCACGGGCTGATGTTCTTGACCCAGGTGATTTCAGAGAAAGTTATATAATACCACTTCTAACTCACCCTCCCCCAATCTCCATTCTGCCTTTTATACAATTCAAAATATTTAGAAGTATTAGTATGTTCGGGCAATTGTAAAGTTGGATCTTTTGATAATAAGTCTTGAGCTTGTTGGCGAGATAATGTTACCCACTTTTGGTCGTGGATAATGGAGGCCAGTTTCAAATCCAGCATACCTGATTGGCGTGTGCCTTCTAAATCGCCAGGGCCACGGAGTTCCATATCTACTTCGGCTATAATAAACCCATCAGTGGTTTCTACCATAGTTTTTAGGCGTTTGCGGGTATCGGCTCCAAGTTTATCACCGGTTACTAATATACAGTAACTTTGGTCGGCACCACGGCCCACACGGCCACGCAATTGGTGCATTTGTGCGAGGCCAAAACGTTCGGCACTCATCATCATCATTACACTGGCATTGGGCACATTCACGCCCACTTCTATTACTGTGGTTGCAACCAATATATGTATATCTCCTTTTACAAAATGGCTCATCACATTTTCTTTTTCTTTGGGTTTCATTTTCCCATGTACCATTCCAAGTTTGTATATTGGCTCTGGGAAAATTTGTTTCAGCTCTTCGTACCCTCCCATCAAATGTTCAAAATCCAATTTCTCCGATTCTTCAATAAGCGGATATACAATATATATTTGTCGGCCTGCTGCAATTTGTGTTTTCATAAATGTATATACATCGCTCAAGCCACGCAAATAACGGTGAACAGTGCGGATAGGCTTACGCCCCATGGGCAATTGGTCTATTACTGATATATCTAAATCTCCATATAATGTCATGGCCAGTGTACGGGGGATTGGAGTGGCAGTCATCACCAATATATGTGGCGGCTCTTGGTTTTTTTTCCAGAGTTTATATCTTTGTGCTACACCAAATCGGTGTTGTTCATCTATTACTGCCAATCCCAAATTTTTGAATTGTACTTTATCTTCTATCAATGCATGCGTACCAATTAGTATATGTATTTCTCCATTCATTAAATGGGCATCTATATCTTTTCTGTCAGTTTGATTTGTGGAACCCGTTAGCAACCTACAATTAATTCCGGTACCATATAGTAATTCGGTAATTGTTTTATAATGTTGTGTGGCTAAAATTTCGGTTGGTGCCATCAAGCAACATTGGTATCCGTTGTCAATCATCATCAACATACTAAGCAGGGCTACTATAGTTTTGCCACTGCCCACATCGCCTTGCAGCAAGCGGTTCATCTGTTTGCCCAATCCCAAATCAGTGCGAATTTCTTTTAATACTTTCTTTTGGGCATCGGTTAACTCGAAGGGTAATTTGGTATTATAGAAATTGTTAAACTGCTCCCCAATTTGTGTAACTATTATATTGGTTTTTTGTGAACTTATTTGTTGTTTATAATGCAGAATTTTTAATTGCAGAAAAAACAATTCTTCAAATTTGAGTCGGTCAATTGCTGCATTTGCCATATCAACATTTTCTGGAAAATGTATATTTTTCAAGGCCATTTTCCTATTCACCAATTGCAGATTATCCAATAAATATTCGGGCAAATTTTCTTGTATATAATACTCTGGATGGTGAACCAGTGTATGACAAATTTTGGCCACCGCCCTGCTGTCGAAACCCCTTGCCCGCATTTTTTCGGTGATGGAATACACAGGCTGTATGCCCGTTTCAAACTTTTCACGCTCGGGCAACGATAATTCAGGATGTGTAATTGATATAATATTTCTGAACACCGATGGTTTGCCAAAAGCTATATAAGTTTGTCCCATCTTTACAAAATCGTCCAGCCATTTTAGTCCCTGAAACCAAACCAGTTCTATATGCCCTGTTCCATCGTTCAAGGTTGCTTTTGCACGCATGGCTTTTCCTGTTCCTTCTTTTTTATAATTTTGCAAAACGCCCTTTACTTGCACATAAGGCATTTGGTCATCAAGGTCACGAATAGCCCAAATTTTGGAACGGTCCACATAACGAAAAGGAAAGTGCATCAGCAAATCACGATAGGTAAAAATCTCCAATTCTTTCTTCAGCAACTCTGCACGTGCAGGCCCTACCCCTTTAAGGAATTCAATTTGTGTCTGGAGGAAATTGCGGTAGGTATTGCTCATCTTTCTACCGGCAAATTTACGATTTGCGATTTACGATTTACGATTTTTTTTATATATCATTGCACCAGTGGTTGGCGACAACGCCAAACCACAAGCAATGTAGGTAGTTGCGTCAGCAAACATCGTACATCGTAAATGTATTTAATCCTCCACCGGCGAAACAGATTCAGCCCAGAAATTATTGAAACTGTCGTTCTCCTCAATCTTATAATATTGCCCAGCCGATTTTATATATAATACACCTTTTACTTTTATCAGTGTGATATCGGTTGCTTTCATTCCGTATATGATCAGTTTTTTTGTATTATAACGATAACCTTTATAATTGACCGGCGATTTCCAAAACTCTACATTGAGCATCATCTGTGGCCTGTATTCTATTGTTTTATCAGATTCGTTGTTGTCGTTTTGTCTTGAAGGTGCTGATTGGTTGTTTCTAGAGTTGTTATTCTGTTGAGGCAGTATTATACTTTTCCTTTTCAAAGCCTTTTTTTCTGTATTTACCACTTCCATTGCCAGGTACATTATAAAGTTTGTATCCAATACCAATTCATCCGTTTGCACTTTAAAATTATCAGCAGTAGCTGCAGTTGAAGGAATATCTTCGGTCATACTTTCACCACTATACTCTTTATCTACAGGCATCCCAGCCAGTTTATCTTTATTTTCGAACAACAATACTGAATCAGTAGCATAACCTAATTTGTGATCAAGCATTGGCATTTCTTCCTCTGCAACTTTGGCTCCGTTTTCGTTTTTTTGCAACTCCTCTTTTTTATTATAATGCCTCGGACTATCATATTTTGAACCTTGTTCTAATTCAATATCCTGTGCCATCTGTTTTTGGTCTTTGTCAAAATATATTAGCAAACCATAACTCACCGATAATAAAACCAAAGATGCTGCAACAGAATATATAATAGTAGTTTGCCAAAAAGTATTTTTATAAATTTTGGGAGCATGTTTTTCTATATACAATTTCAACTCGTGTGCACGGTATTGTTTCGCAACTTCTATAGCAGTACGCAACGTTTCTGTTTGTTCACGCAAAGCCTCGTCATTACCAAGTCTTGCCTCGAACAAGCCTGCATCAGCAGCACTCATTTGCCCCGTGAGGTAGCTTTCTATTTCTTCAATATTTGGTTCTTTACTTTCCAAATTAATATAATATATCTTCTTTACGTATTCTCGATTTCACTATTGTCTCCAGCTTTTTCAGGCACTGGTATTTTTTTGCTTTGGCGGTGTCTGAATTTGCAAATTCCATCAACTTGGCCACTTCATTCATGTTATAGCCATCGAAATAAAAATATCCCAGCAGTTTTTTGCAAGTATCTCCTATTTCGTTCATACAGTTTTTTAATATCTTATAATCTATTTTTTTTGTTTCACTTTCATGCTCCATTGGCTCTGTTGCTAAGTTATCTAAACTTGTTTCCCTGTTCATTTTACGCAGCTTGTTCCACCACAAATTTTTGGCTACCGAATATATATAGGTGGTGTATTTGGCAGTGAGTTCAAAATCGGGTTGTAGCGATTTTTGCCATGTAACTACCAAGGCATCTTGCACGGTATCTTTAACATCGTGATCGCTGCCGTTGTTTTTTAATATATAGTTTCTGATACTTTCGTAACACATTTTATACAATTCTATCAAAGCCTGCTGATTGCCCGCCTTCATCATAGCAAGAAGGTCTTGGTCAGTAAGTGGTTTTGACGGTTTCATGTTTGCTATCTACAAAAAGTAAATCAGAAATTAATTGGCAATAGCTCTAATCAAATCGTATTCCGTTATTATATGCAATTGGCCAATGGTATCTTTAACCAATACCGCTGAATTTTTCTTGTTTATCATACCCGATATTTTTGCTGCGGGGGTATTCAAATCAACGATGGGAAATGGCTTGCCCATCACCTTTTCAACACCACTATTTATATTATATGGATTTTCCAATATCTGGCCCAATACAATACTCTCGGTAATGCTTCCAACTATTTCATCACCATCGGTAACGGGGATTTGTGAGATGTCGAGTTCCTTCATTTGCTTAACGGCATCTTGCAAAATTGCATCTTTGCCAATGGTCACAAATTGTTTCAGATCTTTATGGTCTATTATACTTTTTGCGGTTATAATTCCTTCATCCAAAAAGCCACGCTCACGCATCCAGTCATCATTAAATGGTTTGCCCATATACCTGCTTGCATGGTCGTGAAATATGATAACAACTACATCGGTTGGTTTGAGCAAATGTTTCAATTGCAATAAACCCGCAACTGCACTGCCGGCTGAGTTTCCCACCAGTATGCCTTCTTCACGGGCAATCCTTCGGGTCATAATTAAGCCGTCTCTATCTGTTACTTTTTCAAATAAATCTATTACCTCAAAGTCTACATTCTTGGGCAAAAAATCTTCACCTATTCCTTCTGTTATATAGGGATATATTTCATTCTCATCAAATATTCCCGTGTCCTTATATTTTTTCAAAACGGAACCATAGGTATCAATGCCCCAAATTTTGATATTGGGATTTTGCTCTTTCAAATATTTTCCAGTTCCTGATATTGTTCCACCCGTTCCCACACCTACTAACAAATGGGTGATTTTACCTTCCGTCTGCT
Organism: Chitinophagaceae bacterium; assembly: GCA_043750035.1. GTDB lineage: Bacteria > Bacteroidota > Bacteroidia > UKL13-3 > UKL13-3 > CANJUD01. The sequence continues at coordinate 4,903 of JAYVCI010000277.1, forward strand.
CCCAAATTTCTGGCCCAGTTTGTTCGTAATGGGCTTGGGTATTGCTGAGGTTATCATATTGATTCACATACCAACCATTGGGAACTTCGGTAGCCAACCTGCGTGAAACAGAATAATATGAACGTGGGTCAGAAGGCTCCACATTGGTGGGACAAACTATTACCTCAGCCCCAACTGCCTTAAGCATATCCGTTTTCTCTTTCGATTGTTTATCGGTGGTAGCGAATATACATTTATATCCCTTGATAACGGCTGCGATGGCTAATCCCATTCCCGTGTTTCCGCTTGTTCCTTCTACTATAGTCCCACCAGGTTTTAGCACGCCACTTTTCTCGGCATCTTCAATCATCTTAATTGCCATGCGGTCTTTTATGGAATTGCCCGGATTGAAAGTTTCAATCTTTGCAAGTATAGTTCCCGGAACACCCGCAGTTATTTTATTTAATTTTACCAGCGGTGTATTGCCGATTGTTCCTAGGATATTGTTATGCCACATATTTTTTAGTAGTTAGTATTTAGTTGTTAGTCGTTAGTGCTTTCGATAGCTATCGGGACGAAGGGTATTATTTTATATTTTGTTGGAAGTCGGAAGTGGCTTCATTGCTAATGTACAATTTGGATAGGTATATCTTTATATTCATAATTTGCCACTTTATATATCAGGTGATAATGACCAGTGGGATACAGCTTGGTGCCAATACGGGTTTCACATGATAGTACCTGAACAGTGATTATTGGTGTTTTTGAATTTGATGGTAGCAAGACAATCGACTTGGGAGCTTGCATATCAAGTAAGATTGAATCTGATTTCACAGTGACTAAACTATCTACCGAATGAGAAGAGACCGATACTGCATTTTCCCCCAACAAGTCTAGCTGGACATACATACCAGCACTCTTATCATAAGTAATGCTATCAGGCGGTATCAACCCCAATTCCACATCTATTTCAGTATCTGTAAAATAAAAGTTCATGGTGCCGATTTGGTCATCTAAATTTCTAGTATCATCGTAATTGGTGAAACGAATTTTATATGCTTCATCACCCATTGAAATGATTTTCATTGTTCCGTAGTCTCCCAAACGTTCCTTTGTGTCAGTATATTCTACAATCTTACCTGTGGCTACTGATTCAATAGTTAATTTGCCATAAACCAGCATGTGAAACTTATATTTCTTATTAGTAAACACAGGTGGCCCAATGCTGTTAGAAATATTGGGATAACCAAATGGTATTAATGTAAACGATGTTTTACTGTTGAGCTTTACCGATTTTTCTTTGCCATTAGTAACCTTTTTACATTTACTGTATATAGGAAGTTTGTTGCTAGGGTTTTCTTTGGTCCAATAAAACACAGTTGATGTATCTGAAGACACACACACAAAGTTAGCAGGCGGTGAAGTAGTAATGCAATAACGTATGGGTATGTGGATACCAAAACTGCTTATTGAAACTAAGCAAAATATTACAAATACGTATAGCGATTTTAAGTGATGCATTCGATCGATAATAAAAATTTGTCTTTGGTCTATTTTATTTTTTTTAATCTATATACTATTCCCCTGCAAATATATGCTGCCGCACTCAAAACCCTATTTCCTGAAAACAATAAAGGCTAACTATGATACAAATTGTACTACAGTTAGCATTAAATATTTTTGCTTCGCCCCTATTTGACCAACGGAAGCAGCTACGAAGTCTTTATACTTTATACTTTTGTCATCCTGAGCGTAGTCGAAGGACTACTTAATAAACGTCTTCCAAATATCATTCCCGAAAATCAGCACCATTAAAGTAAGAAGAATTATCATCCCAATTACCTGTGCTCTTTCCAAAATCTTTTCACTTAACGGGCGACGGATAATCATTTCTATTAATAAGAATACTACATGCCCCCCGTCGAGTGCAGGAATTGGGAGCAAGTTCATAAACGCAAGTACCATTGATATCATTGCGGTAAGTGACCAAAACTTGGTCCAGTCCCAAGTGTCGCCATAAAATTTCATTATTCCTATTGGACCTTGTACTGAGTTGGATGCTGACACTTCTCCTGAAAATATTTTGCCGAATCCTTTTAAGTTATCAGTGATAGTTGAAACACCTTTGGTTACGCTGGCTGAGAACGATTCACCCAATGAATATTTGATATGGTCTTGTGCAAACTCTTCATAGTTTTCAAGTAATTCAACACCTATTCTACCCTCAGAATTTACTTTGCAAGGCATAGCGATCGGCTTCCCATTTCGTAGTACTTGTATGTCTATAGTTTTGTCTTTGTAACTAGCCAAGGCAGATATTAATTGGTCTTCATATATTATAGTGTCGCTGCCCACTTTCACTATCATGTCGCCTTTCTCAATCCCTGCTTTCTTGGCATACTCGCCGTCTGTCAAGCCATTTACTTTGAACTTTACCCGGGGGTGAATAAATCCGCCTTTGGTACTTTCAGTAAGTCTGTTAATAAAATCGGATGGTAATTTAATTGATGAATCTTTGCCATTGCGATTTATATTTATCTCTATATTGTTGCCATATATAATATCTGATTTGAATAATTCGTCATAGTATTTTATCTTTTGACCTTCTACTCCAGTTATCATATCTCCCGTTTGGAAACCCAGTTCTTTGCCAAGTTTTTCAGCAACGATACCATACTTCATACTTTTTAAAGGCAAATGATTTTCGCCATTCACATAAAACAGCATCCAAAAAATAAAGATGCCCAATACAAAGTTTACGGTTACACCCCCAAGCATTACTATCAGTCTTTGCCAAGCTGGTTTTGAGCGGAACTCCCAAGGTTCAGCAGGTTTTTTCATGGCTTCTTTGTCCATGCTTTCATCTATCATTCCTGCTATTTTTACATAGCCACCCAAGGGCAGCCAGCCCATTCCGTATTCGGTATCACCACGTTTGAAAGAAAACAATTTGAAACCCCATGCATCGAAAAATAAATAGAACTTTTCTACCTTGATTCCGAAAGCCCTTGCTGCCAAAAAATGCCCCAATTCATGCAACACAATAAGGATTGACAATCCCAACAACATCTGCGAGGCCATTATTAAATAATTCATTTGCTTATAATATTATAGTGATTTTTTTTACTAAACTTTAACGTACAAAATTAGGGCATTGCCGCCAATGAACAATTTGCTTAATATCAGTTTGGGGTAAAAAAATCTACGTTTCAGTTCTTATAGCTGTCCAAATGGCAAAGCTCAGAAGCAAGTATTCTGGCCTCGGCATCTGTATGATACAAATCGTCCAAAGTGGGCTTTGGTTTAAAAGTGATTTGTTGCATACATTCAGCTATGATATCGCTCATTTGTATAAAACCAATTTTGTCTTCCAAGAAAGCTGCAACCACCACTTCATTAGCCGCATTGAGCACACAAGCCGCATTGCCATCTTTTGCACAAGCATCAATGGCCAATTGCAAGTTGGTGAAGGTATCATAGTCTGGTTTTTCAAAACTGAGGCTGGGGAAATTTGCAAAGTCAAATCGGGGGAAATCATTCTTTAACCTTTGCGGGAAACCCAGTGCATACTGTATAGGTAGTTTCATATCGGGCAAGCCCAACTGGGCTTTCAGGCTGCCATCGGCAAACTGAACCAAACTATGTATAATAGATTGCGGATGAACTACTATATCTATTTGCCCATTTTGCAAACCGAACAACCACTTGGCTTCTATATACTCCAATCCTTTATTCATAAGCGTGGCCGAATCAATAGTAACCTTTGCACCCATGGTCCAGTTGGGGTGTTTCAATGCCTGTGCTTTGGTTACTGTTGAAAGGAATTCGTTATTTTTTCCTCTAAACGGACCGCCCGATGCGGTGAGTATAACCTTCTCAATTTGCTCTAATGGCTCTCCCACCAAACA
>JAYVCI010000278.1:0-21907 GCA_043750035.1 Chitinophagaceae bacterium
GCAATCCCAATTTCAATCCAGGCCACTTGTAGTTTTTCTTTATTAATCCAAGCAATTAATACCAATCTATCTTCTCCAGTTTTTTTGTCTTTGGCTTTGATGGAGGTGGCTACTATCATGGGTTCGCCTTGGTAGAAGGCGGGTAGGCGTTTGCCATCCATGTCACCGTTTTCAAAAAAGTAACTATAAAAACCGGCACCTGTTATACTATCATAAGTGAGATTGGTATCAGGGATACGGGTTTTGGTAATCATATCTATATATTCGAAATGATCTATTTCTTTTGGTTTTCCTACCCAAATTGTATCCCCAATATTCATTTCTATTTTCATAGTTTGGGGTTGTACGGGTTTTTTTGTTTGTGCTTTTGCTGAAGATATATATATAATACCTACGAGTATAATTAGGATATGTTTTATATAATGTTTCATTATACGTATTTAAATGTGCACGTTCAGATTTGACAACTTTGCTTTCGTCGTCGCAGGCAAAGTTGTCAAATCTACGCCTGTGTACTACCCTACAATCATTCCATCTTTAATATGCAAGGTCCTATCACTTTTACTCGCCAGGCTTTCATTATGCGTTACAATTAAAAATGTTTGTCCGGTTTTGTCACGCAAATCTAGAAATAAATCATGAAGTTCTGTGGCATTTTTGGTGTCGAGATTTCCGGTGGGTTCGTCGGCAAAAACTACGGCTGGGTCGTTGATTAAGGCTCGGGCAACTGCTACACGTTGTTGTTCGCCGCCACTTAGTTCGCTGGGTTTATGTTGCAGTCTGTGGCCGAGTGAAAGTTGTTCTAATATTTTTGCAGCTTTGGCCAGTGCTTCTTTTTTGCTGAGTCCCGCAATCATTGCTGGGATAGCAGCATTTTCGGCAGCGGTAAATTCGGGCATCAGTTGGTGGAACTGAAATACAAAACCAATTTTACTATTTCTAAATTTATCTAATTTTCTACCTTTTAATATATGTGCATCCACGCCATCAATACTAAAACTACCACCATCGGTAGGCATCAGTGTTCCTAATATATGTAACAGTGTTGATTTGCCCGCACCCGATGCACCTATAATAGATACTACTTCGCTCTTACGCACATGCACATCCACACCACGCAGTACTTCTATCTGCCCGAATTTTTTGGTGATGTTTGTTGCTTTTATCATGTATTATAATCTTCCGTCATTGCGAGGAGCCGTGCGTTGGTTTTGCGTTGGGCGACGAAGCAATCTCCCTGAAGTATGCTCGGACTCTTTGAAGTTCCGCGGAGAATCAATCAAATCGAGCACACACTCCATGGGATTGCCACGTCGGAAGCCTCCTCGCAATGACGCGTAACTTCTTACGTCGTTCATCCTCGCAATGAAGACATATATATTATTTATTCTTAACCAATAACTCGTCGATCATGCCATATTCTTTGGCTTCTTCGGCGGTCATCCAGTAATCGCGGTCACTGTCGGCTTCTACTTTTTCGTAGGGTTGGCCCGAGTGTGTAGCGATAATATCATACAACTCTTTTTTCAATTTCTTGATTTCACGGGCTGTAATTTCGATATCACTTTCTTGTCCCTGTGCTCCACCCATTGGTTGGTGAATCATAATACGGCTATGTTTTAATGCAGCACGTTTTCCTTTGTCGCCAGCACACATAAGTACTGCACCCATGCTTGCTGCCATGCCGGTGCATATAGTAGCTATGCTGGGTGTTATATATTGCATAGTATCATATATACCCAAGCCGGCATATACCGATCCGCCTGGGCTGTTTATATATACCTGTATATCGCGTTTCGCATCTATCGACTGTAGAAATAATAATTGTGCTTGTATAATATTCGCAAAATAATCATCTATTTGTGTACCCAAGAAAATAATGCGGTCAACCATCAAGCGAGAGAATACATCAATCTCACGAAAGTTAACGGGGCGTTCTTCTATCACGGTGCGGGTCATGTCTCTAACCTCGCTGGTAATATAAGTTTCTGTTTTCAAACTGCTAATGCCATGGTGTTTGGTAGCATACTTGTGAAATTCTTTTCCGTAATTCATATTTGTTGAGTTAAAAGTGAACAGTTTTTTTATAGATTAAAATGAAAAATATTAATTATAATCCCGATAGCTATCGGGTTATAATTAGTGCTTGTGGTGCTCTTCGTTATGTTGCTTAATTGTAGCAAAGAACACATCAGGTGGTAAAATTGTTTCAATCACGGTTACAAGCTCACCTAATTTGCGTACTACTTTATCGCCCATCACTTTTTGGTGTGCATTATAATATTTGTCTTGTTCGGTCATCGATTTCTCGACGGCTTGTTGGATATAGCCTTCAAACATCTCAATATTCCCCATACCTGAGCGAACCAATTGCATACGCATTTCATTGAAAATATAATTTTTCACTTCTTCAGGTTCAACTTTCAAATCATGATCCTTTTGAATTTTTTCTTTGATGAGCTGCCAACGCAATCCTACTTTTTCATTCTCGAATTTCGCATCAATGGTATCAATATTATATTCATCGGGGAACTCACGTTGCATCCAGCGTTTCAAGAATGCTTCTGGTAAAGGTAGTTGATGGCTTTCAATCACTTTGTCGACCAAGGCATGTTCAAACAAATGGCGTCCCTGTGAATTATAATAACCTTCTAAATCTAATTTTAATTTCTCATAAAAACTTTCAGCACTATCGCAACTTCCGGGACCGAATACTTTATCCCAAAGTTCTTGGTCGAAAGCGGCCAATTCCATGTGGTATATTTGAGAAATATTGGCTTTGAAATTTTTATTCAGATCATTAACCGCAGCTTCGGGTATATCAAGAGCATGGTGCATTTCCTTAATATCATCATTGAACAGATTGAAAATATTCACCACAAAATCTTCGCCCACTTTGGCTTCCAACAATTGTTGTTTGGTGGGTTCGTGTTTCACAAATTCAAGTCCGATGCTTGTTGCTTTGCTCACGCCACCTTCTAGTACTTCAACATTTTCATCAAGTTCAGTAAGGGTAACATATACCAAATCATTATCAGCAGCTTTTTCTACTTGCTCGTTTTTACCAAATCTGCGTTGTAATTGTTTGGTTTCGTCGTCCAACATTTTTTGGTCAATATCAATTTTAATCACTTCCATACCGCCAAGTTTATCGAAATCAACTTCGAATTTGGGTGAAAGCCCTAAATCAATCATGAAATTATATTCGATGTCTTTTGCGAACGATTGAAACTTGGGAGCATTCTCATTTTCTAAGGGTTTGCCCAAAATATCCAGTTCTTTTTCTTTCAATTCACCTGTTACAGCCTTATCCAACAATATGTTTAAGGTATCGGAAAGCAAACTGTTGCCAAACCTTTTTTCCACCATCGACTTAGGTGCCTGCCCAGGTCTGAAACCGGGGACATTCATGTTTTTGGCGTACTGTTTTAGTGTTTTTTCGTACTCGGGCATGTAATCGGCCGGAGCGATGGATACCTTGATGGTAGCGTTTAAGTCGTCGTGTTGGATGAGTTCTACGTTCACGTTATAATATTATTTTTTTTTGAGAGATTCCAAATATTGTTCCTATACGGTTGAGTGTGCAATATTGTCACACTACTGCAAGTAATGCTGAGAAAAAGTGCGGATGAAGGGACTCGAACCCCCACGCCTTTCGACACCAGATCCTAAGTCTGGCACGGCTACCAATTACGCCACATCCGCAAAATGTTTCGATTGTTATCGGGTGCAAAGATAAGATTGGCTGGCAAATATAAAAACCATTTTTTCAATTTTGTAATGCACTATTATACAAATACTTTTGTGCCATAAATGAGAACCGCATTACTAAGCAAGAGTTTGCTCAAAAACAGGTTATTAGCTACTGATAAATTTACAAATGCATCAAGTTGATACTATTATAGTAGGCATGGGGCTTGCAGGGTGCAGTATGTATTGGAGCTTGAAACAAGCGGGGTTCAAATGTTTGTGTATTGACCCAAATATAAAAACCACATCAAGCCGTGTTGCCGCAGGAATGTTCAATCCAATAGTGGGCAAGCGATTTACTACTGCTCCCAATGCAACAGCATTATTTGATTCAGCGAAGAAGTATTATAATACTATTGAGGAACGCATTCAACAAAAAATATATTTTGAAATGCTCTTATTTATGCCTTTTCAAAATATTGCCCATCAGAATGATTGGAGTTTGAAAATGCCGCAACTGAAAGAATGGATTCATGATAGCCCAGAATTAGAACAAATTTTAAAGGGGAATTATCAAAGTGAGTTTGGCGGCTTCTTCGTTAATAAAACAGGATATGCGGATAGTAATTTATATGTAAATACAACCTTAGATTATTGCAAAAAAAATAATGAACTTTTGGTTGAAAGTATAGATTATAGTCAATTAAATATAGAAGCTAAAACATATCATCATTATCAAGCCAAACATATTATATTTTGTGAAGGAACTGCAGTGGTCAATAATCCATTTGTAAAACAAAAATTCTTAAACTTAGCCAAGGGTCAATTGCTTTTTGGGCATAGTTCTTCAGCATTACCGCAGATAATATATAATGGCAAAATATATATAATACCCACTAGTAAAAATGAGTTTATTTGTGGTGCAACTTATGAGTGGGATTATATAAACAATGAACCCGATGAATTTGGTAAAAATTATCTAATACAAGAGTTGGATAAAGTGGCAAAATTTGATTATACTATTATTGACCATAAAGCTGCTGTGAGACCCACCGTTATTGATAGAAAACCAGTTGTAGGAAATATCAACTCAGAAAATAAACATATATATATATTGAATGGCTTGGGAACCAAGGGTGTAATTTGGGCTCCTTATCTTGCAAATTTGATTACAGAGAATATCACAAACAATATTGAAATACCCAAAGAATTTTCGATAGATAGGTTTAAGAAATTATGAAATTAGTAAAACCCAGTGTACATATTTTGCATTTGCACTTTATCGTGTTTCTATGGGGATTTACAGGCATCTTGGGGAAGTTGCTCAATAATCTTGATACGTTTGAACTCGTATGGTATCGTGTAGCAATTGCATGTACTGTTTTGATGGGAATTATATTATATAGAAGAATAAATTTTGAGATCAGCAAGCAAATGTTCCTCAAAGTTTTTCTTACGGGGTTTATCGTTTTCCTGCATTGGTTGTGTTTTTATGGAGCCGTTAAAGTATCGAATGTTTCGGTGGCTTTGGCTAGTTTTTCGTGTACCTCTTTGTTTACCGGAATTTTTGAACCTTTGATATTAAAACGAAAACTCGACTCCAAAGAGATTATCTTAGGTGCCATCGTTATCGCCATTATGGCTTTTATTTTCAATGCCGAAACAAAATATATAAACGGGATGCTTTTGGGCGTGGGAGCAGCAGCAACAGCATCTTTGTTTACCGTAATTAATGCTACTTTTTCTAATAAAGTGGATGCCTATTATATAAGTTTTATTGAATTATTTTCGGTACTGGTTTTTGCTACTGTATATTTTATATTTTTCGATATTTCGCATTTCCCCAATTTCAATTTGCACGGTTATGATATTCTATGGATTGCTCTGCTAGGCGTGCTTTGCACCGTATATACTTTTGTGGCCAGTATTAATTTGATGAAACATATATCTCCATTTACCCTAAGCCTCACAGTGAATTTAGAACCTGTTTACGCCATCTTTTTTGCATTTGTTTTGTTCAAAGAATATGAATTATTGTCTGCAAGTTTTTTTATTGGAACAGTAGCTTTGATTGCGGTGGTGTTGATGTATCCGCTGCTTAGAGGAGTAAGGAGTAAGGAGTAAGGAGCTGACGCCGAATGGCCCTTACCCCTTTCCTTACTCCTGTTTTAGTTTCATCCAAATCCTCTCCGGTTGTATATCTGGCCAATTACTCATCCATTCCAAACTACGAACTTCAAATATTTCCAAGATATTGTTGTTCCATCTAAAACTAAAATACTTTCCCCCCGGTTCATTTTTTACGGGGCTAAAATATACCAAATCCATTTCGTCGCAGAACCTACGGCAGTTTCCTGCTAGGCATATTTCAAAATGTTGGTAGGGTTTTAGGTTTTCTATGGTTCCTTCTTTGGTAAATGAAATATCCTTTTTATAATTGATACCTGTATGATTTTCTATTATGCGATATTTTCCTGCAATTAATATATCATTTGCAATTTTACGGGTTGTTGTTTGGTAGCCTGATGTAGCAGGTTTTTCCATATATCCTGTATCACAACGGGCAAATCTGATTTGTTTGTCGGCACCATGATAGTAAAGGTATTCGCCATTGGTTTTTAGTTGGATATTCGAATCACGCTTGGCGGTAAACCTTAAATTTATGTTTGGATGGTCGTAGTACCAAGATGCAAGAGCAGGGTCAGTCTCACCCTCAAACGACCAGGCTTTTTGTAGCGAATCGGAAATAAATAACTCGAGGCAGCCATTGGTTTTGATAAATTTTGCAGTACGGTAAAGCTTCAAACTGTCCACCCAGTCTTGGTTTACCCACAACCCACTGAAACTATATTTGGGCAATTTGGCAATAGGCTTTACCTGCGGACTGTTGCCACACATTACCACAAAAAATAAAAGCGGTAAACAAATTGTGAATTTTGTATAATATTTCATTAAGTTTGCAAACCAAGTCTATAGTTTTTACAAATCAAATATAGTGGGTGTTTTGTGGATATTATAGTGCGAACTTTAATTAACTTTGCCCATCATTCAAATTCATGAAATTCAAAATAATTTTAGTCCTAACGCTTGCAGTAGCTACTGTAAACACAGCGTTCTCCCAAAAACAGTACACCGTTGGTTTTTACAATGTGGAAAATCTTTTTGACACCCTCAACGATAAAAAGAAAAACGACGAAGAGTTTCTGCCCGCCGGGAAGAACAAGTGGAACAGCGAAAAATATTTCAACAAATTGCAACACCTGTCCAAGGTAATTAGTGAACTTGGTAGTGACGACGGCCCAGACGTGCTGGGTTTATGCGAGATTGAAAACAGGAGGGTATTGAACGATTTGGTGAAAACCCCATTGCTTCAAAAGAAAGGCTACGAAATAATCCACTACGAATCGCCCGATGCACGGGGAATTGATGTGGCGTTGTTCTACAAAAAAAGCCAATTCACATACATCAATTCAAAAAAGTACAAAGTGAAATTGCCCGATAAAAAACGCAGTGCGACCCGTGATATTTTGATGGTGCAATTGGTAAACACTAAGAATGACACCTTTATATTTTTCGTCAACCATTTCCCAAGCAGACTTGGCGGAACTGCAAAGAGTGCCCCGAACCGCTGTGCTGCTGCAACTATTTTAAAATCTGTTTTCGATTCCATCATCACGGCCAACTATCAAAGCAATATTGTAATGATGGGCGATTTCAATGACGAGCCGGATGACTCTTCCATAAAATATATACTCAAATGCAACTATAATATGGGTGAGGCTAGTTATAATGAAATATATAACCCCATGCTCGATTTGAAAAATAGGGGAGAAGGTACTATTGTATATAAAAAAGAATTTGAGTTAATAGACCAATTTATGTTTAGCAACCATTTATTATATCAAAACAACAAAGTGCATTATGTGCCCAATTCGGTTACTATTTTTAAACCTGAATATATACAAGAACAAAACCCCAAATATAAAGGAAATCCCTTTAGAACTTTTGTAGGCCCAAAATACCTGAACGGATATTCAGACCATTTCCCCATTTATATGAAAATTACGTATTAAACATTTACCTATATAAATTTAAAGATATAGAACCCCGATATGAAGAAATATATTATATACATTTTTATCTTGATGCAACTAAATTTAATTGCACAGGAAGCAAAAAAAATCATACTAAACAATAGTATTACCAAGGTTTCCCTGTTTGTGCAAGGAGCACAAGTAACACGTGAAGCTGATATCACTGTTGAACCCGGAACTTGGCAATATATGTTCGAAAAACTATCGCCGTATATTGACGATAACAGTGTGCAGATTGGCGGTACACAGGGTATTACACTGCTAAATGTATTTAAGCAAATGGATTATTTGAATACCGCTACCGAGAAAAAAGAAAGCCATGTACAGGATTCTATTGATAAAATCACATATCAAATTGCCGTTTGCAAAAACAAAATATATGCATGGGAACAAGAAATAAAATTGATTACCAAAAATAATAAAGTAACGCAAGACAAAACCAATGATGGCGTATCACAATTGGAAGATTTGGAAGAGTATTATAATAAGAAGCTGCCTCCATTATATGATGATATTTTAAGCCAGAAGTTAGTTATCAAAAGTTTAAATTTACGTATCGATAAATTCTACAAACAACGCAGAACCGAAAGCAATAATGGCAGTGCAAGGGGCAGTAAACAGATTATTGCCGTAATAAAATCGGATACCAAGAAGAAGATAAAAATTACACTCACCTATTATGTAAACCAATGCGGATGGTCTCCCATTTATGATGTAGTGTTTGAAGAAGTGAACAAACCACTCAAATTGGTATATAAAGCAAGTGCATGGCAAAATACTTTGGAAGACTGGACCAATGTGCCTTTAAAAATTACAACAGGAAACCCAAACATGAGTGGGGTGAAACCAGTATTATATAAAAACCAAGCAGGAATTGTAGGTGCAATGGGAATAAGCGAAGTATCGCAGCCAGTATATGCGTATAATCAAACGAGCTACGCAACACCTGCTACCGCATCCGAGCAAACTGTAGAATTAAAAACCATAGAAGAGGAAGAAGCAAAAGAAGAAGCGGTGGGACGGTTGAGAAAAGGAGCAGACAAAAGAACGCAAGATGATTATGATGGTGAAAGTGATGAAAAGGTTACTATAAATAGGAAGAAAAATAAAAGAAAAACTGAACCTGCATATTCAGAATCAGCAGATACAACATATAATGATGTGACAATCTCAAATAATCGGACATATAATTTAAGTGCCGCGAGCAAACCGCAACAAACTTATAGTTGGAACTTTGGAGATAATAACATTAGTGGAGGAAAATATACTGTATCAAACTTAAATGGATCATATAGCTCCAACCCTTTACGCATAGAATTCACCACCGATAAAAACTATACTTTTAAAACAGGTGAACCTGCACAACTTATAGCTTTGCGTAATTATGAAATCACACCTGAATATAAACTTATCACAGTACCCAAATTAGAAAAAGCTGTTTTCCTCACAGCCGTATTCGAACCCAAAGAGGAGATTGCACAACTTACTGCATCAGCCAATATATATACTGCCGGCGATTTTGTGGGAACATCATATTTAAAAGTAAATGAAAATGACACTTTAGAAATATCATTGGGTCGTGATAAAAGTATGATAGTGGAACGCAAAAAATTGAAAGATTTTAGCAAACGTTCGTTTAGTGGCAATACTAAAATTGATGAATCTATATATGAAATTTCTGTTCGCAATTTAAAAAGTACGGATATAAAAATAACTGTTGAAGACCAAATCCCCCTAAGCAATACCAGCGATATAAAAGTAGAATTGATTGACAAAGGAAATGCAGAATATGATGAAACCACTGGCAAACTCACCTGGAAGTTAGATTTGAAAGCTGGTGAAAGTATTAAGTTGAAATTTGCCTATAAAATCTCTTATCCTAAAAAAATAAAATAAATTACGATTACCTCTATATTGTGGTTGGTCACAAGACACAACCACAGGCATGTTTAGTATCGTAATTAAAACACAACAATATGAAAAATATATATATAATACTTCTACTAATATTGAGTACTGCTCAATTAAAAGCTGAGGATGGAATTCATTTAAAATCAAAAATTACAAATGCTACGGTTTATATAAATGGTGCATTGATAACCAGGCAATGTGAACTGAATTTGGAGAAAGGCGAAAACTATTTTATTATAGAAAATTTGCCGTTGAGTATGGATGATGCTAGTACACAGTTGAAAGGCTTGGGAACTATACAAGTATTATCCATGTCAGTAAAGCAAAACTATTTAAACAGTGGTGAGGACAAACCCAAACGCTTGAATGAAATGGCTGATTCTATTGACTATTTACAGTTATTGATTGACCAACTGAACAACCAGAAAAAAGTATTGAACGAAGACTTGAATTTGTTGTTGAACAACAGAAATATTAATGAAAAAGGTTCGGATGTGGCCACCTTGGAAGAACTAAACGCACTCTATAAAAAACGCATATATACTATTAAAGACGAGTTGTTGAAAATAGATATGCAAAAGAAAAAATTTCAAGAAAAACAAAAGGTAATACAACGCCAAGCCGATAACATGATTAATGACTATGGTACCGCACAAAAAGAAGTACACCTAAAATTACATGCGGATGCTAAAAAAACATTGAAATTGAATTTGGTATATTTGGTGTATGGCGTAAGTTGGTATGCCAGTTATGATGTGCGTGTGAAAGATTTGAAAAGCCCCATGCAGCTTACTTACAAAGCAAATATTACACAAACCACTGGTGAAGATTGGAACAACGTGATATTGAAAATATCGAATGGGAACCCTACTTTGGGCAATTCACGCCCTGTGTTAAATCCGGTATATGCAGCTTATACATATAACAATGCTGATGCTGATAATTTCAATACTGACGCATATTTGTACTCATCAAATACAATCCAAACAAGAAAACAAAAAGTTGGCAAAACCAAGAGTGGAAGCGAAGGAATGGTAATGACCAATAATGCTTTCAATATAGAATTTAATATTGCCATACCTTATACTATAATGGCAGATGGGAAAGTGAACACTGTTGATGCACAGGTATTCGAAATGGCTGCGGTGTATGAACTCTCAGCAGTACCAAAAATGGATCAGCAAACTTATTTGGTTGGGCGTGTCAGTGGTACCGAGGAATTGGGGCAATTAAATGGCAGGGCCAATGTATATTTTGATGGCACATTTGTGGGGCAGAGCAATGTGAGCAGTGACGAAAATGATACTTTAAATATATCATTAGGTGTAGATAAAAGTATGTTAGTGGAAAGAAAAAAACTACGCGAAAGTTGTAAAAAATCTTTCTTAGGTTCTACCAAAAAAGAAACCAATACTTTTGAGATAAGTGTACGTAATACCAAAAATGTGGTACAAGATATTATTATAGAAGATAACATCCCCGTATCTACCGATAAACAAGTAGAAATTGACTTAGAAGAAAGCAGCGGGGCAACGGTAAATGAAGACGAAGGCAAACTAACCTGGCACCTCACTTTGCAACCCGGAGAAATAAAAAAACTGAAAATAACTTATACCGTGAAGTCGCCCAAGAGTAAACAGATATATTATAATAAGGATTAAAATAGGAGCAAGGGGTAAGGAGTAAGGAGTAAGTGGCTGACGCCGTATGGCCCTTACCCCTTACCCCTTATTCCTTACCACTAAAATGGGCCTCTACCTCCACATCCCCTTCTGCCGGCAGCGATGCCATTACTGCGATTTTTATTTTGTGACGAACAATAAGTTGCAAGAAGAATTTACGAGAAGTATTATAATAGAACTTGAGCGTAGGAAAGATGAATTAGACATTTCAAAACCGATACAATCCATATATTTTGGTGGAGGAACTCCATCCTTATTAGAGACAAAATATCTGGAACAAATATTTGAGAAAATATATAATATATATCAAGTATCTGAAAATGCAGAGATTACTTTAGAAGCAAATCCCGATGATATAGATTTGCAAAAACTTAATGAGTTAAAATCTTTGCCCATCAATAGGTTGAGCGTGGGGATACAATCGTTTTTTGAGGAAGATTTGAAGTGGATGAACCGTGCTCATAACAAGCAACAAGCAACAGCATGTTTGGACAATATTGCATTGGCGGGTTTTAATAATATATCAGCAGATTTAATATATGGTTTTGATATTTTAAGCAATGAAAAATGGATGCAGAATTTAGATAAAATAGCACAATATCCGCATATCAAACATTTATCATGTTATCAATTAACGGTGGAGCCGAAAACACCTTTGGAGAAATTAATTAAAAACGGAACTTATAAAAACAGCCCTGATGAAAAGTTTGTGGAACAGTTTGAGATATTGATGGATTGGATAGATAAAAATAATTTTTCGCAGTATGAAATTTCAAATTTCAGCAAGCCCGGTTATGCAGCGGTTCACAATTCAAATTATTGGAAAGGCTTACCATACTTAGGTTTGGGACCATCTGCCCATAGTTATGACGGTATCAATATCCGCAAAAAAAATACAGCGTCTTTGGGAGATTATATCATAAACCCATTACAATTTGAAATCGAAAATCTGTCTACCCAAAACTTATACAATGAATATATCATGACCCGGTTAAGAACTTCATCGGGAATTAATTTGAATGAAGTAAAATCAGTTTTTGGGGATGGTTATTATAATCATATATATAATATGCTTAAAGAAGAAGATATATCGGATTATATTATTATAGAAAACGATATCATTATATTAAACAAATCGGGGAAATTGTTGGCCGATGGTATTGCTGCGAGTTTGTTTATATAATGTCTTCTGTTTTCTTAACCTTTAAAAAAACATGCATTCTATTGCCCTGCTCTTCAGAGCGGGTGAGTGGTTATATAAAATACTCGTACAAATAACTCACCATAAAAGCCCATATCACAGTGGAGCAGCACATCCAAATAAGCACTTTGGTTTTGTTCTTAAAAAACTTGATGGCCAAAAAACATCCCAGCGGAATAGATAATATGGTAGGTGTGAGTACTGCCAATCCTGGCAATCCAAATTTATTTTTATAAAAAATATATCTGCGTTTTTGTGAGGTGAATATTTTTTTTACTTTCTTCTTTTTAAAGCGGCTATTAAAATATGTATCAATGAGTTTCCAAATTTGCGTACTTAAAAATATAAAGACCAAACAGCCTGTTACGCCACCCAATGAACAAACGATAAAAGAGGTAAGTGCATCAAATTTGAAAGCTGCCAAAGCAGTAAACAAGCCCACTATCATTTTGACAGCCGATAATAAAAACACAGTGATAATTTCAGGCCAAATCATGGAAGTGAAGCAGGTCAATTTGAATTAAGCACCAATACAACTTTTCAAGTCGTGTACTTGGCTGTCCCAAAGCATTCGAGATCCTTTTTCTTCCGCCTCCTCCGTAAAATCTGTAACAATTAATGCCAGACCATCGGTGACGGCATCGCGTTCAAGTTCAAATTCGAAATACTCATCTTCTGCCGATCCATCCCATTGAAACCTGATGCTTTTATTTATAACCTTCTTCAGCACTTTGGCCTTTTGGGAATCTGTCTCCCATTTAAAAGTAAAGTAGTCCTGACGGGTATCAACATCGGTGCAAAACCACTGACTTAAACCACCCGCTGTGCTTAGGTATGGGTACACCAAGTTAGTCGAGGCGTGCAGTACAAATTCCATTCTTATTTTCTTACGTGCCATAAAATCAATGTTTTACGATTCCCTGTATCGGGGGTGCAAAAGTCGGCAATTTTTTCTTAAATGCCAAACCTTTGGCAAAGATTCTTTTGTCATATTATAAAAGGTCTCAACTAATTAGCAATATATTATAGTGTTGGTAGCCTTCACAGGGCTAACTTTGCAAACTTTTCCATGAATTCTGTAACGCTCAAATTAGCCAAATGGTATAAAGTCCACCAAAGGGATTTGCCCTGGCGTGAAACCAAAGACCCTTATAAAATATGGTTGTCGGAAATCATACTGCAGCAAACACGTGTGGAGCAAGGAATGCCGTATTATTATAAGTTTGTGGAGCAATATCGTACCGTCAAACATTTAGCTACGGCTTCTATTGATGAGGTTTTGAAACTATGGCAAGGCTTGGGATATTATAGCCGAGCGAGAAACATGCATGTAGCTGCAAATGAAGTTGTAGAAAAGTATAATGGCAAATTCCCCAAAGATTATAAAAGCATCCTAAGCTTAAAAGGCGTGGGCGATTATACGGCAGCAGCTATCGCATCATTGGCTTTTGGCCTGCCTCATGCCGTGGTTGATGGCAATGTGTATCGGGTACTCTCCAGGTTATATAATATTGATACACCTATTAACAGTACAAAAGGTAAATATCAATTTGCCCAATTGGCGGAAGAACTGCTCGATAGAAAAAATCCAGGTAACCACAACCAGGCCATGATGGAATTGGGAGCCATTTGTTGCAAGCCCGCTAATCCCAATTGTACTATATGCCCCATTGCCGAAAACTGTTTAGCACTGAGCAACGGAACAGTGAACAAACTGCCTGTAAAAACCAAAAACAAACCCGTTCAAAATCGCTACCTCAATTATCTTTTTCTTGTTAATGATGATCGTTTTTGTATGTTGCAACGGGGTGTTGACGATATATGGAAAGGATTGTATGATTTGCCTTTAATAGAATATGATAAATTGTTAGACCCGAATGAGCTGATGGAAGAAACTTTTTTTAAGCAAATAAAAGGCCGTCAAACACTCATATATAAAGGCAGTTCCGACTATTTGCACAAGCTCACACACCGTAATCTGCATGCCCGTTTTCATATATTTTTTTATAAAAAACTTGTAAGCTTGAACAAATTTGGTATTTTTGAAACCACTTTCAAAAAAATGCAAAACCATGCAATACCGAGATTGCTTGATAAGTTTTTGAATGAACAGTATAAAATAGATTTAAAGACAAAAGACAAAGGTATAAAGTATAAGGCGTCAGCCACTAATTACTAACGACTAACGACTAATTTGACTAGCAACTAACCACTAATAAATGAACAAAGTATTTCTAATAGGGAATTTGGGTAAAGACCCGGAGTTCAGGGCATTTGAAAACGGTGGCCGTGTTACCCGTTTCCCATTGGCCACTAACGAAAGCTATACAAACAGGCAAGGCGAGCGGGTAAACTTAACTGAGTGGCACGATATAGAAGTTTGGGAACGCCAAGCAGAGATTGCCGATAAATATTTACGCAAAGGATCGAAGGTAATGATAGAAGGCCGTATACGCACCGAAAACTGGACGGATAAAAATACAAACGAACCCAGACAAAGAAAAACCATACGCTGCACCAGTTTCGAAATATTGAGCGGGCATGCAGATAACCAAGTGAACAGTGAGGGGCATACACATAATGATCAAACATCGCACGAACCTCAATCGCCCAACACCCCAAACCCCTCAGGCGATTTGCCATTTTAATTACCTCACCCTAAACCCCCTATTTTGCAAAACGCCATACCCGAACGAAGTTATCAATTGCTTCAAGTTTTTAATCCAGTTTCACCTACAGAAATTGCCTCTACCGTAATTGCTGTTATTATCATACTTATACTACTCTTTTGTTCTGCTTTGGTTGCAGGGAGTGAGAATGCTTTTTTTAGTATCCCCAAACAAAAACTTGACGATATCAAAGGTGAAGATTCGCCCGTGGCAAAAGCTATTATGTTTTTGCTGGGCAAGCCCAAAACCTTGTTGGCCACTATTCTTATCACCAATAATTTTATTAATATAGCATTTGTACTCGTCTCCAATACGCTGTTCGATTTGCTCATTAATCCCGTTATACAACAGACCACTTCTTTCTTTGTATTTCAAGTAACTTTTATCACTTTTATAATCGTATTTTTAGCTGAGATTACCCCAAAGATTTATGCTACCCAGCATTATATGAGTTTCTCCAGACTGATGGCGTTGCCAATATATTATTTGAGCAAATTTTGGTCTCCCTTTGTTTGGATACTTGTAAAAAGCACTTCTATCATAGATAAAAGAATTACAAAGAAGGGACACATGGTAACCGTGGACGATTTGGAACATGCTATTGAAATAACAAGTCATGCAAACCAACCCAGGCAAGAAAAAGAAATACTGAAAGGCATCGTGAATTTTGGCAATACCGATGTGAAACAAATAAGCAGGCCCCGCATGGATGTGAAATCAGTTGATTGCAAATGGGACTTTAAACAGGTGTTGGCTTATTTCAACGAATGGGGCTACTCACGCATGCCCACATGCGATGGTTCGTTCGATAAAGTGAAGGGTATTCTCACCATGAAAGATTTGCTACCACATATTGATAAACCTGCAGATTTTGAATGGCATAATTTAATTCGCGAAGCATTTTTTGTGCCTGAAAGCAAAATGATTGACGACCTATTAAAAGAATTTCAGGCACAACGAAAACATATAGCTATAGTTTTTGATGAGTTTGGCGGCAACCTTGGTATAGTTACCATGGAGGATATTTTGGAAGAAATTTTTGGAGAAATACACGACGAGTTTGATGAAGATGAAAGATTATATTCTCAGCTAGATGCAAACACTTTTATATTTGAAGGCAAAACATTAATAAATGATGTGTGCAAACTGATGAAAGTAGATCCAGATAGTTTTGAAAAAGCCAAGGGCGAAGCCGAAACCCTTGCTGGATTGCTACTGGAGCTCAACAGAAAACTACCATTTCGTGGACAAAAAATAGATCAAGGCATATTTAATTTCACGATAGAATCAGTTGATAAAAGAAGAATTAGCAGAATAAAAGTTGTGGTTAAGAGATGAGAGGTATAATACTAAAACCGTCATTGCGAGGAGGCCGCCGACGAAGCAATCTCCAGAAGGAAATTGTTTCAAAAAGTCTAATATTTTTTAGTATCATATATATTATAGTCATCACTTCATGTCACAACGATTATGTACCCAAAAAACGTGAATTTGAGCAGATAGATTTACCACCCAAAAGCTATCATATATATAATAAAGATTTGCCCTATAGTTTTGAGGTTCATGATTCTGCTATTGTGGAAGAAGACCACAGCAGCGGAGCCGAGCCTTATTGGATTAATATCCGTTACCCAGATATGAGGGCATCATTGCACCTGAGTTATAAAACTATTGGTTCAAAAAATACCTTACAAGAATTAGTTCGCGACACAAGAACACTTACCTGGAAACACGATGTAGTAGCAAGTGGCATCGAAGAATATGATATACAAGGTGCTGACAGCAACACCACAGGCCTTCGCTACGAAGTGAGCGGCAAAGCAGCCACCGCTTTTCAGTTTTTCTTAACCGATAGCAAAAAACATTTTCTACGCGGAGCATTATATTTTGATACCCATACCGAGCCTGATAGTGTAGCACCCGTATTCAATTTTTTGCATGAGGATGCGATGCGGTTGATTGGGAGTTTGAGGTGGAAAGATTAAACAATTTAAAATGTAATTTTAAGAACCATTTATTTAAAATATATGATTCCTGCAATATTGATAACACTTACTTTAGTACTATTAATATCAATTGTTATAGTATACAAAAAAAGTACAACTAAAGACTTGGGCATTAACGACGCTCAAAAAGTTCTATTAATTAGTTTTTATATAAGTCTACTTTCAACAGTAATATATATAATTAATTTTGGCTTTAATATGAAGGATATAGATGCCTCAATAAACAATATGCAGGACTCTGTTCAAAATCACAGTGGATATAAATACGTTGACCCTTATGTAACTAAAAATGGAAAGGTAGTAAAAGGCCATTTCAAAAAAGAATATTCAACTGACCCCAATGCCTTGAAAGACAGAGCACGAAATAAATACTATTATCAAACTCATAAGGAAATAATAAAGGAGAGACGTAAAAAGTGAAAAACTCAAACGACATGTTGCCGCAGGAGAAATCTAGTATTTCTACTCTTAATATTATTGTTTTAATATTGTCTGTTTATGTGCTAGTCGCTTTGATTGTAGATACATTTTTTCATTTTCCAACTGAGATTGCAAAAATCTTAGATTATATAGATAATGTAATTTGTATTTTCTTTTTAATAGAATTCATGATACGGTTTTTTAAATCTGAGAATAAAAGAGAATTTATGAAATGGGGTTGGATTGATCTTCTTTCGAGTATTCCCACATTTGATTTTTTAAGAGCAGGCAGGGCGTTTAGGTTAATTAGATTGCTTAGGGTATTAAGAGCATTTAGATCCACAAAAATATTGATAAAGCATATTTACAATAATAAAACACAAGGAGCATTTACAACTGTTTGCGTCATTGCAATTTTAATGCTCATATTTTCTTCCATTGCAATTCTTCAAGTAGAAGACGACCCTAATAGTAATATAAAAACCGCTGAAGATGCTATTTGGTGGGCATACGTTACAATCACTACAGTTGGTTATGGAGATAAATATCCTGTTACTATAGAAGGCAGAATAATTGCGGCTATTCTCATGACAGTTGGCGTCGGTCTATTTGGAACATTTACCGCTTTCTTATCATCTTGGTTTGTATCAGACAAGCAACAACAGGACAAGCTAGACAATAAAGTCGAATAAGAAATACTTTAATATGCAAAATGCACTTGAATCAGCCCTCGCAAGTTTAGCGAAGCGTAACTTGTTGGCAGCGTTGCCTTTTTCCACATTGGAGAATTCAGTTAAGAGAAAACCTCGCAGAGCCTTTGCTGATGTGCCTTTAACCATTGGAGAGCATATTCTAAAAAGGAGACTCGAACTTGGGCTTTCTCAAACAAAGGTCGGTGATTATTTCGGAGTATCTCATTATAATATCTCTCTTTGGGAACTCAATAAAGCAATCCATTTTGAGAAATATATGAAAAAAATCAACAAATTTTTAGGGTATGACCCAACTAGAAATAATGTACTATAGACATACAAAGGTTATCCTTTCGGATAGCCTTTGTATGTCTATTTGTTAAAACTTTACTTTATGAAAAGGCAAAGATATAGTTGGTTTTGAATTATCCAAGATATTATAAACGCATAAAGGCCGACACTTTCGTCAGCCCTTATACGCTATGAAAACAAACTTAAACCTTTGTTCAAGAAAAAATCTTGAACGGGGCAAATGTATGTAAAATTTTAGATTATGCAAACTTTTTATTGAGGCAACTTTTTTGCATCAACTACACTCATTGGGGTAACTAATTACTCTTAATATGAAATCTTTTTACTTGTTGCTGTTTACAGGCATTGTCACATTTAGCTCTATTGGTTGTCGCAAAGGAGCTGATGACCCCTTTATTTCTTTGAAAAGCCGAAATGCACGAATTACAGGAAAATGGAAACTAGAGGAGGTTAATGTAATCAATACAACTTTGAATTATGGATTTGATAAAAATGGAGTTTGGATGAGTTCCGAAACAAAATATATTGTTACCTATGACGGGAATAATCTAAATACTCGTATTACCGATTCTTCAAATGGAATTATCACGAGAGATATATTCATGTCTTTTGGTTACGCTTTTTCACTGGAGTTAAAAAACAATGGAGAGAGCCGTTATACAGAGGCATTAAACTTAAATCAAAATTCAACTTTCGCTAATAAAGAATTGAGACAAGGTGATGGACAATGGTATTGGGCGAATGGCAAGGTACGTAAAGATGCCTTTTTTGATTCAGGGGCAGAAGTGTCTTTATTTGGTACTTTAGGCAATCAAATTTACATCAAGAAATACCCTTTAGATAGACTTACCGATAATGAAATGATTATTAAGAATACGACAAATAGAATGCAGACTGATTCCAATTCAACAGGCAATGGCACGACAAGTATCACCACTGACCTTACTCTTGTTTTCTCCAAAATAAAATAAACGAATAAGGCCATCCTGTTGTAGGACAGCCTTATTCGTTCTTAATTTAAAAACGTCACTCCAATGAGAAAACAGAGTGAGGCAAATATATGATTGGTTTTAGATAAAGGGGTAGCTATTTTATTGTTTTACAAATTTTATTGTAAAGGTTGCTTTGTTGCTATAAAGCCTTGTTATCATATACCCATTAGGTAGGTTTTCCGTGTTTAATATTATAGTATTGCCGTTTTGGATATATGGGATATTGATAACTCTGCCTGTTAGGTCTATCACTTCTGCACGGGTTATTTTCGGACTATTTTCTATATTTATATGCAGTTGGTCAGAAACAGGGACAGGCCATGCAAGTATTTTTGTTTCGGGTTCAACAGGGTCATTCATACTTAGCGGGGCATCAATATAATTGTCTTCAAAATCGTTGTCGTAGTCTTCCCAGGCACCTACTAGGCTAAGGCTATCGCTTGTTGTAGATGGAACAGTGCCCATAACACCTGTATATGTGCCAAACTGACGGCAGTAAGATGCTTCATAACAGTTTTGGCTGTTGCTTGTATCAGCGGTTACTTTTATTTTTCCTTTATGTGTACCTTCTACACAAGACGGCATATCGCCAGCACCTGCATGGTAAAATAGACTAAAAGTATCATTTAAAGATTCCGCATTAACATTTGCAGGGTGGAACAATCCACCACAGTAAGGCAAATTAGACCAAGTGTTTCTTTGTGATTTGCTAATTAAACTTTGGTTTTTGAATTTGTTGGTATAACCTGATGGGAAGTACCAATCACAATCATAACGACATAGGTTACTGGTAGCGGATTGCATACCAATATTGTATGTGTTGCACTCTACTTCCAGTCCTGTGTTTTTACCAGAAAACCTATTCAACACACCATAAAATTGGTAGCAAGTTCCATTATCTGATTTCTCACTATATTGTGCATTTTTGTATATACGTGACTTTATACTATCACTATAGTTTATCACAATCTGGTGATGGTATTGAACTGTAGGAAAATTGGTGGTATATGTTACATTTAAATCATTGGCCGATATATCATAAGCATGGCATGAATCCATTACAATAAACTCCACCTCTTGATATTTATTGTATTCTTCATAGACCGCTGAATGTATTTCGTAATAATCGTTGTTTACTTTAAAATTGCACCTATTAATAAATAAATTTTTTGATGTATATGATTTGATACCAAACACATTATTGATAAAATCACACCCTGTAATAGCTCCTTTTATATCAATATAGGGGTTGAGACTATGATGCACTATACCAGTACCCAAGCCGGTGAACAGATTATAAGTGCCTGTACAGCGGATACAGCCCGTATCATTATTGGTTGCTTGATAACATGTACCTGCAGGCTTTAACGTGTAAGATGCATTGAGTGCGTACAATCCCACACCTTTAATATCTGTGTTGTTTACATTATCGAGTATCCCGTCGCTTATCTGGTTGTTTATGCTGTCCCAAGTGTTGGTGTTGCGGAACTGACAGCCCATAAAAAATACTCCCTGGTTTTGGCTAAGGCCTACCAATGTGGCATAGCCGCGATTGAAAGGGTTAATACCCATATATGATTCCCAGCGGAAATCGCAACTGCGGAAATAGCACATGTTGTGCGTGTACCAACTGTATCTAAAAACAGAGGCCGCATTCCAGCAATCGACAAAATTGCAGTTGATCGCCCTAAATATCCCACCGCCATCTGTTTGTTCGCCTGTTATCTGATTCAGTGTGCCCACGCTCACGCCCATCATGGCGTACTTGATGGTGCTGTTACGCATAATAAGCTTGCCCTGAAAATGTGACAGCACGGTATTAGGGCCGATTTGTTCGGTCTGGTCTTTTGTGGTGTCGCCCAGTACATGGATACCCTGCCAATGCTGGGATGAAACTGTAGAGGTGAATGTAGAGTTATAGATTTGAAGTGTAGCACCTTTTTCTACAATAATAACAACATTACTATCTAAAGTAACTGTGGCATTATTAAAGATGACCGTTGTGTTCGCGGCAACAAATCTATCACTCGTGTAATGAATAGGCCCTGAATAAGATGGAGGGCTAGGATTAATTTGTGTTTGCGAATACACATTGAATTTGATTAGGCTCAACAGAATCAACACAATGATTCCGGAACCAATTTTTGTTTTGAATACTTGTTTCATTTTGTTTTTTATTAGGTTATTAAAATTAAAAAGGGTGTGACTTTTTCTTCCACTTATTAGCACTGGTACTGG
>JAYVCI010000279.1:0-4821 GCA_043750035.1 Chitinophagaceae bacterium
ATCATTTTAATTCTTTCGTATTTCTCTTTTAGTAAATCATGTTTCTTCATTTGCTTTTTTAAATGCAAATGTACGGTTTATTTCTTTACAAATACTAAGCAAAATAAAAATAGTTGACCCTGCTTGTGGTAGCGGAAGTTTTTTAATAGGTGCTTACGATTATATATTAAAATATTATCAAAATTATTATTATAAAAACCCGGCAGAAGCAAAAAAAGCAAAAGCAATTACGCCCACAGGTTCATTAACCACAGCCATAAAAAAGGAAATTTTACTGAACAATATATATGGAGTTGATATAGATGTGAACGCAGTAGAAGTAACCAAACTAAGTTTGCTGCTTAAATGCATGGAAGGCGAAACAGAAGCAAGTATTGCAAACCAATTTAGGATGTTTAATGAAAGAGTATTGCCCACATTGGATAATAATATAAAAGATGGTAATAGCCTTATTGATATAGATTATTATGCAGGGCAACTTGATTTTGGAGAAGAGAAAAAAATAAAACCCTTTAGTTGGAAAAGAGCATTTCCCGAAGTGTTTAATATAAAAGTTAAACAAGCAGCAGAACCTGACCCAAAAGAAAAATTAAAACAAGCTCTAATAAAAACAGCAGCGGCTGAAAGAGATTTGGGTGATGCGATGAAAGATTATATTAGCACTTTTGAAGAATCGTACCCAAAATATGGACTACAAGGTGGTTTTGATGTGGTGATTGGCAACCCGCCGTACAGGACTTTACAATTAGGCAAAAAACAAGAATCACAAGAGCAAGCTATTTTAAATTATTATCATGATCATTATACTGCTGCATTCGAATATAAACTAAATTTATATGCCCTCTTCATGGAGAAAAGCATTTCACTAATGAAAGATGAGGGATATTTTTCTTTTATTGTTCCAAATTCATTATATAATACCATTTCGTTCAAACCAATACGTAAATTGTTGTTAGATAAAGGAGGGTTTGAAATTATAATGGATTTAAGATATAAAGTTTTTGAAGATGCTGAAATCGGCGGAAGTGCTATTTTTGTTTTTACCAAAAACAAAAAAATAAAAGAATCAGAAGTACTGTCAATTCAAAGTTTGGAAGATTTTTTGAATCCTATAGTTCAAAAAGTTTCCTCAAAAGATTTTTTAAAAGACCCTGAATATAATTTGATTCAAACTCAAGGAGGAAATAAACTTTTGCAAACTATAAAGAAATTAAAAGGAGTTGTTGAATTGGGTTCAATTATTAAAATATATCAAGGTATTATTACTGGAGACAATAAAAAATATATTTCTAATAATCAGACAAATTCTCAATGGCATCCTATCTTAAAAGGCAGAGACATTAATAGGTACCAAACTACTTTTAATGATAATTATGTATATTACTCTCCAAAAGATTTGTGGAGCAATACAGATGAAAAGATGTTTAAAGTTAAAGAGAAAATAATTAGCAGGCAAACTAGCGACAAAATTGTAGGAACCTTAGACACTAAAGGATATTTCTCATTGGATAGCACTCATGTAATTCATTTATTAACTGATAAAATTGATATTAAATACCTATTGGGTATATATAATAGCAAACTATTAAATTATATTTACCAAAACAGAGTGCAGGAAATAGGTAGAGTATTTGCACAAGTAAAAACGATAAATCTTAAACCACTTCCAATTAAAGTAATAGACTCAAATAATAAGTTAGAAAAAGAAAAAGAAAAGGAAATAATTAAATTGGTTGACCAACTTCTGAAACTAAATGAAGAGAAAGCAGAAACAAAACTGCAAACAAAAATATCGCAACTTGAGAGCAAAATTTATTATTGCGAAAACAGAATAAACGAAATAGTATATCAACTATATGAATTGACCGATGATGAAATAAAAATAATAGAAAGCACATGAAAAAAAGCTATTTTCAAACAACAATGGACAAGCTCTCATCTGAAAAAGAAGAGAATATTCAAAAGCTGATAAAATTACCACTTGAGCAACTACAAGAAAGAAGAAAAGAGTTATATACTTTGCACAAAGAGGCTGGTGAATGTGGCTATAAAGAAGCCTGCGAAGTTAATTATTATAAATACTTGATACTGGATGAAGCTATAGAAGTGAAAAAGGGAAATGAAGAACAAACATCAGTTTATTTAACTAAAAAGTGAAAAATAGTAAGATGAAAAATACCACAGCCCTAAAGCTTGACGAAGCCATTGCCAATGCTGAAGAATATATAAAGCAAATGGAACAAATGGATGACAAGAAACTAGCCAAACATATAGATTTGTTCAGGCAACAAAAGGAGATAGCTATTAAACAAAAAAACGAAGCTGCTTATAAACTATTATTGCAATATGAAAGGCAAACTATAGAAGCACGGATTAAAAAAAACTTCACTAATAAAAAGTAATATTATATAATAAATAACATTATGATAACACCCACATCGGGCGTCCGCCTTTGGCGGATGTGATTCGTTCGCACTCATCTTGCGTTCGCTGCGGCGAATCAATGCGATACTTTCACACCCCATTGTTAATCATTACTTGATAACCCTAATTATTGTTTTTGTAACATTGCAGTATGTTTTACAGACGGAAAATTATACTGGCATTGCTGCAATCTTTTGAAGGGAAATTACCTAAGATATCATTGCAGAAATTGCTTTTCCTTTTTGCAAACCAACAAGACAAGCCCGATTATGATTTTGTGCCTTATCACTTTGGCTGTTATTCCTTTTCGGCAAAAAAATGGCACGTTAAACCCAAGTCACAGCTAGATAATTCGCCGCGGCGAATCGGTAGCGAAAAAAGGTTTCGGTATAGTTTTTTTCATGATATATTATAATGTAATTACTAGGTTATCTGCATCTGTGATATAGCTCAATTGCTTTAAAGGCAAAGTGGCTGGGCCAACTACTACTTTACCATCACTATCGAAACTACTTCCATGCAAAGAGCAGTTGAAGCCTTTGGCATTGGGGCTTAATAGCCAATCTTGGTGGGTACATTTTAATACAAGTATGATATATTTTCCGTCTCTTTGTTTAATCATCATATCATAGTCCAGCTCCAAATCACGTATAATGGTATCTTTCTTTTCTTGCAAACTTAACAAAGGTATTCTTATGATTCCTTTCTCGTGTTGGGTTTTAATAACTGGGAATGGGGAACAGCTTTCAACATTTAACATAGCGATAGCCACACCTGCTCCACACGCTGCATTACAGGTAAACTTGATAAAGTCTTTCCTATTGAGTTTTCGTTCCAATTTATATATATATTAAAAACTATAACAGATGCCCAAATTCACAGAATGGTTACTGGTATAGTAAGGCAATGCGTTAGGAGGCGGGTTAAGGATAAGCTGTTGGTTAAATTCTCCATTGTTTATATAATGATAATCCAATTTCACGCCAACGCCACGGTGCGGCATCCAGTTGAAGCCTGCAAAAATATGGTGCTGGGTATAATATTTATTGGCAATGCCATTGCTGGGCAGCTTGGCATTCATATCTACAAATTCATAACGGGTAAATATATTGAACTGCTTGTTGCCTTGCTGTTTTTTATATAATAAATCATAAGCACACTCTGTATAGAAACCACGCGAAATATTTGCCACATTGTTATTAGAGTAAGCGGTATTGAGCAAGTCAGCATTGGGTATATTTATTTGCACTGCCAAGAATTTAAGATGCACCGCCTTACGACGGAATTGAAGATTGGCTTCGTTCAGAAAAACGGGTGTGCCAAATGTTCCGGTAGAAAGCCCCAATAGATCGGCAGATTTATTATCAGTACCTACGCTGCCTCCTATATAAGAAGAACATTGAAAACGCCACGGACCAAAGTAATACAATAATGCTGCTGTAATTGCTTTCTGCCTAGCCTGTACATTACTCCCTTCTCCTCGCCCTCCCCTGATACCTTTCTCCAGGCTAAATCCGGATGCGTCTAGTCCATTAATCAAGGCAATACTATAATTGAAACCTGGCAAATTACGCGGGCTTCCATATATTGCCACACCTACTTCACGCCATGTAGCTGGTATCAATATTCTTTCTACCACAGGTCTGTCGTTGGCATTAAATGTGGTGGGCAGATGGTTTTCATTTATTAGCCCAATACGGGGGGTGAAAAACCCTGCATTTATATATAACGATCTATTGACATCAAACTTGATGAAACACTGCTCCAAGCTTATCTCGCCTGATGCTTCACCACCTTCCACTTTAGCATCCTCAAGTTCTAACTCACTAAAAAAAGCGATTTTTTCATTGAACCTATTGCCTATAAACAATACATTCCTACGCACATTTGCCACGCCTAATTTGTTATTTATATCATGGGTATATAATACTTCCCCATAACCTGATATGGCTGTTGCCCTGTTTCCCCTTAATTGTAAGCCAGCAGCCAAACTGTCTTCGTGGGTAAGAATCTGCCCCGAAACAAATAGTGGAGCAATAAATGATAATAGTAAAATAGTACGTTTGAACCTTTTCATGTTGATTTAATTTTTATGGCGGCAAAATTATTATCTGGAATCATTCCAAACAAGGTTTATTTAGAATTTATCTAAATAAAATCACAAGCCGCTCACTATCAACGTAATTTTTTAAATACAAATTTAGGCACCCCGGGTTTGCCTTGATTATTGTAATAATCGACAAACTTCAGTTTAAAGTATTCATTGTTGTGGTTGCGTATGATATATATTCTATTTTTACGAACCGTGTAACGCGACAGGGCAAAATCATAGTATTTCCAATCATAACCTATGGCATTTTTAAAGTCGCTGTACTGGAAAGTTTTTGCAAGTTGCAA
>JAYVCI010000280.1:0-3901 GCA_043750035.1 Chitinophagaceae bacterium
GATAAAGTAAATCTATTTAGAAATGAATTTAGAGGTGAATGGAATTATAAAATATCACCTTAAATGTATTGTTTATTTATTAACAGATACTAAGTCCAGATTTGAAGCTATAGTCAGGTGCAAATGCCCACGTTGTTATAGTGGCGATGTATTCAAATATCCCATGAGCAAAATCTCAAAATTCAATGTAATGTATGATGATTGCCCCGTGTGCGGACTTCACTATGAGCTTGAGCCAGGATATTTTTACAGTGCGATGTATATTAGTTACGGATTGTCATCTGGAGTTACCTTGGTACTCGGTTTCCTCATGTACAAATTTTTCCATGACCCAGCATTATGGGTTTACGCCACGTTGATAATTTCCTCTATGCTTTTGCTATGTCCTATATCACTAAGGTTTTCGAGAATGCTTACGTTGCATTATATCTCTCCGATTAGGTTTGATAAGAAGTATCAGGAAAATTAAGAGAACTTTCTTTTTTAGTTTGCTGACTATTCAGGAACTGCATTATTCAACTCCTTCGGAGTTGTAGTTTGGTGCTTTTCAGCCCCCCCGAATTATCATTCGGGGTTATTCATATTCAACTCCTTCGGAGTTGTTAGATATCTATAATAATACAGAAAGAATCCTAAAGGGATTCAATATAAAAAATACAGAAAGAATCCTAAAGGGATTCAATATGAAATAATACAGAAAGAATCCTAAAGGGATTCAATATAAAATAATACAGAAAGAATCCTAAAGGGATTCAATATAAAATAATACAGAAAGAATCCTGAAGGGATTCAATATGAATAACCCTGCATGCAATGCAGAGGATATGAAATCGACCTTGAACGCAACTCTGAAGGAGTTGAATAGCGTCGAGTATTGCTGACACTTTTACTTTATATTAGGTAGTTAGAAATATCACAATTTCTTAATCCAACCTCAAACTAAGCCCTGCCTAGCTTTAGCCAAAACTCGCCCAAAATCTTTCCACCAAGTTTGGAAGTTGAGAAATGAGCGTCTATCTTTGCCAAGTCTAAAAAATGCCTATGCAAATAAAACAGTACTTTTCTAAAACTTAATTTCTAACAATGAAAGTTAACTTCAAAAAAGCAAAATGGGTGTATAACCCGCACAGGCTCAAGTTTGAGATGGTACAAATCAGTCTTCGTAAAAGATTGTTCCAAATTTTCGGTTTCCTAAGTTCATCATTTGTGATGGCAGTTATTTTCTTCTTTGTATTTGAATCGATTGTGGATTCTCCCGAAGAAAAAACTTTGAAACAAGATAAAGCTTACCTTAAAGAGCAGCTTAAGGATATGAGTAACAAAGTGACCCAAATTACGGAAGCCATGGCAGATTTACACAATAAGGATAACCAAGTATATCGTGCCACTTACGAGAAAGAACAAATCACCGATGAGCAATTTAATGCGGGTACTGGTGGTGTAGATAAATACTCTTCTTTACTTGGATTTGAAAATAGCGACGCCGTTATTGAACTTACCCAGCGTATCGACAGGTTGCGTAGTCAGGTTCAAATTCAGTCTACTTCTTTTGATGAGTTGATAAAATCAGCAGGGAAAAAATCAGAAATGCTTTCTTGTATACCAGCTATTCAACCTATTGCAAATAATGATTTACGTATGATTGCTTCTGGTTTCGGTTATCGCCTCGATCCGATATATAAATCGGTCAAAATGCATTCAGGTATAGACTTTACTGCATCGTACGGCAAAGAAATACACGCTACAGGGAACGGTTATATAGCAGAAGCAGGAATGGACGGTGGTGGTTACGGAATTAAAGTGGTCATCAACCACGGGTTTGGGTATCAAACTTTATATGGGCACATGTGTAAACTTAATGTGAGACCTGGCCAAAAAGTACAACGAGGTGATGTTATTGGCTATGTAGGTTCTACAGGCAAATCAACCGGCCCACACATACATTATGAGATAATTAAAAACGGGCAAAAAATAAATCCCGTGCATTTCTTCTACAACGATGTTACACCAGGCGATTACCAGAAGATGGTGAAGATTGCTGAACGTGACGGACAATCGTTCGATTGATAATTACTAAAATATTTTAGGGAAACCGTCTCGTTATAAAAACGAGACGGTTTTTTTATGACCTCACCCCGACGTTGCTTCGCTCGTCACCCCTCTCCGTGCGGAGAGGGGATTTGCTTGGTGCTTGCCACCGCTCTCCACCCGGAGAGGGGATGTTTTGTTTGCAGTTCCGAATCTTATTCGGAAGGGGTGAGGTCGGTTGAAAACTTTTTGCACCCAACAAATATCCCTTTAGCATCTTTGCATACTCAAGTATTATAATTATGGAAAAAGAAAAAAGGCATGTGAGTTTATATTCAGCTATTGCAATTGTGGTGGCGAATATTATAGGTGTGGGAGTGTTTACCAGTTTGGGTTTTCAGGTGCAGGGCATCAAAGATCCTTCTGCATTGATGATGTTGTGGCTAGTGGGCGGTATAGTTGCACTTTGTGGAGCATTGGTATATGGAGAAATTGGAACGGTGTTCCCACGCTCAGGTGGAGAATATAATTACCTTTCAAAACTATATAGTCCTTTTGTTGGGTTTTTATCGGGATGGATATCGTCCACAGTGGCATTTGCTGCACCCGTTGCGGTAGCCGCTATGGCATTTGGAGCATATTTGGGCAAAGTAATTAATATAGACCCAAAGATATTGGCCATGTGCTTAATAATGCTGATAACAGCCATACACGCTACTTCATTGAAAGCAGGATTCAGTTTTCAAAACGTATTTTCTACCATCAAAGTTTTGCTAATTTTAGCATTTATCGGCTTTGGATTGGCATATAACAATCACCAACCTATATCATTAAATTTTACCAGTGATACGTGGGACCAAATGAAAGGACAAGCATTTGCAGTGAGTTTGGTATATGTTGGCTATGCATATTCGGGGTGGAATGCCTCTGCATATTTGGCCGGCGAAATTAAAAATGTAAAACGCAATCTTCCTTTATCATCTTTTATAGGAACCACACTTGTTATACTATTATATCTTCTGCTCACTTATGTTTTTATATATACAGTACCCATTCAAGAACTAGCCGATGCCCAAGCCAAAGATTTTAGTAAACCTATAGAAGTAGGATACTTTAGTGCCGAACATATTTTTGGACAAGGTGGTGCAAATATTATGGCCATTATTATATCCCTGCTTTTGGTATCTACTTGTAGTGCCATGATACTAGCGGGCCCCCGTGTGATGAAAGCCATGGGCGAAGATATTAAATTATTGAAATTTGTGTCCGTTACTTCAGCCAAAGGCACACCCTATATGGCTGTAATAGTACAATCTGTTATATCTGCAATTCTCATTTTTACCGCTTCCTTCGATCAGATTCTTATATATGTTGGTTTCACTTTACAGCTCTCCACATTCTTCACCGTATTTGGAATCTTTATCATACGTTTCCGAAAACTGAACGAAGGCCCCAACAGTTACAAAACATTTTTATATCCCATCACACCCATTATATTTTTAGCAGTAAACGCATGGGTATTATACTTTGTAGCCAGTGATAAACCTACCGAATCAATGTATGGGGTGGCTACATTGGGATTGGGGGCAGTGGTGTATTTTATTGATAAGATGCGGTACAAAAATTAACTTCTATCACTCACTAAAAATCTATAGAAAATGAATAAAGAAACAATTAGAAGATTCCAAGCTATAAATCAGGCAATAAATAATGGAGAGGCATTTGAAATATTTTTTTCGATACTAAAAGATGTTATAGAAGAATTGAAACTTTCAAGCGATAGTAAAAAATTAGCATTGAACGCTAGAAATGATAGCAGAAAAAGAATTTCGGTCAATCTTAATAATCGACTTATATTATCTATCAAAGAAGA
>JAYVCI010000281.1:0-19713 GCA_043750035.1 Chitinophagaceae bacterium
GCAAATATGTGGACACCGAGTTCGGTATTTTTCCACTCAAATTTTTCTTCAGCGAAGGCATGACCAACGAAGATGGCGAAGAAGTATCCAACAAAGAAATCAAAAAAATCCTGACCGAGTGCATTGCCGCCGAAGACAAACGGAAGCCATTACCCGATGAGATATTGATGGATATTTTGAAGAAGAAAGGTTATGGGATTGCGAGAAGAACCGTTGCTAAGTATAGAGAGCAGTTGAATATTCCGGTGGCGAGGTTGAGGAGAGAGTTGTAGGAACAGTTGTGAGTGAGGAGTGTGGAAAGAGTATCAAGTATCAAGTAGCTAGTATCAGGTATCAAGTATAGGTCAGTAATGTTTTCCAATTTGTTTAAGAAAAAGACTCAGAAGAATGAGAAAATAAGAGTAATCTCTGCTTCAGTAACTGGCAATTCTTTTGTTGTTGGGGAATGGGAAAAAAATATCCAAATATGGGAATTAAATGGACATATTGTTCAAACACTGCAAACTGATTTAGATACCGGAAATGGCGAATCAATCTCAATTTCAAATGATGGAAGACAATTACTAATTGCTGGATGTGATAACAATACTGTAACACTTTTTGATGTTCAAACCAAATCAATAATTTGGAAAAGAACGGATATAAAGAAACCGTATAAAGTCAAAATATTAGATCATGAAAAAAATCAAGTCTTTATAGATACAGAAAACAAAGGGTGTTATTTATTAAGCAGAAATTCTGGAGAAACAATAGAAAAATTACAAGGGGTAAGAGACATAAAAGAAAGTCCATATTCCAATTTAAATCAACTTGAAAAATTATATTCCTCGTCCATTGTAATTCGAGAAACAAAGGAAAAGATGTTCAGTTTTAAACATAAGGAAGATTTGTTAGATTCAATTTTTACTGAGGATTTACTAGTTTGTTCATATGTAAGTGGGCCAATTGAAGGTTTAGACTTAGAGTCCAAAGAAATTATATGGTCTACTTTTGGGAAAGGCCACTTCCTGAGGGTGGGTTATAACTCAAAAATTAACAAAATAATTGCCGTTAGATGGAATGCTGAAAAAGGTGGATCGAAATATCTTTGTTACCTCAATTTGGAGACAGGAAGAGTAGAGAAAGAAATAGACTTAGAAGAACCCATTGTAGTTGAATTTATTAAGAATGGTGAATATATAATAACATCCCAAGGTAAACTGTACTCAACCAACGATGGACTGGTAATAAAAGAATTTGAATTTGAAAACAACTAAAAATCCTCGCCCACGCTGTTAACAATGCTATGGAATATGCATATAAAGGCAGTGGCGGCTACCCCGATTTGGCACAGAACAGCTTGGTATGCCAAGAACATACGCTCAATCCGTTTTATAAAAACCGATGGTAGTATTTGGAACTTGGTGAAGTATAACATTGTTCAGTAAAAAACGTAACCCAAAAATCCACATTTTTGGGTTATATCACGAAAATATAACCCAAAAACGTTAAATTTTGAGTTATATCCTTTTTTGCTCAAGCTTCTATCTATTGTCTTTTGTCCTTCATCCTTTCGTCTATCCCCCACATCGGGCAAATTTGCAATTTGTTCGGCCTCATCTAGCGTTTACAACGCGTTACCTATGCACGGGCGTGGGAGACGCAAGCCATTTGCGAACAAATCACAGATTTAATTATGTTTTTCCTAGAACCCTCATCTATTGTCTTTTATCCTTCATCTTTTATCTCCCCAAAAATTTCTCATCCCCTCTTTGTATTTACAAATTTGAGACTTACTTTTGCAGCCCAAAAAATAATTTAACAATGTACGCAATAGTAGAAATCGCCGGACAACAGTTTAAAGTGCAAAAAGACCAGTTTTTGTTTGTTCATCATTTGAACAAAGAGACCGGTGCCACTGTTGAGTTCGACAAAGTGTTGTTGGTTGACAACAACGGTAAAGTAAGTGTAGGTTCGCCCACAGTTGCAGGTGCCAAGGTAACCGCCAAAGTAATCGCTGATATGATTAAGGGCGACAAGGTAATCATCTTTAAAAAGAAACGCCGTAAAGGTTACAAGCGTAAAAATGGTCACCGCCAACAGTTTACCAAAATTCAGATAGAAAATATCGCAGCTTAAATTTTTTATAACCCCATTAATTAGATACTAACATGGCACACAAAAAAGGAGCGGGTAGCTCAAATAACGGACGCGAATCGCATTCAAAACGCTTAGGCGTAAAAATATATGGTGGTCAATTCGCCACTGCTGGTAATATCATCGTTCGTCAACGTGGTACCAAGCACCATCCAGGAGCAAACGTGGGTTTGGGTAAAGACCATACCATCTTCGCATTGATAGATGGCAAAGTACAATTCCGCAAAACCCGTGAAGATCGCTCTTTCGTTTCTATCGTTCCGGTAGAAGCCCAAGCGTAACACAACAATATTTATATGATGAACCCTGTCTCGAAAGAGGTGGGGTTTTTTATTACCGTCGGCTTAAGCCACGGTAATAAAAACAAGTGACCCAAAACAATTTCTACCTGCCCCCACACTACTTCCTTTTAATATCTAATGCCATCTCTATCAATTCATCCCTTCTGGCTTTAATAGCTTCAATAGTGGGTTTCACTTCTATATCAGGAACTAACCCAACTCTTTGTGTTTCCTTGCCATCAGTATTATAAACACCGGTGGAGGATATGTATGTTTCAAAACCGCCAGGAAAAGTTACCATAGAAATATTGCCAACAGCCCCAGCAGTCTGACTTCCTATACAGGTAACATCGGGGGCAGTTTTTAAGCCCATACCGGTTAATTCAGCTATGCCCTGTGTATTCTCATCGAACAATAGGATAACTTTCCCTTGGTAATAGTATTTGGTGCTTTGGCCACATAATATGGGTTCAGTATAGTTAAACACACCCGGATATTTTAGATTGGGCAAAGTTAAAATTGCAAATGGTTTCTTATCATCACTTAGCAAGAAAGCAAGATTACGCAAAGTATTATTAGCAGAATGTCTCAAATCAAAAATGATGGCAATGGTATTTTTCAATTTCAATATTACATCCATTTCTTCATTATGTTTGAGCATCCCCATATTGATATAACCCACATTGGTGTCTATAATTTCCCAAACAGTGGTATCTTTATGTTCTTTCTCTATATATTTTAATTGGTCAAAATAATACCGGTGAATAGTTTTGTTACCAATAATTCCATTCCTTTCAAACGATACTTCTACAACATCAGAATCGCCATTGAGTATAATACGGCTTAATTTGCGAAGCTTTGCTGGCTCGTTGGAGGCCGCTATATGTTTTGATTTTTCTTTGATGATTTCTTCCAAGTCAATATTGTTTATTTTCAAAAATACATCTCCATATTTTATATCATCAATTTGAGCGAAGGAATCATTATAGAAATTGGTAACGATGGCTTTGTTGTCAATAATCTTTACCATAAAAGGAGCCCATTTGCTTCCAAAATAATTTAACCCTTCGTGATTTATAGTCCCGGCATGGCTGTCATTGGTTCTTGCAGTTAACTCAAGTATTGCCATGTGGTATTCTATGGTATCTTTTGCATCTCTAAACTTTGGTATCATATCCGTTAATACCACATTCCAATCTTCGCCAATAAGATACTTATAGGAAAAAAAATAATTGATGATATTCCAATACCTTGCCAGCCCCAGCATACGCAATTCTGTTGAAGGCTGAATAGAATCATAATAACCTTTCTCTTTTGAAAAAGCAGTTCGTCCGTCAACTTCATCTTGTATATAATATTTGCTTATTTGATTTCTGTTTTTTTCAATAAAATATAATTCCTTGATCACAGATTTATCGAAACTCATAGAGTCGTTGAGCCAGCTTAAATCTAGATTTCTTTTTAAACTATCAGCAATATTGTTTTTACATTCATTGCACGATTTTACATTGCCCAAACTGCTTAACCATTTCGAATAAAATTTATTGATTTCCTTTTTAGTGTTTAGGGAATCTATTTGTTTGTATTTGGCTTTGAATTCATTGTCCCACTTAATGTTTCCGGTAGCTACCACAGGATGGTAATATTTAAGAAATCCCCATACTTTGCAGAAGGTAGCGATTTTACCATTCTCAGCCATTTGCACTTGAGCATCTGACTTAAGTGATTGAAGTATGATAATTCCGATTAAAATGGTTCGCAACATATATATATTGTTTTTTTACTTATTATTGTAATATAAATTATATTATTATCTATTTGACAACGGGGCTAAATTATTTTTTTTCCTATCCAATGAATAAGGTTCAAAATACCTGGAAATAGCAAAGCTAATAGAAGCAACAATCATTAAAGGTATCATCAATGTATAACCGCCTGTTATTTCAGCAATCAAGAATATAGCCGTTAATGGGGCGTGATAGATGCCACTGAGTATGCCTGCCATTCCAACAATTGTAAAATTACTTTCGGGCAAATTGGTAAAGTTTAAAAGATTAACCAATCGGGAAAAGAAAAAACCGAGATAAGCACCCACAAAAAGTGATGGGGCAAAGTTTCCGCCATTGCCCCCGCTACCAATTGTTATAGCTGTAGCAACTGCTTTAATAAATATAAGTACACCCACAAAAAGCAAAACAAACCATTCATTATTTTTGTAGGTATGCAAAAAACTATTGTCCAATAAATTTTCGGGTTTTTGTAATGATAGTACTTTTAGGCTTTCAAATCCTTCGGCAAACAAACTTGGGAATATAAATATTAAACCAGCTAAGGCTACGCCTCCGGCAAATACATTAACATATACTTTCTTTTTCTTTTTGCTGAACAGTCTTTCAATTTTTGTAAAAGTACGGGAATGATATACAGAAACCAGTCCTGCAAAAACGCCCAACAATATATAATAGGGAACATTATAATAATCGAAAGGTTGTTGTAATTTGAATGATAATAAAATCTCGTCTTGCAATATTATTTTTGAAATCAAAGCACCCGTAGCTGCTGCAATTATCACTGGCGTAAATGCAGACATGGCCACATCCAATAACAACACTTCCAACGCAAACAAAACCCCTGCAATAGGAGCATTAAAAGCTGCTGCAATACCAGCCGCTACACCACAGGCTAACAACAGTGTTCTATCCTTTACCGTCAATCCATAAGTAGTTGAATAATTTGAGCCCAATGCTGCCCCGGTAATTACAATCGGTGCTTCAAGTCCGGCAGAACCACCCATGCCCACCGTTAATGAGCTGGTCAATATCTGGGCATACATTTGCTCATTGGGTATTATACTCGCATCATTTTTAATAGCATCATGGATATTTGCCAAGCCTTTGTCCAGTTTTCCTTTCAGGATTTTTTTTACTGCCAGCACGGTTAACAGTATTCCTATAAAAGGAAGTATAAGCAATAAATATTTGAGGTTTTCCCCTTTGTAAAATGTGGCTATAATATAAACATAATGCACAAAAAACTTGAGAACTATTGCAGCCAATCCCGCTGATAATCCCACCAAGACACTTGAAAATAAAATGAATTGTCTTTTAGTGAGTTTATTTTTTGTCCACTCAATAACCAGGTGTATCCTTTTTACGGAAAGCCATTTCATGGTGCAAAATTAAGGGATAGTAGTCAGTAAACAGTAATCAGTTACGCACAATGCAACGCACTTGTTATCGGTTGTCTGTTATCGGTTATCTGCCAAGGCAGTAACCCACGGTGTCGTAAGTCAGTTCGCAGCGTTCAGGTATCTGGGCAATAAAAGTAAAACTATAATATAAAAGAAAAACTAATAATATATTTTTCATATTGTAAAAATTATGATACAAATATAACTGAATAAATAAGATTGTTTATATACCTTGTAGCGGGTATTTTATTCAGCTTATTTTACTGTAATATAACAATTTGGTGGTTAAAAAAATTATCTCCCAATCCTATACTCAATATATAAATACCGGGAACTAAAAATTCTGTACGTACTTCAAATATATTTGTAGAGATTTTACCTGTAATAACTATCTTTCCACTCAAGTCTGCTATATTATATATTTTTCCAATAGCTTCAGATGTATTTACATTAATAACTTCTTTTGCAGGGTTAGGATATATAGAAATTATCGATTTGTCTGTTTCAATTTTTTCTATAATACCAACACTTCCACCGCATCCCCTGTCAGCCTTTTGAGCAGAATCCAGCTTCACAAAATCGGCTCCGATATCTGTATTGTCGGTAGCATTATTATGATAAGAACTTGAATTTGAAAGAGCATAATTATGATAATCTGTGCTTCCATTTGCATAGTTTACAAAGCCAACATTTGTTGCAGATGCTGGGTAATAATTAATACTGGTACTATTAAAATTTGTATATTTATTGACATCACCGCCAATCATCACATTTTTATGAAATCGTTTATTCGCATCGGTAATATCGGTAAAATATTTTGCAAAAGTTGCATTGCCCTGCTGAACTCCCGGCCCATAGATTCCTTGGTAACTACCTGTTGATACGAAACTATGAGAGATATTATTGGTATATATCAATCCACTTGTAGTGTCGAATGCCCAAGTAATTAATCCTGTTTGAAAAATAGTATTGTGGTCAATAATTACATCATGTGCCTGTCCGATTTTTATAAAAGTACCATCATTGGGACCATATATATTCGCATCTCCTAAAGCGGGGCCATTAATATCTTCAAACAAATTATTATATATTTTCACGCGTTTCGATTGTATTCCCTGTCCACCATCAGTGCCAGCAAAGGTGATTCCTGCCCCCACATGCTTTATAATATTATTGCTGATGGTAATATCGCTCACTTCCGCTTGTGGTGAGCCTCCGCCTTCTGTTCTTATGGTAAGCAAAATAGCATAACCGCTTTGTCCCGTTGGTAAATCGGCCCAACAGTTTTCTAATATATTTCCATCAAATAAAACACGTACCCCAGTTTTTAATTCAAACAAATTTTTAATCGTCCAATGTTTTCCTGCATAACTTGCATGTCCCACTTTCCATGACCAAGGTTTGTAAAAATAATTTTGTCTAATTTCTATATCACTTGGCACAAGTCCTTTTATTGAGGCTGCCGCACCGCCAAACAATATATTTTCGCCCGAAGCTTCCAAATAATTATTGATAATTTTGAATGGCCCTGGCCCATTAACGCCAGCTATCGCCTGTGCATCGTAACCCACACTGTGGAAATCGGATATATAAGAATCTATAATAGCAGCATTGGCACAATCGAGACGAATACCAAACTTCATTATAGTTCCTTGTGTGTGGCCATGTATATAACAACGGTCAACCACAAAATGATCCGGCACTTGGCTTATGGAATTTTGAGCTGATGAAGCATCACCCAAATTAATTAGTCCATAGCTATTGATTACAGCATTGTCAGCAGTGATTTCCAATCCCACAAATCTATAATGGTGTGCATTGGTTTGTGTAGCAAAACATGGTATTCCAGAGGTATTCACAGTAATAATTTTTGCCATGGCAGCAGCTTGTGTGGTATATGTTGAATTGCCAGTATTGGCATTGGGTTTAATTCTAATTTCTTCAGCGGCTATTAAATCCATTCGCGACGAAATGATAATAATCCATCCACTTCCACTTGTTTTATTTGGCAAAGTAAAGCCACCTTTAAAAGTTTCTCCTGCATCAAGAACTATCATAGTTCCCAAACTTGCTGCATCAATTGCTTGTTGCAAATCAGTATAGTCCCTACCCGCTAGACCCACTGTAATAGTTTTATATCCTGCAGTATCTGGAAAACAAGTAACCACAGCACTCGTATTGGGCAGGGCAGGGGAGTTGACTTGAGAAAATACGGAGGTAGTTATTATAATAAATGAGAGGAGAAGGAGTGTGTTTTTTTGCATGGGTATTATATAGTTTTTTTATGTGACAAATGTAGGGGATTTTTGTTATCTGTTGTTGGTTGTCTGTTGTCTGCAAAAAGTAGCCGAATGGGCAGATAACAGACAACCGATAACAGATAACTATTCTGCGACGACTATCGCTACTTTATTATTCTTCGCATTAACTGCTATTCGCGTTATTTTTTTGAGCATGGATTTATCCCCTTTAATATATACAGGTTCTGCAAGTATTTTAAAACGATCGCCTTTCCCATTCCAATCATTAATTTTTCCAAAATCTACAAATCTTAGTGGCCAAAAATAATACATTTTTTCTCCATTACTTTCTAATATAGAACCATTTTTTAACCAAGCTAAATCTTCGTTTTTATACATTTTAGCTAAGCTTGAGATTTTATTTGAATCTAAATCAAAATTTTTAACTATAAAAATACTATCATCACTTTTATCTACAAAACTCATCGCATTTTCATTAGGAATCTTATGCATTGCACGGCCAATTTTCTTAGCAAGTATGGTGTCTGTTTTAGTGTCTATATTATAATAGTGCAAATCGTTTGATGAATCGCCAAGTATAAATAAAAGTAGATTTGATTTGTCAATCCAAGTATGATAACCCACTTTTAAATTATTGATTAACACGATCGAACTATCATTTTCGTTCTTTATTGGGTATTTGCATAAATCCTGCCGCCCATTGGGGCGTTGGATGATGCAGGATATATATTTTCCGTCGGGCGTAACAGTGGGAGAGTACTCACACAATTGGGGCGTGTTTGTAAACTGATAAGTCTTCTTAGTTTTATAATTATAATACTTGATATCGGTATTATTACTATCAATTTCTGAAGTATAATATATAATTGGTTTGGTGGGATGAAAAAATGGTTGGTTGTCGTAGCCCTTGTGGTTGGTAATGTTCTGTGGGTTTGATACGATGATTTTGTCTTTTTTTACTAGCATATCGAAGAGATATATTTCATTTGCTTGTTGGGCAAAAGCTAGGCAGGGTAGAAGGGAAAAGTAAAATGGAATTATTTTTTTCATATTATTAATATTTATTTGGCGGCATTAATTAATGAGACCATTCATATATATTGATTATTAGAAGTAACAAATACTTACTATTAAACAAAAACAGCCACAATAATAATTGTAGCTGCCTTTTATATATAGTTTTTAAAAATTAAGGTTAGTCATCAATTTCACATTCACAACCCTCATCGTCATAATCTTCATGTTGCTTAGTCCCACATCTATTTTTTTGGCCTTTCACGTCTTCGCTAATAAATTTTCCATTATTGTCATACCTGGTCAGTACGCTATTGCCTGTGGTGTTTTTGTAGTAAGCCACATAGCCAGTATTGTCTTTGTTGAACCAAGAAATTATCGCAGTGTTTGCATGACTTTCGTTGAAGCTAGATAGAACTGCTTTGGGAACGGACTCATTATTAACTATAGGACATTCAGTTTCTTTGTCATGTTTTTCGCACGAGGCCAAAATTGCACTGATGGAGAGTATGAGTAGTATTTTTTTCATGTGAATGATGTTTAATTGTAGGGCAATATTAAAGCTTTTTTTGATTTATTCCTATTTTTAATTGTCAAACTATTTCACCTCCACCCCATCTTCAAATACCCGCTTAGTTCCCCTATACATTTCATATTTCAAAAATCTACATTCAAGTGGACCATTATATATTACAATTTTCTTGGAAGCTTTCAAACCTATTTTTTTTATCGCATCACTATTACTCGATATTAACCAAGCATCATATCCTTGGTATTTTGTTTTAAGTGTATCGCCAATGCTTTTATATAATACTTCCACATCATCCTTGTCCATGCGTTCCCCGTATGGTGGGTTCATTATTACCACGCCTGTTCCTTCGGGTGCTGTAGTATCTTGGAATAATAAATTTTGAATCGTTATTTCTTCTCTCACTCCTGCCGATTTTAAATTACTCTTGGCAATAGCTACACTTGCTTTCGCATTGTCACTTCCATATATATTTGCTTTAAGGGGTATGATATTTTTTTCGGCTGTTGCTACAATTTCATTCCATAAATTTTCATCATATCCATATTCGCCTTTCCAGTATTGAAAACTATAAGTCTTTCGGAAGTATCCGGGCGGAATATTTTTAGCATACATACAAGCCTCTGTCAATAAAGTTCCTGATCCACACATAGGGTCAACAAAATTACTTTCTTTGTCCCACCCTGTTAGCAGCACCAAACCTGCACCCAACACTTCATTCAGCGGGGCTTTATTACTTTCCAATCTATAACCACGCTTGTGCAATGAGCTGCCCGAACTATCCAGACTTACGGTACA
This sequence comes from Chitinophagaceae bacterium, assembly GCA_043750035.1. GTDB lineage: Bacteria > Bacteroidota > Bacteroidia > UKL13-3 > UKL13-3 > CANJUD01. The sequence goes on from JAYVCI010000281.1 coordinate 10,210, forward strand.
ATCATCTTTATATATATGTATATTTACTCTCAAATCCGGGTCCTCAGTATATACCGATGGGCGAACCCCAGTTTTATTTCTGAACTGATCTACAATGGCATCTTTCACTTTCATGCTCACAAACATACTGTTGGTAAATGCAGAAGCATTGGCAACACTGTCTACAGCTATTGTATCATTCTCTGCTATATAACTACTCCAGTCTATTTTACCAATTTCATCATATAATTCTTGTTGGTCATTCACTTTAAAAGTGGTAATTGGAATTAAAACCCGCAGCACGGTTCGGCATAAGTAATTAACTTCATATAAAGTTTTCATGCTCCCTTCAAACGATACGGCTCTATTGGCTTTCACAATTTCTGTAGCACCCAGATTTTCAAGTTCAGTAACCAGTACATCTTCTAAACCTGATAAGGTTTTGGCAACCATTTTTATATTACTTTTCATCATACTATTTGTAATTTATTATATATATTAATTTCCACCATGCTGGAAACAAAATCCATTGGTACTATATGTTTTATGTTTGCAGCGATTGCCAGCTTTTGTTGTACCAGCACATTGTACTGACACTTTATTAGCCTTAACAGGTTGTGAAGTGCCCTCCTGATGCAGGTAACAATATCCAGAAGTATTGGTAGTTGTATTTTTACACCTTGCACCTGTTTTTGTTAGGCCTCTGCATTGTATTGCCAATGATGTTGAATTTTTGACAGCACTTTTTGTTGGTTTATTGTTTGTAATACTCCATGTCCAACAATCATTGCATGATGTTTCTTCTATAATAGTTTCCTGTGCATCGGGTAGCCGTGAAAAGAAGTCAATCCCAGTTATTTTTTCTACACTATCAATACTTACTGCAAAATTTTGTAAGGGTTCACTTGATGCAGCATTTGCTATAATAAAGCCTATTCCTTTTACAGAAGGCAGCGTGTAATCGAGAATTACTTTATAATAATAATTAGGAACAGAAACCTTATCTGGCCCAATCGTGCTTAGCCCATTTGTTAATATTGGTCCCGTAACTACATATATTGAATGGTTTTCAACTGCCCAAGTTCGAACCAACTCTTCCATTTTCTTCCAAATCCCCCTATTAAAACTGGGCACTTGCGGACTCATATTACTATAATAAAATGACTCAGCCATAGTTGTTGCTGACCAGCCCATATCCGATGCAGGGGCCAGATGGCCGCGGTCGTAGCCTGAGTTTATATAGTCATTATTATTTGCTGAAAAGGTTTTTACCAAAGGGTCGGGTAAAAACTTATTTGTTCGCCCCACTACTTTTTGCGTTTCTAAGTTTGTTAATTCATAAGCTACCCAGTTTGCCTGTTCATGTTTTTCATTATATGATAAGGTATAGGCGGTATGATATATAATATCATCAGATGCAGAGAATTTTGGGAGTTCTAATTTGTCAATGATAACAGGTTTTATATTGGATAATGCTAAAGTGTCTTTATTTAACTTTATACTATCACTATATAATATTTTATGCTGCGTATAGGAATCAGAATAAGCAAAAATATTTGCAATACTTATTAAAAATAATAGAAGTATATATATTGTTTTCTTCATTTTTTATAATAAACATCCAAAAACATATATATGTTGAAGGTATTAATCTATTTCCCAAAAGGCATCTTCATCGCCCTGCCAGCTCCTTGCATTTTGTTCATGGTCTTCATCATTTTACGCATCTCTTCAAATTGCTTTAACAAGTCATTGACTTTTTGTACTTGGGTACCGCTTCCTTTTGCAATCCTGCTTCGGCGTTGGCCATTTAAAATGTCTGGGTTCGAGCGTTCTTTGGGGGTCATGCTGCGGATAATGGCTTCTATTTCTTTAAAAGCATCATCACTTATATCCAAGTCTTTAATAGCTTTGCCCACACCGGGTATCATGGCCATCAAGTCCTTTAGGTTACCCATCTTTTTTATTTGTTGTATTTGGTTCAAGAAATCTTCAAAGTCGAATTTGTTAGCTGCAATCTTTTTGTTCATGCGGGCAGTTTCCTCCTCGTCGTAAACAGATTGTGCCTTTTCTACCAAGCTCACTATATCGCCCATTCCCAAAATACGTTGGGCCATCCTGTCAGGATGGAATACATCAAGGGCTTCCATCTTTTCGCCCGTACCTACAAATTTGATGGGCTTATTCACTATCGATTTAATGCTCAATGCAGCACCGCCTCGTGTATCACCATCAAGTTTGGTTAATACTACACCATCAAAATTAAGGCGGTCGTTGAATGCTTTGGCTGTGTTCACGGCATCTTGCCCCGTCATACTATCAACCACAAATAATATTTCACTGGGTTTGATAGCTTGTTTCACCCGATAAATTTCATCCATCATTTGCTCGTCGATAGCAAGCCGACCGGCGGTGTCTATTATAATAGTTTTGAAGCCCTGTTCTTTGGCTTTTGCAACAGCAGCAAGTGCAATGGCAACAGGATCTTTACTATCATAGTCAGTATATACGGGAACTTGAATTTGCTCACCCAAAACCTTCAACTGGTCAATAGCTGCAGGGCGATACACATCGCAAGCCGCAAGCATTACCGTGCGGTTGCGTTTGTTTTTGAGCATATTGGCCAGCTTGGCACTAAAGGTAGTTTTACCCGATCCTTGCAAACCTGCAATTAATATCACACTGGGGTTTCCGTCTAAATTTATATCGACAGTTTCACTTCCCAATAATTCAGTAAGTTGGTCATTTACAATTTTGGTAAGCAATTGCCCAGGCGATATACTCGTCAATACATTTTGACCCAGTGCTTCTTCTTTAACCTTATCCGTAAAATCTTTGGCAATTTTATAGTTTACATCGGCATCCAATAATGCTTTCCGTATTTCTTTAATCGTTTCTGCTACATTTATTTCTGTAATGCGGCCATGTCCTTTCAATATTTTGAAGGCACGATCGAGTTTGGTACTTAAACTTTCAAACATGGTTATTATATAGTTTTAATAGAACAAGCAACTCAGATGGATTGCTCGATATGAGATATGGTTATTGAATATTTATTTTACGCGTTCCACATAAGTGCCTGTTGCAGTGTCCACTCTTATAATTTCTCCGGTATTCACAAATAAGGGAACCATAACACTTGCACCAGTTTCGAGGGTGGCGGGTTTTAATGTATTGGTAGCAGTATTACCCGGCACAGCGGGTTCGGTATAGGTTATTTCAAGTTCCATTTTGCTTGGAGCTTGGGCAGATACGGGGTTTTCACCACCTTCCATTGCAACATCTACAATTACGCCTTCTTTCATAAAAGCAAAGGAACTTCCAAATAAAATCTGAGGAATATATAATTGGTCGAAAGTTTCAGAGTCCATGCATACTAAGCTATCGCCATCTTTATATAGATATTGGAGTTGTTTCATCTCTACACGTACAAATTCAATCTCCTCTCCAGCCCTAAAGCGGTTTTCAATTTGTTTGCCGGTGCGAATTACCCGCATATTCACTTGATAAAAAGCCCTAAGGTTGCCAGGTGTGCGATGTTGGTATTCGGTTACTTGGCATAGTTCGCCGTTGTACTTAATAAAAGATCCTCTTGATAAATCGGAAGTAGTTGCCATTTTGTTGTTATAATTTAAGGTACAAAATTAGGGGCTTTATACCCATGCCACAAAAGAAAAAAGTCCTCTTTTTGAGAGGACTTTTTTTAATCACTAATTATCGAGTTGTTAATAAGAGCCTAGTTTTGAGCCACTGCTTTCTTTTGTTCGTTGTTATTAGAAACAGCAACTAATTTTTTGTACTCGTCAATATAAGCCAAGTGCAAATCCTTTAATTTTTTAATAAGAAGGGTCCTTTCAGCAGCCATCATTTGTGGCGAACCAGCAGGGTTTTTCTTGAAATCATGTTTAGCATACGATGCAGCAATTGCTTTTGAAGCAGCTTGATAGGTTAAACCATTTGTAGTACGCATCAATTCAATTTGGCTTTTTAAACTGTTAGCCGAAAGGAACGAACGAAACTGATTATATAAGGAAACCGAATCCATTTTCATTTCTACATTATACTCTAAATCTGTATCAAAACTAAGCATAATAATGGAAGGCAATTTAATTACCCCGTATTTTTTAGCTATAGATTTTCCTTTGCCCACAAGCACATTGGCCTCCATACAAATAAAGTTGCCTTTTGCCCAGTTCGCAAATTCGGGTTTGCTGGCTATTTGGCGTGTAAATGTTCTGCTCGAATAACACTTACTTGAGTGAACGTATAACAAAAGTGGTTTACGTTCCAACTTTGCTGAGCTTTTGGCCTTAGCCAAATTGCAAGGCATCATAAAACTTAAAGGGTTTCTAGGTGCTGCTGCTGAACTAATTGCAGGTGCAATTAATGTAACTAAGAAAAGTACGATAGTAATGTGTAATGATTTTTTCATGATAGTATGTGATTTGGTTTCTGGTACAAAGTTGCAGGTATATCAAATTTGGAATTATACAATGATATAAATTTTCTTACACCCATTTTTGACGGGGATTTATAGAGTTACACCAACACCTTTCCCCGCCAAATTTAGTTTAAGGGAATAAATGAAGTGCCTCCGAGAATCAATTTCTTACATACTGTAAGATTGGGTAAGGCGATTTTTGAAATGATTTTCATCATAATTTAAAGATGATTGGTATCATGAATTGAATAAAAGTCAACAAAAATTGCCCAAAAGCAGAAAGTGCTATTTTGTGATTTGCTCATTGAAGAATGTAAGGATAGGTTGTGTTTCCTGCTCCCAAAACTTATAATCGTGCTTGCCGGGCAAATATCTTGTTTCAACTATTTGATTGGGATGTTGTTCTTTAAGTTTCTTTTCAAGCCACCTGCTCTGAGAAATAGGAATAAGCGGGTCTTGCATGCCATGACCGATAAACGTGGGAATATTTAGGTTGCTTATCTCTGTTACCACATTGTCAGTTCGCCACATTTGTGGGAATTGTTGGTACGGTCCATACGTGGCTATAAAAACCAAATCCATTGGCAATGTGGTTTGGTCATAGTCTCCTGACAATAATGCACAAGCTTTAAATAGCTTTGGATTGTCCTCCACAACCAATCCAGAGCCATGTGCCCCGGTTGATAATCCCATAATGAAATTGTTTTGATCAGGTTTCAGTATTCCAAAACTGTCTTGCAGGTATTTAATTAAGGTATCAGTTAACCATCTGCGGGTAAGGGTTTTTCGCATTTTGTCCCAGGTCTGGGGATAGAACCGTGTGGCATATATACTTTCTCCCATCTCAGGCATAATAAGGGCAAACCCTTGCTGCAAAGCTTTCTGGCAAAGCGTGGTTTGATTACACCAATCATATCGCGGAAAGTTCCAACCTGGTAATATCATGATGTATCCTTTTACACTGTCTGGGAATTTGAGGTCCACTTTTACTCCATAAAGTTCTATGGTTTGGCTTTTTGTTTCTTTATATAAGGAGTGGACTTTGGTTTCATTTACTGTTTGTGCAGAATCAGGATTTGATTTTAATGGGCGTTCGATAGTGCTGGTTGTGTTTTTGCAAGCCAAATTAAATATAAGCGTAAATATGGATAGGTAAAACATTGGCCCTTGCATTTATGTTGTTGTTAAAAAATTATCACAGCAAAGGTGGCACCACGGGGTTTATTTTTGCAAACCAAATATGAACAGACCCTTCAAACATCTCAACAAATATTTCTGGCAGTATCGCAGGCCTTTTGTATTGGGAGTTATATTTGTTGGGCTGGCAAATATTTTTGCGGTGTACCAAGCAGTATATGTTCGTGAGGCTTTTAACGCATTGGCCGATGGAAGTGCGGCAGCAAATATTTGGCTGTTTACAGGAATCATTTTTGGTTCGGCTATTATACGCGGTATATTTATGTATATGATGCGGCAGTCATTAATTGTAATGTCGCGGAATATTGAGTATGATTTGAAGAACGAGATCTATGCCCAGTACCAAAAACTGGATTTTGCATTTTATAAAACTCATTATACGGGCGATTTGATGAACCGCATCAGTGAAGATGTGGGACGTGTGCGAATGTATGTTGGCCCCGCTATTATGTATCTGGTAAATATGCTCACCATGTTTGTGGTGGTTATCAGTTCCATGTTTACGGTAAATGCGGAATTGGCATTATATGTATTGGCCCCGCTGCCCATACTTTCCATCTCCGTATATTTTATAAACAATACTATTAATAAACGCAGCGACAGGCTTCAAAGTAAACTTAGCGACCTCAGTACTTTTGTGCAAGAAACTTTTAGCGGATTGCGTGTTGTAAAAGCATTTGCCAAACAAAGTGCTATGGGAAAGAGTTTTGAAAGAGAAGCCCACGACTATAGAAATAAATCATTGCACTTGGCCATGGTCGATGCACTTTGGTTTCCGTTAATGTTATTATTGGTGGGGCTCAGTTCCATCTTTACGGTATATATAGGTGGCCTAAAGGTAATGGACGGAAGTATTGGTATTGGAACCATCGCCGAGTTTATTATATATATAACCATGCTCACTTTCCCGGTGGCCATGTTGGGGTGGTTAACATCTACCACGCAAAGAGCAGCAGCATCGCAGGTGCGTATCAATGAATTTTTGCATACAGTTCCTGTTATACAAAATCCGCAGCCTGATGCATCTTTTACTTTTGAAACTGAAATAAAATTTAAGAATGTATCTTTTGCTTATCCCGATAAAAACTATAATGCTTTAACAGATATAAGTTTTAAACTCACCCAAGGCAAATCATTGGGAATACTGGGACATACCGGAAGTGGAAAAACTACAATCTGTCAATTGTTATTGCGATTGATGGATCCCACAAATGGTAATATATATATAGATGGAAAACCACTTGATAAAATAAATTTAGATGCCTATAGACAAACAGTAGGCTATGTTCCCCAAGATGTGTTTTTATTCAGTGATACTTTGCGAAACAATATAGCTTTTGGTAAAGAAAAACTGGATGATGCTATTATAGTACAAGCTGCAAAAGAAGCGGCATTATATGATACCATAGAAGCGATGCCCGATAGGTTTGAAACACTGATAGGCGAACGTGGAATCACCCTCAGTGGGGGCCAGAAGCAACGTCTCAGCATAGCTCGTGCCCTTGCCATGGACCCAAAACTATTGGTATTCGATGATTGCCTAAGTGCCGTTGATACACATACCGAACAACAGATTATTGACGGACTAAAAAGTGCAGCCCAAGGTAAAATGGCTTTAATAGTTTCTCACCGCCCATCGGGTATTATGCATTGTGATGAGATATTGGTATTGGAAAATGGAAGTATTATAGAAAGGGGGAATCATAAAAGTTTGTTGGAGATGGGTGGAAGGTATGCTAAGATGGTGGAGGAGGTGGGGGAATGATATATAAAAGATGCGTAACCCAACAAAAAAATTCTTATAAACTTTGTATTAACCCGATAGGGTAAACAACCTAGTCCCGAATTTTTTTTTGATAACGGTTTCGGGCTTTGCGTTGGTGGGCTTTTCAGCACAAATGTTCATTCGGAGAACTAAACTTTCTGTAACCACAAAATTGTCTGCGGAGCAAGAAACCCCGCCTATTGCAAATGTGCTGTTATGCGTTCGTGCTAATGTGTCCATGTTGTTCGTTTGTCTTTTATAATGTTGTCACCATCCATTTTGCGAAACTTTGCCAAAGGTCAGTGTTCGGAAAAAATATAATTAAAATGTTAGGAATTAACCAAATGATGAAAGCAATGGTATAAGGATTAATTCTGAACTGTTTCTTCTTTACCCGATCATAAATAATTAAACTAACAAATGCAATTAAAGTAGTCAATGTCACAAGTGCTAATGCAGCAAAAAAGTCCATGCCGAACCATGTGATAAAAATTCTGGCGTAGCCTGGTCCAGCCACAACAATACCTGTTGCAATTATGTATCTCATGTGCTTAGCCGTTTCTCTTGTGTTAAGGATAGCCAAGATGTAAAAAATTAGAAAAGGAATGGCATCAGTAGTAGGGGCAAAGGTGAAAGCAAGACATTCATTTTGAGGTATTCCATCACTAACCATTCTCAGGTATTGGTTTCTGTAAACCAAGAGCATTGAAATGAACATAAGAGGCACAAGAAAGTATGAGAACTTACCGATTAGTCTGTGTATCTCAAATTTCTTTTTATGTATCAAAATAGGCTGCACTATCAGCATTGTCAGATACATTATCAGAGCAGCGACATGAAGGTGATGAATATTTTTAATTCCGGGGAAGTCCGGCACTAGCGAAAAATATTTCTTGTAAAATCCAACGAAAGTCATAGCAGCAATTATGACAAAGAGATAGACTATATTCTTATATCCTTTTTCCATAGTTATTTATTTTAATTTTCTGTTTGTTTCTTGCACATAAGTTTGAGTTTGCACAGTCGCCAAGCATGACGCATAACTTGTTTATATGCGATAAAAACCTTCGGCTATCGTGCCATTTTGGGTCTATATGCGAAGGTTTGTATCGGGTTGCAAGGTAGTATTTTTTACAAAGTATCAAATGGTGAAATGATTTTTTGGATTTCTTTATTGCTCACGTGGGTGTATATCTCGGTTGTCTTGCTGCTTTTCTGCCCCTGGCAGCCGTCCTGCCGCTGCTTGGTCTCGTTATTTGAAACCGGGCCAGCCAGAGCCCGCCTTGTCGCCGTTTCACACACAAAAAAACGCTGGCCCACAATAAAAGCCCCCTTATAGCTATCGCGGGGGCTTCTTTTCACAGTGTACAAGGGCTACCCCATCAACAGCTTTTCAGCCTCTCCTTTATGTCCAGGGGGGCTTGGGGCCGCACCAGTTTGCGTAGCTCATGCCCTGCGGGCAGGTCGCTGCCATCGCCCTTCCAGCTAAAGAGGTCGTTTGGGGTGCAATTGAGGGCTATACAGAGTTTCTCCAGTTGCTCCAGCCGAAGGCTGGCGTTGCGGTTGTGCAGCCATGCCGTGGCCGAGCCCTGGGGTATGCCCAGTTTCTGTACGTAGCGGTGGGGGGTGCTTATGTCTCGCAGTGCCATCATCCGTTTCAGGTGGGGCGGCTGCTTTTTGCTTCGGTGTTTCATGTGGGCAAATTTAGGCAGCAGTTCCCTATCTTTTTATGGTTAATCTGCTTTGCGTGGCTCAGTATATGTTTTGCGTGGTTTGTTACATGCTTTGCGTGGTAACTTATATGCTTCGTGTGGCTGTTTATATGCTTTGCGTGGTCGCTTACCTCTTCAGTGTGGCCTGTTATCTTAGTTGCGTGGCTTAGTGTATGCTTTGCGTGGCTGCTTACACGCTTTGCGTGTGCTGTTAAGGGGTAAGGGCCTGCCTGCCTGCCCGGCAGGTTTGGCCACCTGCCTGCCGGCAGGCAGGGAAGGGGTGCAACCTTTTCTGGAAGGTATTACCCTCTCCAACCCGAGACGATTTATAATCGTCTCGCACAGGGCTTGCGGTTTGCAACCGCAGTATACTCAATCTATCATATCCAACTCAATCAATCCTTTTCCGC
>JAYVCI010000282.1:0-3074 GCA_043750035.1 Chitinophagaceae bacterium
CTCCACATAGGCAGCGGTGGGCACAGGCAAATCGCCGCAGCCTTTTATTACTACTTTTTGTCCTGCAAAATCTTGTATATTTACTTTGCTAAGTGCTTCGGTAATTAAGGTGTTTTCCAGCATTTGTATATCGCCAAATATAATACGTTTGGCATGAGGTTGCAGTGCATTTGCAAGTAGCATATACGCCCATGTGGGAACGATGGCATCGGCACTACAGGTAATGGCTACATGCTTGTTATTATATTGTGTCCAATCATGCGTTTTTATATATTCTCTGAAATCTTTTTCTTTCAGAATCAAACCCATAAACAAACAATCTTTGATATCGAACAAAGCACGTTCGCTACGGTCATAATAATCTTCCAGATTAAAAGTAATGAGTCCGCTATTGGCTACTTTGTTTACAAATTCATCCATATTGTATTATAACAAATTGTTGTTTTATTTTGTTTTGCCAGGGTTTCCCTTGGTTTTAATACCATCCACATCACCAATTTCTTTTTGCTGCCACACGCCTTTTTCCCATTTCAGTCCATCAAACGAACCATCGGGAATCAAATTATTTTTACCTTTAATTGGTTTGGTCGAAGGGATTAAGTTATCGAACACTATCATAAAGTCTCCGGGAGCTGCTTCAGCATATCGCAGTATAATATTGGCATCATCGGCATAGTTCAATATAAAGCGGCTTTTTAGTTCTTCCTCTTTAAGGGTTTTAAATATGCGGGCACCCAAAGTTATTTTCCCTTTTTTATCAATGGTAAGCACATCGGCCACTTTGCGGTTGCTATTGCTATCGGCCCTGTCCAAGCCCAAAAGTATATAATAGGTTTGTTTTTTATATTTTACGGTGGTAATATTATAATACAATGCCCCAAACCACTGCTCGTTGGTGCAGATAGCCTGTCCTGCATCCCTTGTTAATAAGCTGTCGCTGCGGTCAACAAAGGGTATATAGGCGGGTATCGAAATATCTTTCTTTTTGCGTTTGATGGTTTTAATAAACTCAGGATTGAACTGTAGCACACCATATTGTCGGTAGCTTCCATTGTTCATTCTAAGGTGCCAACTAAAAATGCGGAAATTGTCATCCGCAGGTTTTTGGATAGAAACTGCTTTAAGCGAATCGAAGGGGTAAAAATAAGAATGCTCGATTTTGAGGGCACGGATAAGAGTTTTCACAAAAAAGAAAGTGGTGGTAAGGCGTACATCCTCGCTGGTATCATTGATAAAATAGTGCGATAATCCTTCCAGTTGTATTTCCGCATCAAATAGGGAGTCAAACTGGGCTTGGTTCCGCTCTTGGGCTTTGGAGGAGATTCCCAGTAGTATCAGCGTTAAAATTAAAAATATTCTTTGCATACTAAATTAAGAACGACAAAATTGCAGGATTATTGTGTGAATTTATCAACCATTTTTGTTTCCTTAATATAGTACCCTTAATTTTGGCAACTTAACCCTGAGATGAAAAAATATTTACTGTTAGCAATTGCCATCTTTATAAAGGCTTATACTATAAGTGCCCAAACAGGCTCTATATATGGCCGTGTGCTGGAAACTGGCAGCACAAAAATGCCCATTCCCTTGGTAGAAATCAATGTAAAGGGCACGGCCAAAACCACCCGCACCGATACGCTGGGCAATTATGAAATAAGCAATCTGAAACCCGGAGAATATACTTTGGAGTTTGTGCTAAGTGGTTTTGAAAAGGTAATATATAACGACCTAAAAGTAACAGCAAACGACCGTCTGAAGCAAGATGTAGAGATGGCCCCCATCACGGTTACCTTCGACCAAGAGGTGAAAATATATGGCAAACGCAAATTGGTGGATATCGAAAAACCACAGTCGGGTGGATATGTTTCGCAGGAACAACTGGAATTGAGCCCTGTACGCAGTATAGAAAAAATTATCAATACGCAGGCAGGGGTAATGAACTCACCGGCGGGAATCAATATCCGTGGTGGACGCAGTTATGAAACAGGATTTTTGGTGGATGGTGTATCAGCAACCGATCCCTTGAGCGGAACGGGTTTTGGTCTCGATTTGGGTTCCAACTCCATGCAAGATATTGAAGTAACAACCGGCGGAATAGGTGCCGATGTGGGCGATGCAACCGCAGGTGTGGTAAGCACCAAACTAAAAAGTGGGGGAGACAAAACGGAATTTTTTGCCCAGTACAAACGTGATAATTTTGGAAATTATAAAACCTGGAATTCTGTTTTCAACCAGCAAAGTTTGGAGATGAATTATGGTGGAAGTATAAAACTGAAAAAAGCTGTTGATGGAAAAAAATCAAAAAAACTCCGTTTCTATACTGCCGGCAAAGTAGCATTTACCGATGAATATACAAAGAATCCAGCCAATCAAGTGGTATCATCATTATACCCCAATAAAAAATGGACACCTTATCAAGACAATCGCTGGAGTGCGATGCTGAAATTGAACTATGATTTTTCACCCAAATTAAAATTATCTTTTTCTTATGTACGTTCGCTCACGGTGAACCAGGATGTGAACATGCTACGTGTAACGGGAAATGATGTGGGTTTTAATCCAGGGTATCAATATATATTTAGCAAGCAGATGGATAATGCAAATACTTTTACGCATGATAGTTATTTGGCCATTGTTACTTTGCAACATACACCTACCCGCAAGTTCACACATAAAACTACTTTCTCGCGTTTGTTTGTAAAACTGCGTGGCGATGCCAATGGCCGTCCATGGCGACCTGATGTGGTGAATACACAATTGGATCCCGATAATATAGTTACTTTTCCTGTCACCTATTTTAATAACAACGATTCCTTAAATTTTGTAAATCCCACCAGTGGTTTATATAATAACAATGGTATCGCAACTTTGTGGCACAGTCATTATGTGGAAGAATATGTGCTGAGGTGGAACGGTACTTATTATAGTAATAAATTTAACCGCATCAATTTTGGAACAGAAATGAAGTTTCAAGAACTGTTATGGATTGATATAAACCGTCCATGGGTGGGTGCTCCTATACAATTGGCAAATGGGCAATATACACAGTCGTTTCGCTTGGGAGATAATAGTGA
>JAYVCI010000283.1:0-5645 GCA_043750035.1 Chitinophagaceae bacterium
AGAATATTTATCTACCAAAGAAATGATACAAGAACTTTTGCATGACCATGAAACAGTTATTAAACAGCTACGCAAAGATATTGATGCATCTGCTGAAAAAAACAAAGATGCAGGCACAGCCGATTTCCTAACTGGCTTGATGGAACAACACGAAACGATAGCATGGGTGCTTAGGAGATACTTAAACTAAATCAGTGTAAGTACAAATCTTATACTTTACAATAAACCCAATAGAAATATAATAATATGGAAAATAGCGAGCCTGTTAAAAAAAAACGTTTACACAAATTAAAAAAAAGACTCCTAATTTTTTTAAGTATTATTATACTTTTGGTAACACTTGTAATTGCATTTATTTCTCCTATTACAAAATATTTAATTGAAAAGTATGATGAAGAATATACCGGGCGTAAAATTACCATAGGTTGGGCTTATGTAAACCCATTTACTGGTTACGTTCACTTGAGCAACCTTAAAATTTACGAATTGAAAAGCGACAGTGTGTTCTTTTCAACAAACGGGTTAAGCGTAAATATTGAAATGCTTAAAATGCTTTCCAAAACTTACGAAATAAGTGAACTGTCCCTAAACCATCCACGCGGAATAATTATTCAAAACAACAAAGATTTTAATTTTAAAGACCTGATTGAAAAATTTTCGCCAACAGAGTTAGTTGACACCACAAAAATAAAAAAAGCACCTGTTCATTTTAATATTCTAAGTATAAAAATAATTGACGGGGAATTCCATTTAAATGAAAAAGTAATTCCAATAAAATACTTCATAAAAAATGTAAATTTTGAAAGTACGGGAAAACGTTGGGATTCTGACACTATTTCTGCAAATTTTTCTTTTTCATCTGGCTTTGGAACAGGTGATATTGAAGGCAATTTTACCATCAATTTAACAAATATGGATTATCGCTTTGCCGTCCTTATAAATAAATTCGACTTAAATATATTGGCACAATACGTCAAAGACATGACAAATTATGGAAGCATGCGGGCTATGCTTGATGCCAATATTAAAACCACAGGTAATTTTAAAGATAAAGATAAAATTAGGGCCACAGGAATGTTTGCTATTAATGATTTTCACTTTGGGAAAAACCCGAAAGATGATTATGTATCTTTCGACAAATTGATATTCGCAATAAAAGAGCTAAGCCCCAGGTATCGTAAATATCTTTTCGATTCCATATCCTTAGATCACCCTTACGTAAAATATGAAAGATACGATTCATTAGATAATATCCAAAATATATTTGGCAAAAATGGATCAAACGTGGCAGCGGCAAATGCAAACCCTGCTAAATTTAACTTAATTATCGAGATTGCCAACTATATAAAAATGCTGTCGAAGAATTTTTTTCGAAGTGATTATAAAATTAACCGCTTGGCAATATACAAGGCCGATTTTAAATACAATGATTATGCTATTAGCGAGAAATTTTCAATGGAATTAAATCCGTTGACTTTCATTGCAGACTCTATTGACAAAAAATATGCTAGGGTAAATGCATACGTGAAATCCAGTATAAAGCCTTATGGAGATTTATCAGTAGCCGTAAGCATAAACCCCAAAGACAGCAGTGATTTCGATATCCAATATCACATGCAAAAATTACCACTCTCCCTTTTTAACCCTTACACATTAACCTATACATCCTTTCCATTGGACAGGGGGTCATTTGAATTCAAGGGTGTATGGAAGGTGAGAAATGGAATAATACAAAGTGACAATCACTTGCTTCTTATTGATCCTCGTGTGAGCAAACGCATAAAAAATAAAGACATGAAATGGATTCCAATGCCCCTGATTATGGCTTTTGTGCGTGACCGGGGTAACGTTATTGATTACCATATTCCTATAACCGGCGATTTGAACAATCCAAAATTTAATTTGTGGGATATACTCGGCGATTTGTTCAAAAATATCGTTATTAAACCCGCAACAACACCCTACAGAATGCAGGTGAAAAATGTTGAAACTGAAATTGAGAAATCTCTCACCTTAAAATGGCAAATGCGACAAGTTACGCTTCGAACTACCCAGAAAAAATTTATAGAAAAAATGGCAGACTTTCTGGTAAAAAATCCAACTGCCGCTATAAACATATATCCACAAAACTATGCTGTAAAAGAAAAAGAATATATCTTGTTTTTTGAAGCGAAGAAAAAATACTATATGCTTGTCAACAACAAAAATGCACAAACTTTCAGTGAAAATGATTCAGAAAAAGTGAATAAAATGTCTGCTAAAAACCCGCAGTTTGTAGAGTATTTAAACAAATATCTAAAAAACTCCAATATGCTTTTTACTGTGCAAGAGAAATGCAGTATATTTATTGATTCAGCTTTTATCACTGCCAAATTTAACCAGTTAAATAAAGAAAGAATAAATGAATTTATGTCTTACTTTAATGAAAAAGGATTGGATAAACGGATTAGAATATTGCCAGGGGTAAATATGATTCCATATAATGGCTTCTCATTCTACAAAATAGACTACAAGGGCGAGTTCCCTGAATCCATCATTTCTGCATATCGTGAAATGGAGGAATTAAACGACGAAGCACCCAGAAACGAATTTAAAAAAGAGCGTAAGAAAAATGGGGCTGTGCTGTATGAAAATACAATTCTTTTGAAGCTAAAAAAAGCAATAGGGAATAAGAAGTAATTAGTTGCTGGGTATCATAAAGATAATCCTCATTCTAGAATCTTATCACCCTTAGCTTTGATTCATAGCTAAGAAATGGTATCAAATAATTCTTTAGTTACAAGCAACCCTAAAAGACGACAGTGCAACCATCAAACGAGCGACCAAAAAGCCATCACACATTTTAGCACATTTGCTTTTGCCCAATACGCAAGCCACCCCATCGCAAAACCAAAAGAGCTAAAATCTCCAACCGCACAGACCTTTCTAATACCATTACTTAGTATATTTTAGTCCAAAATGTGCATAACTATTTTTTTATGTTAATTGGACTAAAATATAATCAGATATATTTGTAGTGATAAAAAAGAATATAATATGTCAGACCCTAAAACATTTAAAGTAAAAGAGACCGAGGCCGAGATCAAAAAACTAATCAAGGGCAGCAATGCTATGATAGCCAAGCGTCTTCATGCGTTGCTGGTTTTCAAGAAGAACCAATCTGTTGGTATATCCAAGCGTCTGGCTGCCGAAGAAATTGGTGTCAACCACAACAGTATCCAGACATGGAGAAACCTATATATCAGCGGCGGGATAAAATTGCTTATGTCCCATTCGAATACAGGCTATAAGCCAAGCAAGATTACCGATGAGCAGGAACAGGCACTCAAAGAACAGCTTAACAACCCGCACAACGGCATGGTGGGGTTCATAGAACTTTTGGACTGGTTCAACACAAACTATAAAACCACACTGAACTATAAAACATTTCACGGGTTTGTTGTCAGAAAATTCAAGGCCAAGATAAAAACGGCAAGGAAGACCCATACAAACAAGGATGCCCAGGCTGGCGAAGATTTTAAAAAAACTTCCAGCAGATCTGCGAAAAAATCATCGCCGAGAAATGCAAAGAGTATAAAAAAATAGATCTTTACTGTCAGGATGAGAGCAGGTTTGGCCTGTTTACCAGGAATGGCAAAGGGCTGACGGCCATAGGTGTAAAACCTATCTGTGTATTTCAGCAGGTATTCAAGTCCCTGTACCTGTTCGGGGCGTTTTCCCCGATCACCGGGAATCACTTTGAGCTTGAGCTGCCTGAATGTAATACCGAAACTTTCCAGATTTTTTTGAACGAATTTTCATTACAGTCCGCCGATGAGTTTAAAATAATGCTGCTCGACAATGGGTCGTTCCACAAAGCACGCCACCTGGTAATACCCGATAATATAGCCTTGGTTTTTATACCCCCATATTCCCCCGAACTGAACCCTGCGGAGAAGATATGGTGGAAAATGAAAAGGGCCTTTTCTGGAAAGCTCCATAAAACACTTGACAATGTCAGTGAGTTTATACAAAACGAGGTAGCAGTTCTAACAATAGAACAAGTAAAAAAAATCTGCCGATATGGGTATCTTTTTTCTTTTTCAGATTGGACTAAAACATACTAAGTATTTGTATGACTTACCCAGGCAGGAATAGAATCGTGAATTTGTTGAAACCAAACAGATTCATCTTCAGCAGACGGAATCTGACTTATAATTGAATCCAAGTAGGACTTCAAGACTTTTGAGTTCTTAAAACTTTTATCCTTAGCAACAGAAATAAACGACACAAACTGACTCAAATTCATTGGGACAATTCTCGTTTTTCCTCCGTATGCTTTTGTGTTAAGTCTATTCAAATTAAAAAAATGTGCTAACGCCCCTTCACTAATTTTCGGAGCGACAAAAAGACAATAAACTGGTTCGGACGAAGCATTTTGTATTTTTCCAAAATGACGAGCGACAGGCTCTCTTTCCATCTCATATTGCTTGTTTCCGCTTGACATAGTTACTTCAACAATAACTTTAAAGCCATCATATTCAACTAAAATATCTGGCATATTTCCAAGAGCCGTATTTAAAGGAACGCCATCCAAATCTATAGAAAAATTACCTTTTACAGCTTTCGCATAGTTCATCATAACCAATGCTCTCCATATATTCCATTCTAAATAAAGTGGTGGGTCAGGAACTTCTTTGGTAGTAATTTTCTCAAATACATCAATAATGTCATCAAACTCCTTGTAGTTTTTTAATGATGCTTCCGTTTGTTTGATTGCAGTCGAAATTAATTTCTTTTCAGTTGCTTCCAAAAGGTCCTTCAAAGCCTCAATACTTGCTTTTGCATCAAACTTGACAGTAAGTTTTGTAAGTTGCTTTTCAAGATATTTTCTATCATCAGTAAGCAACAATAAAGACGTTGGACTAAAAAGATATTGTTTAAAATCAACTTCCGTTTTAAACGTCTGAGCTTTCTGATCAACACTTTTTAAAAGATAATCCACTTCCGCAACACGAGACGGAGCAATTATCATTCTAAAAGTTTTCTTATCAAACGAAATCAATTGTGTTGCTCTTAAATATCGAATAAACGCATCAGCATAATCAATATGATTGCTTTTCTTGGTCTTAACAAATTTGGCAAGCGAAGCATCGCCACTTTCTCGGGTTTTTAAATCATTCGCTTTTATATCCTCTGCATAAACTTTTAATATTTCCTTTGTAAAAACTCCATCAGTAAAAACTTTACGATTCCCATTAAACTTTGATTTATCGGTTCTGAATTTTTTAATTGCAGCCACAACGGAATTAAATTTGTTGTAGTGTGTCATTTGAACAAAAAAAATTGCAATCTCTGTCTTTGATAGGTTTCCTAATTCTTTCGCAAGTCTCAACAATTCTAAATATGGGCGAATGTTGAAACCCCTATCAATGGGAACTTTATGGTAAGGAGAAGGAAGTTGAAATTTAAAAAGTTGTTTCGCAATTACTTCGTAGCTTCGTTTTTCACTCAACAACTTTGCTCCAACTTCTGTAAGTTTAATTTTCGGTTTTAAGTCAACAAACCCGAGTGCCTTTGGTGCTCTTGTAATTCTATCTCTTGCAGCAAGTGCAATATTGTCAGGCATTTTATCACCTTCATAAAATTCAGAATTAAATAGTTCC
>JAYVCI010000284.1:0-9807 GCA_043750035.1 Chitinophagaceae bacterium
AAATCAAAAAACAAATCCATAAATTTGCACTCACTAATGAAGATATTGGAATTGCAACTACTTGATTTTTAATCGTGATTCTTTACGTTAGTCAGAAGCGTAAAGACCGACACAACAACCATTAAACTGACAGACATCGAAACGACAGGAACAAATATTATAAATCAAGCGACCGTTTGCCGACACGACAGACCGACCCTTCTGTATTTTTTATTTTTTCCCACCGCACATTTTTTAAAAACAATTTTCAGGCTGACCCACATTGCACACATTTGCAAGCCACACAAGCCGACACACAACCAAAGCTTGCAAAAGAGTGCAATCTCCCACCGCACTATTAGCATTGTGGTTCTAATCAAATCGTTAAATTTGAGACTGAGTTAGTAATGAAAAAGGACAAATACTTACAAATATTCAATTACCTGCTTGAGTTTTCAAAACTCAGAAGCAATCCTGTGAGGGATATTGAGAGTTCTGATGCTCAATACCCAGACAAGGTTTGGCTTGCCGACATTCCACAATACGAAATTTTTGACTGTATTACTTTTCCTTCTTATAACGAGGACGCTGACTATTGGTTAAAGGTTACTAAACCTAAAGACGAGCCACAACAACCGACTTTCAGAAAGTTAAGCGAAACGCTTAATGACTGGATTGTAAAGGACAGTTTAACCGATGAAGATGGAACGCCAAGTTTGAAAAAGACAATAGTAAAAAATGGGAAAACTATTGCATTAGCAGACCAGCAAGAACTTCAAGAGGAATTTGATAAATATCTAAATGAAAAATGGCTTAATGATTTAGAACTTTATAAGCAGGAAATTAGAACCTACGAAATCCAATTTGCCGAATACGAACGAAAAGCAAAAACATATAAGCATCTATTTAGCATTTATAATAAAGCACAACAGTTCGGAGAAGAATTTGAATTAATTTTTGGAGTTGGATTACTTTATTTTAAAGAAGATTCAAATACACCGCAAATTTGCCGACACATCCTAACATCAAAAGCGGAAATTTCTTTCGAGTTTTCACAAAGAGAATCTTTTGTAAAAGTTTCACCAAGCATTGACAATGAAATTCAAATTGAAACAGATGCAATTCTTGACTTGTTTGAGCAATTTGATTCGGCAGACGTAATTGAAGCCGAAAAATTAGTAGCCTCATTTCTTAAAGAAAAGAACATATCTGACAATCTGTTTGACCCACAAATTAAAGATGCTATTCAAATTTTTGCAGACAGAATAAGACCGGACGGGCAATCAAAAGAAGATTTAGCAAAACCAAAAGAAGGGGCAAATAAACCTACGGTTTATTTTGCACCTGCTTTGCTATTGAGAAAGAGGAACACAAGGAGCTTTACAGCACTTTATGAAAACATTATTTCTGAAATAACTATTTCACCCGATTCAATAGACATTCCTTCTATCAATGATATTATTGGAGTTTTGCAACCTGAAGAGGATTCTGATTTCTCAGAAAACGGAACATCAAATTCCTTTAGTGATGAAACTATTTACTTTCCTAAAAAATATAATGATGAACAAATTGAAATTGTTGAGAAAGCGAGAAGAAATAATAAGGTATTAGTTCAAGGTCCTCCAGGAACAGGTAAATCACATACGATTGCAAATTTAATTTGTCATTTATTGGCAAATGGTAAAAAAGTTTTAGTTACCGCCTATACAAAAAGAGCATTAGAAGTTTTAAAAAACCAACTACCAAAAGACTTTCAAAACTTAACCGTAAACCTTTTAAGTGGCGACTCTACTTCTATTCAAGACCTTGATTCAAGCGTAAATGCAATCAACGATAAACTTGCAAGCATTACAGACCTTACTCGTTATGCAAAAGAGATTGAAGAACGAGAAGCAGAATTGTCAAGAGTAAAAGGAGAAAATGCACATACAAAAAATGAATGGCTAAAAGTCAAGGAAAAATCTACACGCAGACAAAATATAAACCGAAACTATACTGGAACACTTTCGGAGATTGCAGAAAAAATTGAAAAAGAATTTTCTGCCTTTAGTTGGTATAAAGATGATTTTGCCGACATCAACAAAATTGAATTAGTTGGTGATATTGAAAATTTAATCACGCTTACAAGGAAATATCAAAACATTGATTGCAATGTTTTCAACTTTATAATTCCGCAAAAAGAAAAGCTTCTTTTACTTTCTGAACTTCGAGAATATCGGAAAATTGCAAATGACTTGCTTCAAAAATATACCTCGAAGGAGGAACATATTTTAATTGCTTCTAAACATTATCAAGAATTAAGAAGTTTATTAGAAGAACTTAATAAACTATTTTTAGTAATAGAAAACAATTCTTTGCCCTTTAAAGCAAGGGTAATAAGTGATTTCCCCAACAATCAATTTCTTTGGTCAGACAAAATTTCAAGAACAAATAAATTGCTTTCCGAATTAAATGAAGAACAGTTAAAGCAATTTGATAGAAGTGTTGAAATTAAATACCCAAATGATAAAAGTTGGATTCAGTTAAATGGTGATGCTAAAACTTTACTGACTTATTTAAAAGAAGGAAATGGTTTATCGGGGATGCTTTTTGCTATTAAGAAACCCCTTTTGCCGAAAAACATTAAGGAAAAATTATACTTCATTGATTCAGTAAAAGTAAACGGAAGCCCTTGCGATACTCAGTCAGAATTTGCAACTGTTCTAACCGACATCAAAATAAAACAGGACTTTGAAGAACTTGAAAGGATTTGGGAAATGCAACCGAACGGAAATGCCAAGTCTTATTTTGATAAATTAGTTTATTACAAGAAATTGAAAGACGATACCGAAATGTTCATCGGTATTATCGGAGATGTAAACAAATTGAAATCGAAAATTGAATCAACATCATCCTTAAAAATTGCTGATTACAATAGCCTTTCTATCAAGGAGCTAATTGAGGAAACTGATTATAATTATTTACTTGCCCAAACAAAAGCATTTAAGGGAAAGTTGATTGATGTAAAAAACCATCTTTCAATTCAAAATATTCATCCGCTTGCAAACAGAATCCTAAAAACACTTGCGAATTTTGATGCTGAAAAATACGAGCAAGAACTTTCTGAAATTGACACACTTAATTCCGAAAAGGATAAATACATCGAATACAAAAACCTCAAAGAAAGTCTGCAAAGGAATTTCCCAACATTGGTAGATGAAATTTTACAAGACACATTTGATTCCTCAAATTTCAGACATCTTGAAAATGCAATTCATTATAAACACGCCTATTCAGAAATAACTAAACTATTAGAAGAAGATTACGAAACAAAACTGGTATACAGATTGTCAGATTTAGAGAAAGAAGAAAACACCCTAATTTCTGATATTGGTTCGAGGAAAGCTTGGCTTCATGTTTTAGAACGATTGAAAACTGACAATTTCTTAAGACAAAATTTACAGAAATGGGTTCTAGCAGTTAAGAAAATTCCTAAAACAGCATCAGCAAAAACCGCACAATCATCAAGGAAATTAGCTCAACAACAAATGGAAAAATGTAAAGATTCCGTTCCTTGTTGGATTATGCCATTATACAAAGTTGCTGAAACAATAATTCCAGAGCAGGGAATGTATGATTATGTGATTATCGATGAGGCAAGCCAATTAGGTGCAGATGCAAGTTTCCTCCATTATATAGGTAAAAAGATAATTATTGTAGGTGATGACAAACAAACATCCCCCGAATATGTTGGTGTAGACCAAAATGTAATGCTACCATTTATTAAAAAGTATTTATCAAATATTTCTATTGGGCCATTTTTAGATATTAAATACAGTTTCTTTGACCAAGCTAAAATACTTTGCAACGGAATGACTGTTTTACGAGAACATTTTAGATGTATGCCAGAAATAATTGAATTCTGCAATAAACATTTTTATGCTCCTGATGGAAAAGGATTATATCCGTTAAAGCAGTATTCCGAAAACAGAATCGAACCTTTGAAAACAGAATATTGCCAACGTGGCTTTGTTGATGGGACATATCAGAATATCACAAATAAAGTTGAAGCGGAAGGTATCGCAAATAAAATTGCAGAACTTGTCAATCATGAAAATTACAAAGGAAAATCTTTTGGAGTAATTGCATTACAAGGAAATAAACAAGCAACTATAATTGACAATCTGATTTTAAAGAAAATTGGAGAAGTTGAATATAAAAACAGAAATATTGTTTGCGGAAATTCCGCAAGTTTCCAAGGTGACGAAAGAGATATAATGTTTTTGAGTTTAATTACTGCTGATAATCACAATAGGAGTGCATTGACAAAGCCCGAAGATGAAAGAAGATTTAATGTTGCAGTAAGTAGAGCAAAAGAGCAGATTTGGCTTTACCATTCTGTGCAATTAGATGATATGAGTAATCAGAATGATTTGCGTTACAAACTTCTTGACCATTTCCTTAACCATAAACAACAACCAATTCCACCGCAAAAATTTATTGAACGGAGTATGGGCAATCAACCCGAACCATTTGAAAGTTGGTTTGAAGTTGATGTATTCAATGACATTGTTTCAAATAATTATAGTGTGATTCCGCAATACGAAGTTGCAAAAGGAAGATACAGAATTGATTTAGTAACTCTATTAGGAAACGGAATAAAAATAGCCATTGAATGTGATGGGGATAAATTTCACGGTGCAGAGCAATTTCAGAATGATTTAATGCGACAAAAAGTTTTAGAGAGATGCGGTTGGCAGTTTTTTAGAGTTAGAGGCGGTGAATATTATTCTAACCGCAAAAAAGCAATGCAACCGCTTTGGAAACTTCTTAAAGCAAACGACATTCAAATAGAAGAACCACAAATCAAAAACAATTATCAGCATACCGAGGTTGAGGAAACCGAGATTGAAAGGAACGAAACAGCCCAAAGCGAAACTATCAAACAAATAATTCCGAGACAGGACACAATATTTGAACAGTCGGATTTATTTGAAACCAAGAAACAAGTTGCGATGGACTTCTCTAATCAACCGCCTATTCAGACAGAGCATTCAATCAAGACTGCTACAAATCTATTTGCATTTCCAGAGTTCTTAGTTTTCACTTCATTGCACAACGTGTATAAAATTCAAAACAGAGGATTCAATAGTAAAGCACAAATTATTGAACAAATAGAATTTGAAGAAGCTGAAAAACCAATATATCTGACAGGAACAAAAAATTATAATGGCTATTTGTTTGTTGCATTTGAAAACGGAAAAGCAGGGAAAATATCTTTCACAAGTTATCAAACTGAACAAAACAGAAAGAAATTAAAAAACGCTTTTAGCAATGAATCAAAATTGATTTTCATTGAGCATATAGAAAATGATATTGATTTGGTTGCTTTGAGTAGTATAGACAAAGTTGCTTTGTTCAATACAAGTAAAATAAATCCTGTTGACAGCAGAACATCTAAAGGAGTTCAAGTAATGAAACCTAAAGACGGAAGTTTTATGAAAGCAGTTAAGAAATTGAATCAGGTTAAATTCAACGACCCTGAATATTATCGCAAAGACGGAGGTTTAAATATTGTTGGATATTATTTAAAGCAAGGAGATGAAATATAACAACGAAAGCCGACACACAAAAGCATACACATTTGCAAGCCACACGAGCGACCGCACAAACCAAAGCTTGCAAAAGAGTATGCTTTTCTCCGACCCAAATAAAATTGTTTTTAAAAAATTTCCTTCCCTTCAAAAAAATAAAAAATACGCAACCCACAGCCGACACTCTATGACACGACAACTCAATAACGACAATGGTTGTAGCACTCGACAGACAAGAACGCCAGCACCTAACAGCTAAGGCTTCGTTGCGTCGGCACGACGAACAATGAAGCCTTAGGTTGCACCCTTCCATTCGTCAGGGCAGGCCCTTTGGTAGTTTTAAGTGAAGTATATGGGGATTGAGTTGAAATTGCGGTTTATCCGCCGCAGCGGACTGCTGGTAAAAGAAGTGAATAGTTACTTCTATTATATATTAATCTGCGGCGGCGGCTGTTTTATTGTGAGAGAAAACCATGGGCAAAAACATTTTTGACCCATTGCTATTAAGGTGATTCATATCAGAGAATAATGAATCGTTCAAATTTAGATTGCCATAGTCTAACATCTGGATACCTTTTTTATTAAAGGTACTCATAATGTTTTTGTAGCTAGCCAAAATAGTTTTGGGCACGTATTTTTTATACATGGCATTGGTTGGCATATTGATTAAAATGAGCTTTGAATTTTTGCTTTTTACATACTGATGTAGTTCCAGAATTTTATTGATTGTTGCATTCTCATTTACGTTGGTATCCTTATAATGAAATTGCATGACTGAAAATTGGGGGTCAACAACCTTATGGGGATTGAAAACCTGATTGGTGGAAGTGCCTCTCCCATCGCCAAAACCAGTACTATTATCATCGTCGAATACCACATACTGTGAAAAGCCTTTTGGGTTAGACAGCGTAAAAGCCATTCTCTCTTTTGCCAGGTACAGATCAAACTTAAAAAGCCTACGTTTTCCTTCATCTGCTATAATAGGATTGTTTACTATATTACATTCTGAAAATCCCAAATAGAAAGTCATAGGGCTGGGGGAATTTTCGCTGACAAGTGCTTTAATCTTAGCAATGGAAACATCAATCATCTCTCCCCCTTGTCCGATGTTTACAAAACTGGAATCAAAAGCGTATATATCAATTGCTTCAATATGGCTGTCGCCAACAAAAAAGACAGACTTTGTTTGAAATTCTTTGATACCTTGGTTAACTAATTTTAGTAAATTCTGATATCTTAAAAAACCAATCACTATTCCGAATACGATAAACGGAAGTAGGAACATTAGTATATTACGCAGGAATCTTTTCATCAGAACTGGAAATATATAAATTCAGCAGGTTTAAACATATTTTGAAAAATAAACCAAAGCATGGGATAATAAATTGCTATTCTCACATACCTCGTCCAAATCTTATCGGTTTTATAATATAATATTGCCGATAAGAGCATATAAACAACAATGACAACAAGATTGCTTTTAAATTCAGGGTTCAAATCTAAATGGAAGCAACGCTTAATATAATCTATACTTGAATAAAGATCTTTTGATCGGAAAAACACCCAGCAAAAACACATATAACCAATAGTAAAGAACCTGCTGAGATAAGTGTTGATTAGCGGAGGGAGTTTGCCCATCAAGTTTTCCCGCTGCCGCTGTGCAAGAAATTCGTATGCTACCGCCACACCATTTAATAAGCCATATACCATAAATTTCCAACCCGCACCATGCCAAATTCCGGTTAGCAAAAATGTAAAAATCAATCCGAATACCACGGTTGTTTTAATGCCCCAGCCACGAAATGTTATAACAAGTGGATTGAAGACATAATCGAAGAACCAAGTGGACAAAGAAATATGCCAGCGTCTCCAAAACTCTGTAACGGTTTTGCTAGAAAAAGGATTGTTGAAATTGAGCAGTAGTTCTATTCCAAAACATTTTGATACGCCGCGTGCAATATCTGAATAGCCACTAAAATCGCAGTAAACCTGAATGGCAAAATAAATGCCTCCCAGTATAAGGGTACTTCCGCTGTAATGTGTATAGTTTGAGAAAATTTCGTTGACGGCCGTACCCACTGCGTCTGCTACTACTATCTTTTTAAACATACCCCAAATAATGAGCTTGAGCCCATCAATCCCTTGATTGTAACTGAATCTTCTGGGTTTTACAATTTGTGGCAGCAGGTGGTTGGCACGTTCAATGGGCCCTGCTACAAGTAAAGGGAAATAACTTACGAAAACACTGTAACTTATCCAGTCTTTTGTGGGTTCAATTCTGCCTTTGTAAACATCAATTATATAGGAAAGTCCGTGAAAGGTGTAAAATGATATACCCAGTGGCAGAATAATACTTATGGTAGACAAATGCATTTCATAACCAATTGACCTGAAAGCTGAAACCCAATTTTCGATAAAAAAATTGTAGTATTTGAAAAACCCTAAAAAACCCAAATTGATTGCTATACTGGTGTATAACCATATTTTTTTGTGTAATTGGTTTTCTGTTTTGGCAACCATTAAACCCGTAAAAAAATCTAACCCTGTAGAAAAAATTATCAGAGACAGAAATCGCCAATCCCACCAACCATAGAATACATAACTGGCCACCAACAGCAAAGTATTTTGCCATCTAAACTTTTTGAAAACAAACCAGTAAAGTAAAAATACTAAGGGAAGAAATATCAGGAATTCAAAAGAGTTGAAACTCATGCTTATATAAAAAAGGTAAAATTTAAGAGTTTATACTTGTTTGGATTTTAAATCAGTTTTTTTTTTGATAATTTGGCCGCGAAGATACTACTATTTAATGATTGTCCCGATAGCTATCCGGAGGAGATGCGATTGAATGATTGAATTCTCCACCATTAGCCGAATGGCCTTACTCCTTACCCCTTACTCCTTACTCCTTACTCCTTACTCCTTACTCCTTGCTCCTTGCTCCTTACCCCTTACTATATCAAGGCTGAATCGTCAACACCACTTTAAACTTCCCACTTTTTGCTTTAGTAACAGCCACTTCAACAGTAATTCCGCTAACCATATCTTCTTTTTCGTAAGCAATAAACCGATATATTTGATTGCTTTCTTCTTCAGGTTCAGTAACAAAAACCCAACCTTCCAAACAAATTTCGGCAGTGGGCAAAAACTTTGAGTAAGCCTTGGTAGCCTCTAATCCATTAAAGGTTTCTATAATGGTTGCTTCATACTTGCAATGCGGCCCATCCACAATTATTTGGGCATTGCTAGTTCCACGCAACAATACAGTAGCCTGATATACGTTTGTATATTTCATGGGCTTTTTAGCCCCCCGAATGCTTTTGAATTGGGTTCGTGAAGCATCAATTAATTTCCAGATGGACTGACAGCCAAATTTTTTAGCCACGCTGTCAGGTATGTCTCCCTGTATAGTCTGGGCTGTGCATGGTGTGCCAATGGCAAAGAACAGGATTGTAAATAAATATATAAAGCCTTTCATTGCCTGCAAATAACTAAGATAAAAGCTAATATTGTATTCGATCGAACTAATATTTTTCCATATCCGGTGTTATAAGTGTCCATAAAAAACGAATTGAAGTGCATTGGGTGGGTTTATATTGCATATATTTGCCCTAGTAAATATATACTAAACCTATCATGAAAAAACTCAGAAACATTGCCATCACCATACTCGTTATATTCGGTATTTTGATTGCCATTCCCTATTTTTTCAAATCTAAAATAGTGAGCCTCATAAAGCAGGAAGCTAACAAACATTTGAACGCTACCCTCAACTTTGATGATGATATCAGCATTGGTTTTCTGCGTTCCTTCCCCGATTTGTCCATTGGAATTGATAATTTGAGTTTGGCAAATAAAGGGGAATTTATTGGCGATACCCTTATATCAGCCAAATATATATATGTAAAGATGGACTTGATGAGTGTGTTCCGTGGCGATGAAATTTCTATTAAGACAATACAGCTCGACAATCCCCGAATTAATGCAAGGGTGCTGCAGGATGGACGTGCCAACTGGGATATCACACTAACAGATAGTTTGAAAAAGCCGCAGGATACTGATACCGCCCAATCAAAATTTAAAATGAAGCTGAAAGAATTGACCATTAACGATGGTTATTTGATATACGATGATAAAGCAATAGGTTTTTATACCAAAGCCGAACACATGGACCACACGCTGTCAGGCGATTTTACACAAGACCAGTTTGACCTAGTTACCAAAACCAGTATTGCCAATTACACCATGGCTTATG
>JAYVCI010000285.1:0-4357 GCA_043750035.1 Chitinophagaceae bacterium
AAGTATATTTTACCGCTATCGGGTTTTATAAGCCCCACTATCATATAAAAACTGGTGGTTTTACCTGCACCGTTCGGGCCCAGCAAACCCACAATCTCGCCCTGTGCCACTTGTATGCTGGCATTGTTTACCACAAGGCGTTTTTTGTAGCGTTTAATAAGGTTTTCTGAACGGAGAATCAAAATAATTACGATTTACGATTCCTTTGTCACTCTGAGTTTATCGAAGAGCGACATTGGAGTTGTTGGCGTTGATTTTGTCTACCCTTCGATAAACTCAGGATGACAAAATTTTTTTTGCAAAGTTGCACATAAAAAGCTGAATATTTCAATATAAAAAAACAGAAGCTATCTCATTTGAAAGCAATACATGGTCTGGCACAGAAATTAATAGTATAAAAACCTTATCCTTTTCCAAATACTTTATGTTCAAGTTTGTCGATACGTTTTTTCATGTTCTTGCACCATTCCCATTTCATCGGCTAAACGCATTACAGAGAGTCTAAGTTCTCCCAAGGCAAGATTTGTTTTTGTTTGTTCTTGATTCAGTTTTTTAATATTACTCTGAACTCCATTAATTGCCCCTACTATCTCGTCTTGCTTGATGAACAGGACTGTTAGAAGTTCGGCTATTTTGTTTTCATTTTTCATCAAATATAAATCTTTTGCAAAGTTGTACATAAAAAATCGATTTTTTAATTTAAGTTTTGAACCTTATTTTCAGATTTCTGAAAGTTGAAATCCTGAATGTGCAAATAAATTGATTCCACTCCTACCTTTGCCCGCATTGAATAAAATTGTTGGATACCTCAAAAACTATTTCACTAATGAAGTGAACAAAACCTATTTGTTGCTCATTATTGGGCTCAATGCACTGTTTATATATTTGAACTATGAGTATCGCATCCCAAAGAATTGGGTAAATGATTCAAATAGTTTTTGGGAGTCGTGCTATAAGTATTTTATATTTTATTTTGCCAGTATACTTTATCCTTTTATCATATTATACATATTCGACCGTGATCCAAAATTATATAGCAAAAAATTATGGAGTATTATAACAATCGGGTGTGCCATTTTTGCCTTGCGTTCCTCATTTACCTATCACAATGTATTAATTTCAAAATGGCTGAAAGATAACCAAGAGCTCAAATCATTGGCCTACAATTGTGCTGATAATTTGGTGATGTGTTTGCTTACCATTGTCCCTGTTTTTATTATATGGTGTATATGGCACCGCAAGCAAATGCCTTTTTATGGTTTCTCCACCAAACAGTTCGAAGCAAAACCTTATTGGGTACTGTTATTACTAATGGTCCCATTGATTGTATGGGCTTCGTTCCAAACAGATTTTTTGGCACAATATCCCAAAGTATATGGCATATTTCACTATAATAGTTTGAATGCCGAAAACTGGAAACCTATTGCATTATTTGAACTATGTTATGGTATAGATTTTATCTCCATCGAATCCTTTTTCCGCGGATTTATGATACTTCTTTTGGGCAGAATCTGTGGTTACAAATGTATTATACCCATTGCCTGTTTCTATGTGAGCATCCATTTCTGGAAACCCATGGCCGAAACTGCCAGTTCCTTCTTCGGCGGATTAATACTCGGCGTTCTAGCCCTAGAAACCAAATCAATATACGGGGGTATAATGGTACATTTGGGGATAGCGTGGCTAATGGAAGTGGGGGCGATGGTGGTGTTGAACATCAAGTAAATGGAATGGTATCAAGTAGCTAGTATCAGGTATCAAGTACGGAGATTATGGACAAAAGTATAAAGATGAAAGACAAAAGAATGATGAACTATAAATGATAAATGGGCTGACGCAGATTTTGAAACACAACTCGGCTCCTCCCCTGAGGGGAGGCGGGGGTGGGGCTGTGCGATTGCCTGTGCGTAAAAAAGGATGATTAATCTGTAATCACAAATTTCCCAACAGTTATATAATTATTCCCCTCCATCAACTGATAAAAATATATTCCAGAACTTAAATTATCTCTGTTTATTTTTATATTGTTACCTGAGATATGTGCGATTGTTTTTATGTTTTGTCCGCATGCATTGGTTATATATAGTTCTCCATTATTTATAGAAGAGTTTAATTGTATTATAGCAGAAGCATTAAACGGATTGGGATAAATACTTGTTTGATTGTTGGGCGTTACCTTATCAATACTTGTGGTTGTTTTATAGTCATTATATAAATAGGTAGTACTGTTTGCCTGAATAAGTACAGGAAACATCGCAGGTGAAGTAGTGAACCATATTGAATTTCCAGGGTTCTTGGTAACTCTGATAATGTTTGTATAAGTCTTGCCATTAATTTTTAGCGTTCCATAAGCATCATAAGTACGGGTATATGGCTCATCGGAACCTGTGGAAGATTTTCTGGTAGCGGTAAAAGAATCCATATAGTTAAATGGATATTGCAATATTTTATCATATTTAGTCCATGTTGTTGGATTTGAGCCACTAATACCATCTGCGATAGAGCTTAAACCTATGGTCGAATCAATTAAATACGTATAAGATATGCCCAGGCCCGTAATATTCTGCTTGTAACAAAGATTTGCTGTGGGATAGCTTGATGCACTGGGAGTGGTTGAAGGGGCAACAATATCAAAAGTTCCTGCCTGTGTAAGTGTATTTGATGAAAGATCCCAAGTAATGCCTGCTCCCTTTTGTTGAAGAGTAGTAGTTGTTCCCCCAATCAAATTCAGCACACTGGTGGTGCCTATGCCATGGGTAGCACTATAATTGAGAACAGGTTGTGCCAAGCCCAAGGTGCAAAGTGCAGTAAGGCTGCAAAGAGTTGTAAATATTTTTTTCATTTTATTTTAGCCATTATTTATAGTACCGGCTTTGCACTTTTATATTTTTTCAAAGGTAGGGATATAATGCGGAATATTTTTAAAAAAAGAATGTTATTCGCCGCGGCGAAATTAATGGGCTAACGCAAACATTAAAGTTTTCGACTCCCCTCTCAATATGGAGAGGGGCCGGGGGTGAGGTGTGCGAATGCCCTGTGCGACAACTCATTGATTATGCATACCCACCACAATATTTATCACCTCATCATTTCTGGTTGGAATAATCCAATACTTGATTTGGGTGAAATTTATTTGTGGGTTTTTATATAAATTTTTGTTGAGGTATTTCAAATGACTTTTAGGAGAAGTATATGGTTTATTGCTATCATAATCTATACAGTTATTGTATACAAAGAAAAATGCAGTGATACTATATTTTCCTACCAAGCTATCTGCCAGTACGCCAATAAACCTGCCTTCGTCAATCATGTGTGAACCACCGGTTATAATAATAGATTTATCTAATCGCCCTTGTTTTTCTTCTTCAAGCATTGTTTTAATAAAATAAGGGTCTCTCTTCTCAAATAAGCCGCTTTTCTTAAAATCGGCATAGACGGGATTATATACAATTTTATGAAAAAGATTGTAGTTGTCTTTTAAAATTTCTTTATAATAAGTTTCATTAAATGTACTTTTGAGGCTATCCAAAATAGTTTTCATTTTAAAACCTCTTTGCTCCACCTCAGCTAAGGTAATGGGTGGTAACGCATCCAATAAGCCTAAATATTCTCCCACCTTTTTCAAACTAATAGTATTGGCATTGTCGAACCATTTTGAAAACAGATACCCCACACACAAAGGTCGCTCGAAATCGAATCCTGAATAGGTTAATCCATAATTATTTTTCCTATTTGTTTGGTATATGTATTCCAGAGATTGTCGATAAGTTTCAACCCTTGCCCTTGTATTCTTCAATAACGAAGTATCTCCAGTTTGTAAGTATATATTCATTATGGCGGCTTCAGAGTGCCCGCCCTCCATGTAGATATTCTTATATCCTTGCTCTGCTAGTTTTTCTATAATAAAAGATTCAGTAGCAAAGGTATTATTTATATAATGATGTTCGCCAATTACCACAAAGTTTGGATTGCCAAAATTTACTTGTTCCATCACCGTGTTGAAGGATGTGGTATCGATATTTGTTTGGGAATTGGCATTGTGGGTACTTAGGTAAAGAAGTGTAATTAATAGGAGTTGCTTATTCATTTTCTTAAGTGTAGTTAATATAATTGCCATCAAAGATAATAGATAAATTAACGCAGTGTCACGATAAATCATAACCATTTTGTTGACGTCAACAAAATGGTCTGTAAACTATTTATATTTCCTGATAAGAAAAGCAGAATATTCTTTTTTATGATTGTAATCTTTAGGCAGATTACTAACTATTTCATAGCATAGGCGACATTTTTTTCACAAAAAAAGGCGGCTACTAAATTTGTATTTTTTTGCAAGTCGGTCATTGTTTGTTTTACA
>JAYVCI010000286.1:0-3997 GCA_043750035.1 Chitinophagaceae bacterium
GATCTCGGCGAAAGAATCGCATCGGTGGGGCAAGCATCAATGCAGGCAGTGCAGCTACCACAGTGGTCTTTGGCAGGTATTGTATCTGGTATTAATTCTAAATCAATGATAAGTTCGGCAATAAAAAAGAAGGAGCCTAAGTTTTTATTCAATAGCATTGAGTTCTTTCCAATCCATCCCAAACCACTCTTTGTAGCCCATGCCCTATCGAGCACAGGTGCACTATCCACAAACGCACGACCGCCTATATCTCCTACTTGTTCTTTCAGCATTTTGAGCATTATTTTAAGTTTGCTTTTTACCACTTTATGATAGTCTTCACCCCAAGCATATTTGGCAATTTTTACCTCGCCTGTGTTATATATATTTTTATCTTTCGGATAATAGTTATATAATAGCGAAACCACCGTTTTTGCTCCCGGAACAAGTATTCGTGGGTCAACACGCATATCGAAGTAATTGGCCATATAGGCCATTTCGCCGTTCAAATTTTGGGTAAGCCAATTTTCCAGACGCGGTGCTTCTTGTTCCAAAAAACCCGCCATGGAAATGCCACAAAATGAGAAGCCTAGCTGTTGGGCAATCTGCTTAACGGTGGCGGTATGTTTTTCAATATTCAATGTTGGGTCAAAACTACAGAAAGAAAATATAACTATACGAATTAAAATCTCTGAGCATGCTCCCAAGGGGATTGCCACGTCGGAAGCCTCCTCGCAATGACGCGTAACTTCATTCATTCCTCTTCACAACGACAATGTGTATACTATTATAAACAGAATAAAAATCAATATTATCATATATATCCAAGAATAATATAGATTTCAAAATATATGTTTATAAACTGTTGATAAACTAAAATTAGTGTTGACATTATAATTACAGATACATTAAAATTGTATCCCTAACTATAAATAATTATGAAAAAGCTACTATTAGTATTGTCAATAAGTGCTACCATTTATAGTGCAAAATCAGCATTGCCCAAATGTTTCAATCACCATGATTTGAACTCGGCCTTAGAATTTGCAAGAAAAGAGCACCGTCCACTATTGATTTATGTACACTCCTCACACTGTTACGATAGTAAAAAATTTACGCGTGAGATTATGTCGAACGCTGATTTGGTGAATGTATTAAAGAACCATTATAATTGTCTGGATGCTGAAATATCGAGCAGTAATGGAAATTCGATTGCTAAAAGATACAATATATATAAACTTCCATCAATTATTATGGTGGACCCAAATTCTGATTTGCAATATGAACTGCCCATTAAAAAAGAACTACAATATTTAATTGACCATTTGAATTATTTTCTATCAAGCTGCAGTATTGCCGAACAAATTACTTTTTTCTTAACCACTTCCAATATTACAAAAGCCGAAGCCAGTAAAAGGGTTGCAATCTCGTATGTAAGGCGTGACAAAAAAATAAGCTCGGGAGCCTCAGCACAGTATTATATATATGGCTACACCCTAAACCAACCCCAGTTTGCCGACTTTGAGACTGCCTTTATTGAAGAATGGCAGAAAAACTTATTGCTGGAAGAGGATAAGAAAGTTGCAGTGAAAAAGATGAATTGATTTATGTCCCGATAACTGTCGGGATGCTTCTAACTCCTGCAGGCCACCAGTCAAACCTAAAACAAAAACTTATACCCAATCCCCATAACTATAGTAGGAATCGATTCTTAAAACGGGTTGCTTTTTTTAGGTATCTACTAAATTAATAAATTATAAACCCACCACAAGTTGTAATTGGTTAATTTTGCGGCCAAATAGTGGGAATCGTATCGAACATATTAAGCGGAGTAACCAGAAGGATAAACACTGGCCCCACTGACCAAGAAGGCCATGAGATGGGTTTCCTAGACCATATCGACGATTTGCGTAAGCATATAGTGCGGGCTGTGGTAGCTGTGCTGGTTGGGGCAATATTTTGTTTTGTGGAGCTCGACATCATTATGGACGAAATTATTCTGGCCCCCATCAATGTGGGTTTCTGGACCTACCGCCAAATCTGCGACTTATCATATTTCCTTTATAATAACGATACTTTGTGCATCAAAGAATTCAAGCTCAATATGCAAAACCTGTCACCAGGGGGGCAGTTCAGCAACAGTCTTTATATAGCTTTGATAGGTGGACTGATAATAGCATTTCCTTATATCGTGAGGCAAGTGTGGTTGTTTATTAAGCCCGCACTTAAAGAGAAAGAGCAAAAAAACGCACGCAGTTTTACGTTCTTCATATCACTGCTATTTTTGATGGGCATTGTGTTTGGATTTTTTATTCTCACACCCATGTCGCTATCGTTTTTGGCCAATTACGAACTGAGCAGCAAAATAGAAAACAACTGGACCTTGGATGAGTACCTTTCCTTTGTAACTATGATGGTACTGGCGTGTGGATTGATATTCGAACTGCCGGTGGTGATTTATTTCCTCACCAAAATTGGCTTGCTCGGCTCGAAGTTTATGCAAAAGAACCGCCGCTATGCCGTTGTTATCATCCTTATCATATCAGCCATACTAACGCCCAGCCCCGATATGACCAGTCAATTGTTAATGGCAACACCCTTATATTTGTTGTTCGAGTTTAGTATATATGTAAGTAGGAGGGTGGAGAGAGGGAAGGAGCGGGAGAGGGAGAGGGTATAAAGTAGCAAGTATCAAGTATCAGGTAGCAATACAATATTCTAAAAATCATTCAATCATAAATCATCCAATCATTAAACAATAAATCATTCAATCATAAATCACCAAATCATTAAATAATAAAATGCAGGTAATAATTCCAGTTGCAGGCATAGGCAGCAGGCTTAGGCCACACACACATACACAACCCAAGTCGCTGATACCTGTGGCGGGCAAACCTATTTTAGCCCACATTATACAGCCACTTATTGATGCGGGTTTCAACGATTTTATATTTATCATCGGATATTTGGGAGATAAGATAGAAGAATATATCACCAAAAATTTCCCCACAATTAAAACCCAGTTTATTATACAAACAACCGGAAAAGGACTGGGCCACGCTATATGGTTGGCTAAAGATTGTATTAAAGAGGATGGTGAATTGATGATTGTATTGGGCGATACCATTTTCGATACCAACTTAAGTATGTTTATCAAAAGCCCGTTCTCATTGCTGGGTGTAAAAAAGGTAAGTGACCCACGTTCATTTGGGGTGGCTGAGATGGATGGGCAGGGATTTATTACCAAGCTGATAGAAAAACCCAATATCCCCAAATCGAATTTGGCATTGGTGGGCTTATATAAAATAAAAGAAACCAAGCAGCTTATCGCGTCATTACAGTATAATATCGACAACAAAATAAAAACCCAAAACGAGTATCACCTTACCGATGCTTTGATGCGGATGATAGATGCAGGTGTGCAGTTCCGTACCCAGGAAATAGATAATTGGTTCGATTGCGGTAAAAAGGACATGCTTCTGGAAACCAACTCCACCTTGCTTAAGAGGCAAAAACCAATGGAAATGCAATCGTATGAAAATACTATTATTATACCTCCTGTATATATAGACCCCACTGCCCATATTAGTAACAGTATTATAGGTCCTTATGTGTCAATTGGTGATAATGCGGTAATAAAATATTCTATTTTAAAAGATAGTATAATAGGCCCAAACTCACACTTAGAAAATGCAATCCTCCACCACTCACTTATTGGCAATGATGCCTCTTTCCAGGGCGTACAGCAAAGTCTCAATATTGGCGATAGCACAGAAATAAATTTTGGAAATGAATAATAAATAGTAGTAAGGAATAAGGAAAAAGGAGTAAGGGCTGATATCCTTACTCCTTACCCCTTACTCCTTACCCCTTATAACTAAAAAATGATTAAAAACAAATACATCGACCTCGTAGAACAAACGTTCTATTTTCCCCGCCACGGCTATGATGTGCGGCATGGTAATTTATTCTTCCACGACCTCGATTTGATGGGGATTGTAAAAGAATTTGGAACACC
>JAYVCI010000287.1:0-29814 GCA_043750035.1 Chitinophagaceae bacterium
GTTGTTTCCAAGCATCAGCATGGGCACCAACAATAGCATAGATAAAAGTAAAACACAGATTGTTTGCTTTTTTGCTTTTGAAAATAGTGTTATGCGAAAAGTCATGTGAAAAATTGAAGGCGAATAGCACTGAGATAAAACCATAAACAACGAAGCATAAAACAAAAACTATTGGACTACTGATAAAGTACAAAGCACAATAACTCATGATTATCAAGGAGAAATACACCGTAAATTTCAACCAAATTAATTTTTTAAACTTCTTTTTGTCAATATAGAGTTTAGCTGCTACTTCGCGGTAAATTTTTTTGAGCAAATCACTATCTTGGGCTATATGGATGTGTTTATTTCTCATAGATGGTTGGTTTAAAACTCTTGCTACTACCCATTTTTTTTAGAAATCTAAAATGCGATGCAAGAGATTTTCTATAGGGCATCTCCATATATTTTAATCCATATTTTTCAGAAAGTTCTTTGAACATTGGTAATATCTTTAGGTAATGCACATGGCAGATGTTTGGCAGTAAATGATGCAGAGCATGGGCATTGAAACCACCTAAAGTCCAGTTAAAAAATTTACTATCGGCATTGTAATCAACTGAAGTACACATTTGCAATTTGGGCCAACTCATATTCAGCTTATTATTACTATCAGGAACTGGGTGTTCTACATAGTCTGAAAGATGGGAAACTCCTAAAACGCCAACAAATATCATTGAAACCATAAAGTGATTTAATATAAAAGCCAACAAAACAATTGGCCAGCCAAATGGCAACAGATATATTGGAAGAGCGACCATATAACCAATATACAGCAATTTGTAAATTACCAATTTGATAATTTCATTTGTGGGAATTTTAATTTTAATTGTTCTGCTCGAAAAGTTAATAAGCATGAGCGTTTCACGGAAGAAAAACCAATTTATTGAATAAAATAAATATAATAGAGGAGCATATATATATTGAAACCGGTGAAACCATTTTAGTGGCTGGCTTTGTGTCATTCTAAACAATGGATTATTTAATACGTCTATATCACTACCTTCTATATTAGTATACAGATGATGCGATTCATTGTGATTCTTGCCCCAAACATAAGCGTTGTTGCCCTGTAGATTGAAGCTAAGAGAAAAAAGGAGCTTGTTCCAAAATTTGCTCTTCACCGCTACTCCATGAGCTGCGTCGTGTGAAATATTGAAAGCTGTTAATAAAACAGAAAGGCCCATTAGCATATAAAATGTTATAAAGGCTATACTTGAGGTACTTGTAATCATTAAATAATAGAACAAAACGTCAAGACTAAAATACAAAATTATTTTGAATATCATTCTGTAGTTGCCGGTCTTCTGAATACCATTTGTAGAAAAGTATTGCTCCAGCTTTTCATTAAGTTCCTTATAGAACGCTGAACCCTCGTCTTTGGTGAATTTAAGTTTATTCATTTTGTTAATCTTTTTATTAATGGTTGGTGTTATTATATTTTAAGCAACAGATAATAATTTCAAATATTTATAATGTTCTTTTACGGCTGCCCAAAATCCAGGGTGTTCGTAATAAGTGATATTATATTCTTTTGCAGTTTGTTTAATAATGGGTTGTATATCTTTAAAATGATCTGCTGAAACGTAGGGAAAAGCATGGTGTTCTATCTGATAATTACTGCCACCAACCAACCATTGTAATATCGGATTTTTGGTTTTGAAATTTGAGGTGCCCTGCACTTGGTTGCTCATCCACGATTGTTCTTGGGCATTGGGGCTTACCACTGCGGTATATAAATGCTCAACTTGCAACACATGGGTAATGATAAGGCTAGCTGTAACGTGCATGGTTAAAAATCCTACAAGCCACTGAAAAAAAGAGATGGGCAAAAATGAAAGTGGTAAAAATATAAAAGCAAATATATATAATACTTTGGTTAACCAAAATTTAAGCAATTGTGAGAAATCGTGTCCTTGCTTTTTTGTTATATGACCATTGCGGTTGTAGCGGTTAATTTTTTCAATATCTAAAGCAAATGCCCAAAAAATAGTAAACAGGGCGTAAACTATAAAAGCGTAATAATGTTGGTAGCGGTGAAACCATTTGTGCGGAGCTTCAGGCGAGAGTCTTAATGCATCGCCTTCTTTCAATGCTTCGTCATTTTCATAATCGTTGGTATAGCTGTGGTGGAATACATCGTGTTTGATATGCCATATATAATCGCTCATGCCCAGCATATTAAAAGTGTAGCCAAAATAGCGGTTCACATTTTTATTGTGAGAAATATTGCCGTGCATGGCTTGGTGGCTAATGTTGAGTCCGATGGCTGCCATAAGTAATCCCATAACTAAGCAGCAAATCCATTGGCTCAAAAGTGTTTGGTTGGAATTGAACAGCGATATATATAATGCGGCATAGGAAAGAATGAGGAACATGTATTTGATATAACTTTTCCCGGCAGATTTCATATTGCTTTGGTTAAAGTTAAAATGATCGTGTACCCTATGTTTAAGTACTTTTTGAAATTCTTTGGTATTGTTCATGTTTTCCATATTTGTGTTTGATTTATTTGATGGTTCAAAACTATAGGCATGCCCACTCCTCAAATTCTCACTTTTTGCAAATGCCATCCATTTAATTTGCAATTTTTGCAAATGCCTTTTAGAGCTGTAAAAATCACATTCCTATTAATGCAGCGGAATGGTTAATTTTGCCGTGATATCTGTGATTTGATTTACCATCCCATAGTTTGAAAAAGCTACATATATTCGTATTCAAAGAGTTCATCGGGCCATTTGTGCTCACCTTCTTCATCTCCATGTTTGTACTGGTGATGCAATTTCTGTGGCTGTGGATTGATGAGTTTGTGGGCAAGGGTTTGGAGTGGTATGTTATTGCACAAATATTTCTATACCAGTCAGCTACCTTAGTCCCTTTGGCTTTGCCCCTAGCGGTTTTACTTTCCACCATCATGACCTTTGGCAACCTGGGCCAGAACTACGAATTGGTCGCCATGAAATCTGCGGGCATTTCTTTACGGCGTATATCTATGCCCATTTTTATTTTTTGTGGTTTGATGATGGTACTCGCATTTTATTTTGCCAATGTGCAAATACCCGATGCCCAGCTAAAAATCAGGACTTTATTATATGATATCCAACAACAAAAGCCTGCTTTCAATATGAAAGAAGG
Organism: Chitinophagaceae bacterium; assembly: GCA_043750035.1. Classification (GTDB taxonomy): domain Bacteria; phylum Bacteroidota; class Bacteroidia; order UKL13-3; family UKL13-3; genus CANJUD01. The sequence continues at coordinate 3,175 of JAYVCI010000287.1, forward strand.
ATTGTTCTATAATCAAATTGACGGATACAGCATAAAGGTAGGAAAGAAAGATGCCGATAACCAAAACATGCATCAGATAATGATATACGACCATACCTCTACAAAAGGAAATGTGAGTTTGATACTGGCAGACGATGGTAAAATGACCATGAATGAGGACAAAGACAAATTGATGGTAACCTTGTATAATGGTACCCGATATGAAGAAATGGAAGATAGGGACAATAACAAACGCACCTATCCTTTTAGTGTAACCACTTTTGGCAAACAAGAGATGGAATTGGACCTAAGTGCATTTAAATTGAACCGCAGCGATGAGGATTATTTTAAAGAGAACTATCAAATGCTGAATATCTTTGAACTGGACGAGGCTGTAGATTCTTTGAATATTGGCGAAGTGAACAAACGCGTTGGGTTTCTGAACAATATGTGTACTTATTTTCATCTACATGATAGCAGCGGACAAAGTAGGATTGTAAAAAATCCATATATAGTAAAAGCTACAGACCTCGCCACTAATTTATCGAAAACCGAAAAACAAAAAGCTTATACTGCGGCATTAAACAGTGCCCGAACTATTAAAGGTATTGCAGATTTCTCTGTAGTTACTTTACAAAATGGTTATGAATTTGCCAATAGATTCAGATTGGAATGGCACAGGAAATTTACTTTGAGCTTGGCTTGTATTATATTCTTTTTCATCGGAGCTCCTTTTGGGGCCATCGTTCGCAAAGGAGGGCTGGGCATGCCAATGGTATCGGCTATTGTGATATTTATTATATATTATATGATTACAGTAGCGGGCGAAAAAGCATCGAATGAAAGTGTATTTAGTCCATTCGTGGGGATGTGGTTGAGCTCGTTTGTGATGATTCCATTGGGATTATTTTTAACGTATAAAGCAAGTATTGATAGCAACTTATTTAATAAAGAATGGTATTATAATGTTGCACGAAAAGTGCAAGCGTGGTTACAATTGAAAAAAGATAAAGGTATTATAACAGAAACTGAAACAGAATGAAAGTGCTTTTTCTGAGTAACCGTGTTCCTTTTCCACCCAATGATGGCGGCACAGTGGGGGTATACCAAGCTTTAATGGGATTGGTAGATTTAGGGATAGAGGTTACCTATTTTTCATTAAATCCTTCACGCAATCATACAAACTTGGAGTATGGAAAAGAATTGAATGAAATTCCCCACATAGAAATATATAGTATACAAACCGATATCACTGCTTTGGGTGCTTTAAAAAATCTATTACAGAATAAATCCTATCATATTTCTCGTTTCTATAATAAAAGTATTGCCGATGAACTTGCTGCGTTATTACAAAAAAACAAGTATGATATTATACATTTCGACGGATTACAAATAACTATATATTTAGATGTTGTTCGCAGCTACAGCCAAGGCAAATGCGTGATGCGGGCTGCCAATGTGGAACATAAAATTTGGGAAGGTCTGGCAAAAAATGAAACCAGTATTCTTAAGAAATGGTATCTAAAAACCGCTGCCGAACAATTAAAAAAATACGAACTAGAAACAATCAACCGTCTGGATGGACTGATAACCGTAAGTATAGAAGATAAAGAATTTTTCAAGCAAAATGGATTTGACAAAAATATACATATAGCATATACAGGTTTCGATGTTACCAAGCTCCCAGCACCTACCAAAGTAGAAAATTGTATATATCATATCGGGGCAATGGACTGGATGCCCAATATAGAAGGCATGCGGTGGTTTATGAAAGAAGTTTGGCCTATTGTACATAGCAAAAATCCAAAATTGGTATTACATTTGGCGGGTAAAAATATGGGTGAAGAATTTTATAAATATCATAATTTAAATGTTGAAAATCATGGGCAAGTACTCAATGCCATGGAATTTGTTGCTGATAAATCTACTTTAATAGTTCCGCTCTTTTCAGGAAGTGGAATGCGTGTAAAAACTGTTGAAGCAATGGCTATGGGTAAAACCATTATAGGCACAGAGATGGCTGCCCAGGGCTTGCCCGATGAAGTAAAAGAATATATGGTCATCGTAAATTCAGCCCCCGAATTTGCAGATAAAATTATATACTTTGCAAACAATCCCGATGAAGCAAACGCACTCGGTCAACAAGCAAAACTATATGCCGCCAAACATTTTGAAGTAAAACAAATTGCAGAAAGTGTTGTTGAATATTATAATACAGTAGCAAGTAGCTAGTATCAAGTATCAAGACTTCGCTACCAATATTGCCACCACTCATTCCGTCGGCTGAAGCCAGACGGAAGAATATATAAACCCACGAATCAGGCGTAAGCCACTAACGACTAACGACTAATTAACTAAAAACATGTTCGATAAAATAGAAGACGCCATAGCTGATATAAAAGCTGGCAAATGTATTATAGTAGTAGACGACGAAGAACGTGAGAACGAGGGCGATTTCCTTTGTGCGGCTCGTCATGCTACGCCTGAGATGATAAACTTCATGAGCAAGGAAGGTCGTGGGCTTATCTGTGTTCCCATTACTGAAAAACGATGTAATGAATTGCAATTGGATCTGATGGTGGGAGTAAATACTACGAGTCATGAAACGCCTTTTACAGTTTCTGTTGATTTATTGGGCAAAGGCTGCACTACAGGAATCTCTGCTCACGATCGCTCCAAAACCGTATTGGCACTAATTGATCCCGCAACACGTCCCGATGAACTCGGAAGACCTGGACATATATTTCCATTGAAAGCCAAGGATGAAGGCGTACTCCGCAGGGCAGGACATACTGAAGCCACAGTAGACCTAGCCCGCATGGCAGGACTTGAACCCGCAGGTGTTATATGCGAAATCATGAAAGAAGATGGCACCATGGCTCGTTTGGATGACTTGAAAATTGTAGCAGAAAAATTCAATTTAAAACTTATAACAATAAAAGATTTAATAGAATACCGACTCAAAAATGAATCATTAATTAAACGCGAAATCTCTGTAGAAATGCCCACCAAGTATGGTGATTTTGATTTGGTAGCCTACAGACAAATTGTATCGGGCGAAGAACATTTGGCTTTGGTAAAGGGACATTGGGAACCCGGAGAACCCGTGATGGTGCGTGTACACAGCAGTTGTGTAACGGGCGATATATTTCACTCACTTCGCTGCGATTGTGGCGACCAATTACACCAAGCTATGCAAATGATTAATGATAACGGACACGGTGTGGTAGTATATATAAACCAAGAAGGAAGAGGAATTGGATTGCTCAATAAACTAAAAGCCTATAAACTCCAAGAGCAAGGTTTAGACACTGTAGAAGCCAATGAAAAACTTGGTTTTAAAATGGACGAACGCGATTATGGTGTAGGTGCTCAAATACTACGTGACCTAGGCGTAACGAAGATGCGGCTTATCTCGAACAACCCAACCAAACGTGTAGGACTTATTGGTTATGGTTTGGAAATAGTAGAAAATATCCCACTTAAAATTGAATCAAATCATCATAATGAAGAATATTTGAAAACGAAGAAGAATAAGATGGGGCATGATTTGTAGGGGAAAAATATTGAATGAATTTCAACTCAAAATATATAAAAAATCTTCTTGTTATTTTGCATATTATAGTTGTATTTATGCTATCAAATCGCGGCTATCGTGAAGACAGTCTATATTTTATGCTCCCTGTAAATTGGGTCGTTTTATTTATTAGTGCATTTTTGATAATTGATTCTAAAAATTCAAGTCCAATTAAGAATCTTAATTTAAAATATTTTGTTTTTATATTATTGATCCTAGTTACTAACTTAATTTTGTTGGCATTTGAATAAAATAAAAAAGTGAAAAAAATGAATAAGGACATACTTGTTTTTCTAGCAGTAATTGCTATAGTTGGGTGTACAACCTCAGAAAATAAAAGCATATCGCTTGCTTCTTGGAAAAGTGAAAAAATAAAAACTGGGATATACACTTCAAAGGATGTGCTGATTGTAAACAATAAAAACATCCAATGGAATTATTATATAAATGAACGCGTTGATTCGTTTTGGTTACTTGATACAACAATACCCCGTGCTTGCAGTGGCTCATTAAAAGCAAATGAAAATATTGATGAAATGTTAGATTATTTTGTTGAAAGTTTCACAATTAAAAACGATTCTATTCGGGTACATTTTTGGAAACCGGTTAGAAGAGAAATAAAATACAAATTAGAAATTTTTAAAAACAATACATCGTATAAATTTATTGATGTTGAGTTTAATCCTGTTATAATTTGGAAAGATTATATTGACACAAAAAACAAGATTGAATATACAGTAAAAGTGCATACAATTCATCCGAAGCATCCAAGCAAAATTAGTAACGCTATTAATTTGTGGTACACTGAAAATGATTCTTTGAAGTGGTTTAACCTAAACTAAATAACATTAGATTTTATTCAACCGTTTCAAATCCCCTCTCCCCACCAAAGACTTCATCTGCGAAATCGCTATCTGATTGAGTTGCTGTCCCGATAGTTATCGGGATTCACTTTGTTTTAAGTTTTGATGTATCAATACAGAGTTTATACTTTCTAAATTTGACAACACAACCAACTGTTCAATACTTGCAGCATCTCTAATATTTCCTTCCTCGCTAGGATTTGTTTCTCTCCATTGTTTTGCAGTCATCCCAAACAAAGCCATATTTAGTATATCAGCTTCGTTTGCATATATAAAGTTGATCTGATTTCTATCCAGTTCCTTTGGTATTAATTTTTCTTTGATAGCATCAGTATGAATATGATAATTCACCTTTGCTAGGGTACGCTGGAGATTCCATTCTAGTTTGAGTCGGGAATTTTCATCTTCTTTGAGGCGTTGGAATTCCACTATTAGATAAAGTTTAAACTCAGAAGAAACCCATGTAGCAAATTCAAAGGCAATGTCTTTATGGGCGAAGGTGCCACCATATCTGCCAGATTTAGAAATTATTCCTATTGCATTTGTTGCCTCAATCCATCGTTGAGGGGATAGAACAAAGTAATTACTACCAGCTTCATTTTTAAACCTCTCGAATTCGAGAGGTTTAAAATCAGGATTACAAAGTTTCTCCCATAAGCCAACAAATTCAATAGTACTTCTACTTCGCAACCAATTATTAATTATCGCATAAGGCTCAGAACTATTTCTAGACTTCGCAATATCTGTAAGAGATATATAGTCATTTTCTGAATTAGAAATGACTGTAACCTCAGTCCCTTTTACATTAATAGTCTTATTCTTTATCATGATTTCTAATATTGATACCACAAATATCAAACATACAAATACGAACTCATGAACAGCTTTTGAACTAGAAATGAACAATGAATTTGTTTGTCATCCTGAGTTCATCGAAGGGCGACAAACGTAGGAGTACTCACAAACACGTCTTCGATAATTCCGATAGCTATCGGAACAGACTGACAGTATGTTCAGACAGTATTATACCTTCCCCAACTCCCTCACCAACCAAGGCCCTCCAAATATAAATCCCGTATAAAGCTGCACCAGTGTGGCTCCCGCATCAATTTTATCTTCTGCATCTTCAACTGAATGTATGCCACCAACGCCTATCAAAGGGATTTTTCCAAGTGATTTTTTATGTATATAATGTATAACTTGTGTTGACCGTTTGGTAACTGGTTTTCCGCTTAACCCGCCAGTTTCATTTGCATGATGAGACTTTAAGTTTTTACGTTCAATTGTCGTATTGGTTGCTACAATTCCTTCAATTCCTGTATGAAAATATATAGTAATTATTTCGTCCAATTGTTCATTGCTAAGGTCGGGTGCAATTTTGAGTAAGATGGGTTTGTGGGGTCTTCCTTTTTTTATATATAAATGACGGGTAGCAACCAGCCCGCTTAACAAATGCATGAGTGGTTCTTTGTCCTGCAACTCACGTAAACCAGGTGTATTGGGACTGCTCACATTTACCGTGAAATAATCTACATAATTATATAGTTTCTCAAAACATATTTGATAATCTAGGTAAGCAAGATCATTGGGCGTTACTTTGTTTTTGCCAATATTTCCACCCACTATCAATTTTTTTGGGCGGTTTTTCAAATGCTCTACCATACTATCCACGCCCTTATTATTAAAACCCATGCGGTTAATTAGGCCCTGGTCTCTTAGCAATCGAAATAAACGTGGCTTTGGGTTTCCGGGTTGTGCCAAGGGGGTAACTGTCCCTACTTCTATATGTCCAAAACCCAGCATTTGCAATTCGGGCAACCACCGTGCATCTTTATCGAAGCCCGCAGCAAGCCCAATTTTATTGGGAAAATGTAAACCCAAGAAATTAACGCCCTTTTGTTTGTGTGTTTTGAAAATTATTTTACCCAAACCCAATATACGCAGTATCCTCAGCATATACATCGTAAACGTATGTGCCCGCTCAGGACTCATTAAAAACAATATATTTTTGGCTAGGATATACAAAACAGAGGCAAAGGTAATTTGAAATTCGTAATTTATTTAAAAAGAAATCCGTTAGGAATAATGCCTGTTTTGAAAGAATTGATGGTGGTTTTTAATTGTGGGTCTATTATATATACCATTCCGTTGGTAATATAATCTTTGGCATCTGCTACATATACAAGTGATGAAACAGGATCAACACCCAAACCATAAAAATTATTGCCGTTGCTTGTAAATATTGGGCTTGTGGGCAATGCCACTGAGTTAATTGGGAATACATATATATGTTTGTTTATATAATATAATGTATCTTCGGTTTTGTTCATTCTTAAATCGCTTATATATTCTTTGGCATTGGTTAGTGGGATACTTTTTAATATATCTTTCCCATTGGATGCAATACAAGTGATACCGCCTTTAAAGCCTTTTAATGAATCGCCCAGACTAGCTACCCATATATTGCCAGCTTTGTCTTTGGCAAGGCTATTACTACCATAAAACACTTTGGTACTGTCAGAAAGCGTGTTGGTTTTGGTATCAATCTTATATATATAATTACTATACAAATTTGATACATACACAGCATCATTGTATAATAACATTTCTTCTGTCCAGCCATAAATGGGAATATGTTTGGTGATGGTATTACTATTCAAATCTACAACCGAAATTTTATTATCATACAAGTCGCTCACATAAGCTGTGCTTGCATTTACGGGCATAAAAAAACGAGGGCTTTTAAACCCAGTTATGGTTGCTGAATGTTTGAAATCTGTTTTATTAACCACTTCAATCTTCCCAGAATTATTTACTACAATATAATACTTCCCATTATGTTCAGAAATACTCTGTGCAATATCGCCCAGTTTATAATTATTGTTTCTAAAAAATAAATTATTTTCTATTGCTTTTGTATCAGGATCGTAAAGACTAATTTCTCCATTTCCCCATCCAAAATTTCCTTCGTTTGCAATATACACTGATGATGGTTTAATGACAACTGGTATGGGTTGTGGTTTATCTTTTTGGCAACTGATAGCCACCAAAATCATACAGAATATATATAATACTATTTTCTGCATATTACAATTTTATTAATTTTGTACAATAAAAATCTAAATCATCAAATATTCTAATATAATATATCCCACTTTGTAATATTGATATATCAATATTACTGTCATCATTTGATTTTGACATTACTGATTTGCCAGTAATATCAAGTATTTCAAATGATGCATGGGTTGTTATATTTTCAATAGCTATAAATTCGTTTGCAGGATTTGGATAGATTGTAATTTGCTTATTTACATTCAAATTTGCAATTTCTGTATGGTTCAAATCATGTATCACGCCCACTGCATCCAAATCGAAACCGCTTGATGGGAAGGGCGTGGGCCACGGGTCGTTTATTTTATATCCACGGCTATCTCTGCTACAAAATGAATCATTAAGTGAACCTACTGCATCAATAATTTTTATATATCTTATTTGATTTACATTAAGTCCAGGCATATTTTTCAATTCCTCTAAATCGAAGGGAGTTCCATAACCTGCTCTGTATTTACTAGCCAAATTAGATAATTTTGTAGCATTCATATTAGCTGCATTATCATATTGCAAACTTGTATCGTTGTTGCTAATTGATGCAAATTTATAATAATTCTGCCCATCGGAGCTCACTTCCACAAAAGCCAATTCTAAAAACCCATCATTAAATCCATTCTCAAATATGGCAAAATCAGGCCCTTGTCCATTAAAAATAGGGGAACTAAAAGTAAGTATAATAGTTCCCCCATCGCCTAAACTTATTACATTATTATCTGCTATACCTATTATACTATTACTATCTCCCACGGTAGTTTTTCCCAACGAAGTATCGGCAATGTTTTGCCAACCACGACTGATTGACCCACCATTTGCCCAAGCCACAAAAATATTTGAATCTTTGTAGATGGTCTTGCTTCCTGCTTGTCCAGCTGCTGGGTCAAATTGGGCAATTGAGAACTTTGGAAGTGCTAGTAATAATATTATATAACAAATAAATCTCATTGTCGATAATTAATTATTGTTTCACAAATTTAGTTTGCAAAACATCACCACCCTCTAAAATTTGCAATAAATACATACCTTGAGCAAGAGAAGTTATATCTATATTATTATTTGAACCACTCAAATTATTATATACCTTATTGCCTTGCATATCATAAATGCTTATATGTTTGCCGTTCAAATTTTCACTGGTATATAATACTTCGTTGGCTGGACAAGGATATACAAAAATCTCTTTGCTTGCGGTCATATTTTGTAAGCCAGTATAATTATCTGCTGTAGTGAAATTATCCATGCAGAAATAGCCAGGCGTGTTCATTCCGTACTTGCCTGTATCGGTTGAAGAAAACATAAATGTGAGGCTATCAACATTGCCAAGCCCTGTTAAATCAACCCAGGTCCAGTCTTTGATAATGTAGTCTTTACTATTGTCTTTATTTTGAAAATCGGCCAAATAAAAATCTTTGGTTTTACCTGTACTGCTATTATTCAAATAACCATTTATTGTCAGTTTAAACCAGTCAGTATCATTGCCAGAAATGCCGCCAAATTTCTTGGCAAAAGTACTGTCCCCGTTTTTCATGCTCAAGTAAGCATAAGTATTATTGGTTACCCAAAAACCTTTCGCTTGCTTGCCCGCTGCTTGGTTTTTTAATACCACAACAGACCAAGAATATCCCACAGCATAGTTTGCTGAATTATTATATCCTTTTCCTGCAATTGCACTGTATTGATTAAAGTACCCCGCAGTAACTGTATCAACTTTATTACTCACCGCAAATCCATACCACGAACCGCCCCAAGCAGTATCATAATTGTTTCGGAGTATAATATTCCCCGACTCAAATTTCTTGCTCATGTCGCTGCCATTAAGGTAACCTGAAGCAGGTACAGTGATGTTTTCAAAATCGGCAACTGTTTGGGCGTTTGCCGTAAAACCCGTTAGCATAATAAATGCTGCAAATGTGTAGATGTGTTTTGTCATTTTTATTGTATGTTTATTATAATTGATGTTTCAAAATAACGGCCAGGCAATGCATAGTTTTGCAATGTTTGATAATACACATTGGCAATATTAATCAGTTTTAATACCAGCGTAAAATTAACCCGTTTGTTTTTTAAAGTGCTTTGTAGATATATGTTTTGCAATAAGTAAGGCTGCAACCAATCAGTATTATCAAGGTTTGTATAACGTACACCCGTTTGTTGGAGTATATAAATTAAGGAAGTTTTCTTATACTTCAATTCTGTCCACCAATTTAACTTAAAGGGTGGAATATATATCATTTGTTTGTAATCAGTATTCGAAATTACGTTCAATGATTTTGTATAACCCGCATTAACTTGGCTTTTGATTTCTATGTTTTTAATTTTTGTTGCAATGATATATATCACTTCCAAACCATTGATTTTAGTCTCTTTTAGGTTTATAGGTTCTACATAAACTGGACTATTCAAATTAATCCATACCACACGGTTGTATATGTGGTTATAATAGTAGGTGATTTCAAAATCGTGTCTAAAATTTTTGCCTGTGTACTTATATACCAATCCTGCTTCAAATTGTTTTGTGTTTTCAGGTTTGATATTGATATTACCTCCAGGTTGATAGTATCGTTCATTAAAAGTAGGGAGTCTGAACCCCTTGGTGGCGTTAGATTTAACAAGAAATATGTTTTTATTTTTTCGCAGAACTATATATTGCAAACCTATAAACGGAGAAAAGAATGGCGTATTGCTATTATAAAATTGCTCACGAACATGGGCTGATATTTCAATTTTATTCCTTAGGTTAGCTTTATATCGCAACATTACAGCCGTGCGGTTTTCAATGTGTTTGGTATTATAATTTGTTTGTTCGCCTTTTATATATTGGTGTTCTATAGCTATTGAAATTTTATGTTCGCCGCGGCGAATTATAAAGGTATTAAAAAAATGTTCAACTGTATTTTGCAATTGAGATATCGTTGTTCTAGAATATACATTATTGATTGATCTGGCATCATAAGTTTCGTCATTACTAAGCAAGCCCGATTTAAGTTGCGTAATACCCAACTTGCTTTTGAAATCGAAATGCAGTCCATTTACCCTGTTTACCCCATTCCTTTTACCTTGTGATTTATAAATACCAATAGGAGGCTGTATAAATATTTCATAAGTATTATATAAACTTAAAAATTTGAATGAAATATTTTTATTGATTTTATAGCATAAGGAACCATTGAAAGTTTCCTTATATATTGGGCAAAAAGGCATTTGTGCTTTTGGTGACCGGAATAAATAGGGGTCAATGTATTCAAAATAATTATCATTTACCTTTTTCACGTATCCAAAGTTTATTATTACCTTCCCCAAGTTTATATTTTTATTTACAGCTAAGGTATGTGAACGAACTGTATTAAAATCCCAAACAAAATTCATTTCATCTTTCTTATCAAAATTTTGGCCCACCAATACTGCCCCACCAATAGCACCGCTCCCTGCCGATGTAGCATTGCCGCCTGCAAGCATGGTAACTTTCTCACTAGAATTACTTGGTAAAAGTGATAAATCTGACAAGCCCAATGCGGGATTGTTCAACTGAAAACCATTCCACAATACATTGGTGTGCTCTGCTCCAGTTCCTCGGAAAGAAACTGTAGATAAGGCTCCATTGCCATAATTTTTAAGATAAGCGGTACTGTTTAAGTTTATAATATCAGCGAGGTCTTTATAATTGTTTATATACTTTAATGCTGAGTCGGGACTGTAGGCTTTAATTCCTGTTTCTGAAATTTTATAGTTTTTTGAAATGATATCTGCTGGGGGTAATTGCTGCGATTGAGCAGTATCTGTTAGTGATTGAGCATATACATTATTACACAAAAAATATAATAATATACTTACAAGCCTAGGCTCGCTATATTTTAATATTTTATGTGTATTTTTATCCATTTGCTTTTTTTACAAGCTACGGAAAAAAGGAATGACAAATGATGGAGTTTCCAAAATTCACCAAAACGCTTTTTACCCGAAAGCTTTGATAATATCTAGTTTAGGCAGGTCTTCTGACTTCCCCCTTTTTTGTGGCCTTCCCATTCAGTAAAACTGAGCAGTGGCAATGGTTACAAAAAATTTCCTCCGTAGGAAGGGGGTTTACAGCATCGGGAAATGTTCATGATTTACACATGATTCCCTTTTAATCCGCATGTTTTGTTAAACATGGTGGAACCGAAACCGATGCAAAAGTGCAAATAGTTTTGTTTACTACAATATTTTTTTTATCAACATGCCTAATATTGCACCGTGATTTTAGAGGATGAATATAACGTAATAATTGCAGGTGCGGGTCCGGCTGGGGCTAGTGCTTCCATTTTTTTATCGCAGGCAGGAATCAAACATTTGCTGATTGATAAAGCTGAATTTCCGCGTGATAAAGTTTGTGGTGATGCACTGAGCGGAAAAGTTTTGAGTCACCTCAAACACGCTATTCCAGATGTGGCTGCACAGTTTGCCAAAAACCAAGAAGATTATTTACCAAGCTACGGTGTTCGCTTTGTGGCACCAAATGGTAAGCAAGCCGATATTCCTTTTCTGCCAAATATCACCAAAGATTCTCCGCCCCCAGGTTTTATTTCTAAGCGAATTTATTTTGATAATTTCTTATATAATCATACTGCTTCCGATTTTGCAATCCGTATATCAAATGCAGAATTGAAAGATATAGAAAAAAAAAATGACATTATAGAACTCCAAATCAAAATTGGCGAAACTATATATCATACAAAAACGAAGGTATTAATAGGTGCCGATGGTGAACGGGGCATCTCTCACAAATATGTGTCAGGCGGCAGCAAGCGTAATTTGGAAGCTTTCTCCGCAGGTATTCGTGCCTATTATAGTGGTGTAACAGGCTACCATGATATGAATTATATAGAACTGCACTTTTTGCCCGAAATACTGCCCGGATATTTTTGGATTTTCCCGATGGCTAATGGAATATCGAATGTGGGATTGGGTATATTGTCTTCTGAAGTTTCAAAGCACCATCTCAATTTAAAAAAGATATTTAATGATATAATAAACCTGCCCCAGTTCAAAGAAAGATTTGCAAACGCAAAACCTGAATCGCCTATACAGGGCTGGGGTTTACCACTCGGCAACAAATATGTAAAACGTTCAACTGACAACGTAATTTTAACGGGCGATGCAGCAAATTTAATTGACCCTTTTACAGGAGAAGGTATCGGCAATGCAATATTGTCTGGTCGTTATGCAGCTTATGCGGCAATCAAAGCACTTGAAAATAATATATACACAGAAGTTTTTTTTAAAGAGAACTATGATAATATTATCAAACAAAAAGTAGGGCACGAACTTAAAGTTGGCTCCACACTTTTAAGGCTATGCAGATATAAATTCCTGTTCAATTTTGTGGTGAACAAAGCCGCCCGCAACAAGGAGTTCAGAGATACTATCTCCTGCATGTTTGCAAATATAGACCTCCGTTCCAAGTTTGGGAATCCGATGTTTTATTTGAGGATGCTGTTTGGGTAGTATATATTTTTTCCTGTAAAATCCCTATGTAAAACTCCGACTTCACAACACTGCGAATAACCGTCCCTACGGGCAAGATGGCTAAAGCCGATTTGTTGGCTCTTTTTATACCCCGACTTAAAAGTCGGGGCAATAAAAAAATCCTTAATTTAACAGCATTGCCCTACAAGACTTCCCGCAACTATATATCTTGCTGCCGATATTCTATTCCGATGGGACTTTTAATGCATTGTTATAAAATCAGTTTGCACTTCAGATTTACATTATACCCCAAGTCCCAGCGGGACGAAATATCGGTAGAACAAAAACGACAGGAACGAAAGTCCCGTAGGGACGAAATATTAAAAGCAGCGAAAAATTACAACAAAAAGTCCCTTTAGGGACGAAACATCGGTATTACCTTTGCACCAACATGAGCGACAAAAAATTACCCCTACGCCCTATCGCTATATGGTTACTTGTAGGTGTAGCCATGATTATGATACAGGTACTGCTGGGCGGTATCACACGCCTCACCGGCAGCGGACTTTCTATTACCCGCTGGGATGTGGTTACGGGCAGCATGCCACCAATGAGCGATGAGCAATGGGAAACTGCATTTGATGGCTACAAACAAACGGCTCAATTCAAAACCATCAACTCCTCCTTCACCGTTTCCGATTTTATATATATATATTTCTGGGAATGGATACACAGAGTTTGGGCAAGGATTATTGGGATCGTTTTTATTATACCTTTTATTATATTCATTATACAAAAACGTTTTCAGAAATGGATGGTCAATCCGCTGTTGGTATTGTTTGGATTGGGTGCAGTACAAGGACTGGTGGGCTGGATAATGGTTTCAACAGGCTTGCACAATAGCAAATTATTATATGTGCGGCATTATGAATTGGCCACACATTTTATGCTTGCTTTATTGGTGCTTTGTTATACCTTTTGGTTTGCCATGAAAATGTTGGTAAAAGAAGGAAATATAATAGTATCCAAACCATTATATAAACTTTCTGTATCTATAATAATTCTCTTGACTATACAACTTATATACGGAGCATTTATGGCAGGATTGAAAGCCGGAGCATTTGCCCCAACATGGCCTGAGATCAATACTGCTATCATTCCAAGCGGCGATATATTATTCAAAAAATCGCCTGCCACAATGAACTTTTTCGAAAATGAGATTATGATACAATTCATCCACCGTGGATTGGCCTATATACTTTTTGTGTTGGTATGTATATGGACATATAGAGCTTATAAAAATACAACAGCCTCTCCCCTATTCAACAAAACAAAATGGTTGCCCATTACTATTGTGAGTTTGCAGGTTGTATTGGGAATATTCACCGTATTACATTCTGGATTTAAACAGGATTTATTATGGCTGGGTGTGAGCCATCAGTTTGTGGCGATGATGTTTTTACTCGTAATGTTTTGGGAACTTTATTTAGTAAAAAGGAATAAGGGGTGAGGAATAAGGGCCATTCGGCGTTAGCTCCTTATCCCTTATTCCTTACTCCTTACTCCTTACTCCTCATTGATTTGATAAGTCCTCGGATGATGCTCGATATTTCGTCACCAAGTTTTAGTAGATTGTCTCTTTGTTCAATATTAATATATTTAAGTCTTTCTGCTAAATACAGCATAGATTTAACTTCGCTGCATGATGCCAACGCAATATACAAAAACCTAGAAAAATCTGCATTGGAACTCCTATCAAAGCCTTCCGCAATATTATTCGAGATGGAAATGACAGCTCTACAAATTTGATCTTTAAACCCAAAATCTTTCGAAGCACTAAATATTCCATATATATTCACCGCATAATCCTGTGCTTTCTGCCACCCTATCACATCCTCAAATCTTTTTATCGCCATATTCTAATATGTTTATTTTTCTTTACAAATTATTTTTTTTAGTCTAATCCCTTACTCCTCGCTCCTTATTCCTTATTCATTCCTTATTCCCTTATTCCTCATTCCTCACTCCCTCATTCCTTATTCCTTATTCCTTATTCCTCACTCCCTCATTCCTTACCCCTTCCTCCTTATTCCTTATTCCTTACTCCTTAATACTCCTTGCTATAATCAAACCTCAAATAATCTAAATTGGGTGGATATTTCTTCGGGCGATTCTGCTCCATCTTCAAAAAATCCTGTCCCAATTTTTTTAGGAAGGGCATGCCGATGGTATAATACTCATAAATACCTGTATTGAGTACTCCCGTCGTATTGGAATATATAGTACTGGAAAGCATAAACTCTGTATTGGTTTCTAGGTCTATGATATAGGCAACATCTACCAAAAAACCATAAGCAAAACCTACAATATTAAATATACGAATATTTTTATTTACCGCGGTATCTTTGTTCTGTCCATATATGATATACTTCTTTACACAATTAAATTGTCCTTTAGTTGAATCGCACACAGGGTCTATTGACTCAGGTGCATACATGCTCATATACTTGCGAAGGAAACGGTAATCAAGCTCAGTGAGGTCGAAGCGTTTATCACGCTTGAAAGCCTCGGGAAACATAATCTTTTTAAGCGTGAGGTGTATATCTGTTAACTGAAAAAAATTGCGGCCTGTAAAATCTTTGGGATACTTTTTTAATTTACCATCATAATCTATATATCCAGTGCCCAATAAAACCTGCCCAGTAGGTGGCTCAAAACTTTCTAAACACTGAATGGGTTCTTGTATATATATAATATTGCCAGCAGTATCATAAAACTTAAAACGGTTGGTCACCATATTATCATCATTCTCACATCCGGGTGTAAATCTGTGTGTAACACGTGCAGTGGGCATCCCCAACTGTTTGAAGCGTTTGTTTATATAACAAGGTCCCATAAATTCATACATTCTATTATAGGCATCGTTATCACTTACTAATAGAATCTTTTTTATATAATGCCCCAAGGATGCTTGGTAATTTGCAGACGAACTATCATACATTGTTGCATATTGACACTTGCCTGAAGAATCAATAGTTAATGGTGTTTCTTTGGTAAGTCCATCCACATTGAGTTGGTTCACTTTCTCCAAACACATAGCAGTTAAAGGCAACTTAACCGTACTGGCTGGATAAAAATATTCAGTGGGATCTGCCCGATATATATAATCGGTAAAGTGGGGAACATTAAAACGGTCTCGGTCTATACGGGTAAATACAATTTGCACCCTTCGCTCGGCTGATAAGGATAAATAATCATTATAAAACAATGAATCATTAAAGAATACTTGCTCAATGGGATTGGGGGAGTTTTTATACTGCGAAAAATCGTAACGGGTGGGTGGCGGCGGTGGTACATATTTTATCTTCACCCTCTTCTTACGTTGGGTAGGTTGATAATACACAACCTGAGCTTTCGGTTTTTTCTTCTTTTTTTTCTTAGCCTGTGCATTGGCCGTAATGCCACAAATAACAATACACAGAACAATATATAATATCTTTTTCAAGTTGGCAGAAACAATTTTGTATAATAGTATTTTGTTCGCGTAGCTACTGTTTACTGACCACTGATTACTGTTTACTTCTTAGTAGCCAACATCATATTCATCACACTGCTATAATGGTAACCAAGTTTGAAAGGAACCGGTTTCACATTGGCAGAATCTTTTTTATAGGCCAGTTCCAAATCTTTTTCATATAATTTACCAAAATCTCTGATAGGATGAGAATACTGACCATACAGGTTAAACTTCCATACTTTTTTATCGAAGAAATTATACGCAATACCACTGTCATCTTGCAAATGATATTTACTTTTAGCGAAAACGATTTTACGCGAATTGCTTAAGAAACCATAGTGGTTGATATAACTTGCCGCTTTCATATACGATATAAAGTCGCCTTGCTTATTTATCCAAGTTAGGAATCCTTTGTTTTTATCCAAGCCAAACATGTGTTGGTATTCTTCGTCGGCCATATTCATCGAAAGATAATATACATGTTTGGTGATGCTCGGTTGGTCTTTGTTTACAAAATCAACACGCACACCTTTGCTTATATAATTTTCGGGCACTGCCTCATTCAAATTAAATTCTTTTAAGGAGCCGTCTTCAGCAATAGCTATACGTTTGATGTTAGTGATTGTATTGTTCGTACGGGCCAAAAACACCATCATCACAGGCAAATTGCCATCCACACTCCACCTGCTAAAATCGCTGCTCATGGCACTGGTAATAAAATAACTGCGTCTAAAAATATCATCCATCGACTTGTCCAAGTGATATATATATTTGGCAAAATCAGGCTTTTTCATTTTGGGCATGTCCTTTATTTTCCCTGCGGGCTCCAAAGCTATCAATATATAGTTTTCACAATTGGGAAATAATATATAGCCATTCAAAATATCAGGGCCTGAAAATGGATAATATAATGTTTTGATGCCCGATGAATTGGCTGCTTTCAATTCTGTATCACGCCATGCCCTCATTTTGCTGAAACGGTTTTCTTCTATTTTACCAAAACCATCGTTCATCTTTTTGGCATGTCTCACCCAAGTTGAATCTTTGGTGAGCTGCATCAGACCTGAGTCTTTTAAGGGCATATAACCTGCCAAAAACAAAGCCACATCATTATAGTTATTACTAACCTGAACCACTGCGGAATCCTTGGGCAGTGCGGCTTTAGCTTTATCATCAACAACTTTCTGGGAGGCATTACTGTTATCGTTGCAGCTTATTAAGGCAGCTGCCGCCAGGGTGATACTGATTATTATAGATTTCATAAAATATTTGGGAACGAAATTAAGTATATATATGCTATTGAAACAACGAATTTGTTTTGGAATTTATTAACAATTAGTGGATTGCTGGGGAATGTACGATGTACGACATACGATGTACGATGTTTTGTCTCTATCCATATAATAACGTAATAAGTTTTCTATATCCTAATGATTATATAGCCACCAATGAACTACTTGTGGACAGTCTTAAGTTTCTGACAGCAAATCGTATCCGAAATCAGGCGTCAGCAACACATCGTATGTCGTAAATCGTACATCGTATGTGATATGTCGTAAATTTATTTCTTCTTCAACAACACAGCATTGCTCGTTTCTGACACAATGGTAAAATGATGGGTATAATAATTCATCGTGTCTTTGTATTGTTCTTCACTAAGCGGATAGGTGCTATAATATTGTTTGAAAGTGACAATATAATCTGCATCCAATAACAAAGGAAAGGCATAGATTTTTTTTACTGAACTTAAATGGGGTGTCATGTTTGAATGGGCACAGACTATGGCATCCCGAGGCACTTTTGCTAATAAATCATAAGTTTCGTGTACCATGCTCAAACTGTTATTTTTATTCTTTAAAAAAGTAGACAGCGATTGCTGAAAAACGACCATTTCACCCCTAAGCACCATCATACTAACACCCAATGAAGTGACAATGAAAAACAGGTAAAAAATCAATCGGTACCGCACCCTTTTAAACAGCATACTAACTTCAAAAACCAATAATGTTAGGAGCGGAACAAATTCTATCGAATAATGATAATTAACACCCCACAAACTGCTATCATAGCCCAGCATTTTTTGCAAATAAATAGGCAATAACATCAACAAAAATACAGGTCTTATCAAAAACAAAATGCCGCCACTAGCTATCACACTTATGTGAAGGAATGCTTTTACCATATCATTGTTAGGATCGGGACTGGTATTGGTGAAAATCAATTTCAATACTTCTACCGGGTGCAAAAAAACATATTGTGCTACCTCGCCCGTGGTATGCCCCAATGCTTGGAAACGCAAATAATGTGCTTGCTCAACCGTATGGTTAATTCCCGGTATTATATAACTGGTTACTACTACTGAATATATAAATGGCAATATGATAAGCGTGCTGTGAAATGTAGGTCTGCTTTTGAAAAATGCAAATTTGTTTTTTATATGAAATCCTATCATTAGAAAACCCATCCAAAATCCAATATTCTCACGACAGAGAAGCATCAACACAAAGATTATTGTAAACTTGGCCCAATTCCTTTTTTCAAATTCATATAATAATGCTGGTACCATTAAAGCTGCCAAAACATTGGTATGAAAATCGAAAGAAATTGCAGCATATATGCCCCAAATACTAAAGAAATGAAGTAGGCCAAGGTTGGCGTACAACTGGCTTTGGGTTTTTAACAATATATACTTTCTAATATAAACAGCCCCCATTGCCACAAATACCAGTTGTACTATTAGCAAGGCATAAGAACCAAATATATAATAAAGCGGTGAAAGTAAAACAACAATCAACGAAAAATGGTCTCCCAAAAAATTTACGACTTTATCATCGAGCAACAGGGTGATATAGTTTTGCTGCAAATGGGCATAATCATATACTGCTTTGTTGAACAAACCCAAATCGAGGGCCGCGGTTTTAAAAAGATAATGATTGCCTAATGACCATGCCGCAAGAAATAATGAAACCAATACAATAAGTATGCTGCCAAACTTTTTGGAATTAAATACCCTAAAAAATATTCGTTTTATAGTTTCCACATCCAACCGTGTTTGTCTTCGGTCTTGAAGGATTTAATAGCATTAAGCTGTTGGGCAAGTTTGGTAGAAACCGTGCATTGGTCAATGGGCAACAACTCATATTCTTTGTCTTTATAAGTAAACGAGCTGAAATGTGCTACTGTGGCTGCGGTGCCTGTGCCAAAACCTTCTGTAAGCGTGCCGGTAAATGCCCAATCAATTAGTTCATCTATGCTTATTTTCTTTTCTACTACTTCTATATGATTGTCTTTGGCCAACTGTATAATAGAAGCACGGGTATAACCATCCAATATAGTACCTCCCAATGCTGGTGTATATAGTTTTCCTTCGGCCACAAAAAACAAATTCATGGTTCCCGATTCTTCCAAATACTTTTGCTCACGGCCATCTAACCAAATAATTTGATCATAACCCCTATCGTGTGCCAATTTGGTGGGCAGCATGCTTGCTCCATAATTGCCCGCTGCTTTCGCAAATCCAACTCCGCCCTCAACTGCCCTCACATAATGTTCTTCTGCCACCACCCTTAAAGCTTTGCTGTAAAATGGATTAGCGGGGCAACATATCACCATATACTTATAAGTGTTTGATGGGCGAACACCTATACAATCATCGGTGGCAAACATGAAGGGGCGAACATAAAGTGCTGCACCATCGTGGGTAGGTATCCACTCTTTGTCCATATTAACAAGTGCTTGCAGTCCGCTAATAAATATATCTTGCGGTAAGGTGGGCATACACATACGCTCAGCAGATACATACATCCGGTGCCAATTGTCCAATGGGCGAAATAAATAGGCACTGCCGTCTGGGTGTTTGTGTGCCTTCATTCCCTCAAACAAACTTTGCCCATAATGTATGGCCGACAAAGCGGGGCTGATACTGATTGGTCCATAAGGTTCTATTCGAGCGTTCACCCATTCTCCATCCTCATAATTCACCACAAACATGTGATCCGTAAATATTTTACCAAATGGAATGTTATTAAAATCTAAGGAAGGTAACCGTGATTCTTTGCTTTGTGTGATGTTTATTTGCATCGGTTTTTAGGAGTGATTGAAACCGCGAAATTGACCTTTTTTTTTCATTATGCAACCTGATTTTGATACAAATCTGAAAACATTTGATTTGCAGACGCTTACAAATTTGTTTGACGGGGAAATTTATTTACCCATCGAACCTTTAGACCCCAACATGCCCATACAATACGATGGCAATATGGGTGGCGTACTTATGCTCACCGCTCAAAAGCTTAATCCTGTTGAACTTGACCAACTGCAAAAAATTTGCACCTTTCTAAAAATCGAAATCAAAGAGGTGGCAATTGCCAATGCCAATGAGCAAACCATTACCAAAGAAAAAATTATGGACTTCAAAACCCAAAAGTTAATTTGCTGGGGTATAGACCCTTCGGCATATTTTAACTGTGAATGTGAATTATATACGCCTATGGAGGTTGATGGAATCAAAATTATATATTCGGAGACGCTGACCAAAATTAACCAAGACAGTGCTTCGAAAAAAGTATTGGCCTCAGCCTTGCTTCTCCTATTTAAGGAATAGGCACAAGTTCCGCATTTGTTTTCAAGCAGGTATCAATGGTGTATAGCAAATTATCAATGGTGTTTTTCGATGCCGTAGGTATCAAAGGTTTATAGCAAATTATCAATGGTGTTTTTTGATGCCGTAGGTATCATACATTTATCGACGCAAGCTTTTGAAAGTAATTTTCTTTTGTCCTATAGATTTCTTTCGCCTATTTTTGGCAACTTAAATTTAAACATTATTATTATGAGTAAAAAAATTGTATGGGTTGTATTGGCCTTAGCAATAGCCATCGGTGCTAGTGCCATCTATTATTTCTTTGTAAAAGACCGTAACGAACATCTTAAATATATTCCCAAAGATGCAACTATGGCCATACACTGCGACTTAAAAAGTTTGTATGGCAAATCGGATTTTGAAAAAGTGAAGAAGATGAAGTTTTTTACCAAAATGATGGATGCCCAATCACGGAGTGGCAGCAATCATGAATGGACAGATATTCTATTTAAAAAACCATTAACTACAGGAATAGATGTATTGTCGCAAATGGTGTTTTTTATGAGCACACGTAATGATAAAATGTTTGCAGGACTCAGCATAAAGCTAAC
This sequence comes from Chitinophagaceae bacterium, assembly GCA_043750035.1. Lineage (GTDB taxonomy): Bacteria > Bacteroidota > Bacteroidia > UKL13-3 > UKL13-3 > CANJUD01. The sequence continues at coordinate 24,857 of JAYVCI010000287.1, forward strand.
AAGCAGTGGCGATTTTAATCGTTTTATGAAAAAATATAAAACATCGGAAGAGCCCAAAAAGAGTGAAACTTATACCAGCCTGGAATTAGAAGATGAGAAATTATTTGTGGCCTGGAACGATGAAGCAGCCCTGTTCCTTTCAGCACCAACACTGATGGGGCAAAGCAACAGCAAAGCCGAAATAGAAAAAGTGCTCGATATATATATGACCCAAGACAAAAAAGAATCTTTGACAGAAAATGAAGACTATAATAAATTCCGTAAAGAGAAACAAGATATCGGAATGTTTGTTACCTACGATAAAGTGTTTGATTATCTGGGTACGATATTTAAAAGAAGAATGTATTATAGTCAGGATATGATGGACAGTAAAGAACAGATGGAAAAAATGAAAGCTAAATATAAAGGTGTAAACGCCGGGCTAACACTTTCTTTTGAAAATACGGGTCTTGTTGGTAAAGCTTTTACTTATGGAGAAAACGCAACCAAACTAGTGGAAGAAGCAGGATATACAGGCAAACCACTAAGTAATGATATTATTAAAAATATAAGCAATGATCAAGTTTACGGAACGATGTTCCTAAATTATAATATAGCCAAAGCCATTGCAACCCAAATGGAAACTAGCCCCGAAATGAAAGAAAAAGTTGAAAAAGTTGCTGAAGAATTGGGCATTACTGTTAACGACCTCAAAGGTATATTCGGAGGCGAGATGGCATTTTCATTAGTAGATGCTGATATAATAAAAGAGGAGAAAAAATATGAAGATATAGACCCGGTTACCGATGAACTTATTGAAAAAACCAGAACTGTAGAAACACCCATGCCTTATTTTACATTTACCTTTAATGTAAAAAACAATGCTATGGTGCAACGACTTGTTGATAGCTTAAACTCAAAAATGAATGAAAATAATAGCAGGAATAGCTATTATGGTTCTCCAATGATGGAGGAAGCACCCATGGAATATAATCCATACAGAAATAATTACCGCAGGGATGTTTTACCTAAAATAGTAGTTAAACCAAAAGAAGTAAACAATGTAGAAAAACGCGGCGAAAACTATTATTTCAAAAAAGATAAAATTGAAATTAGCATGATAAAAACCGCTACGGGATATACTATTACCAACAGCACTAAAATAGCTGCCGCACTTGAAAAAAATAAATCACTAAGCTCCGATCCCAAACTTATTGGCAAAGATTTTTTCTCCAATAATTCAGTCGGTTTCAAATTAATTTTAGACACTGATAAATATCCAAAAGTAATAATAAGTTATTTGAAAAAAGAATTTATGAGAGACGAAACACCTTGGCGAATTTTGAAAAACTTTAAAGAGATATCTTTCCAAATGCCTGTGGGCACTAGCACCGAAGCCGACTTCTCAGTTACTATGAGCGATGGAAAAGGAAATAGCCTGTACCGTATTTTGGAAATGATTGACGAAGCTAACTAAATAACTTTTAAACAAAAAAATTGTCATCCTGTTAATCTAATGTCATTCTGAGTTAATCGAAGAAAGACATTAGATTATTAAACATATCACATTTTGAAAATCCATTTCGAAAAAGTTATACCTATACCGTTGCAAGGTTTTGTGAGCGATAGCAAAGTGTGGGCTACTGATTATATATTTGAATCGGGAAAACATTATTTGGTAAATGCAGAATCGGGCAAAGGCAAAACTACACTGCTCTCTGTTGTATATGGATTACGTAGCGATTATGAAGGAAGTATTATAATAAACGGAAAAGCAAACAAGGCAAATTCTTATAATGATTGGGCAGCATTACGGCAAAATAAACTCTCCATGATGTTTCAAGATTTGCGTTTGTTTCCTACCATTACTTCACTTGAAAATATCATATTAAAAAACAACCTTACTAACCATTATACGCTTGATGATATTATACAAATGACCAAGCAACTCAATGTGGTCTCGCTAATGGACCGTCGCTGCGAAACATTATCACTGGGCCAGCAACAACGAATTGCTTTAATTAGATGTATATGTCAGCCTTTTGAATGGCTATTATTGGACGAACCTTTCAGCCATTTGGATATGGGAAATGCAAATAAGTGTATGGAACTAATTATGGAAGAATGCCGCAAACGCAATGCAGGACTTATACTCACAAGCTTGGGCGAATATATACAAGAAGGATTTGATGAGAAGATTGAGATATGATAAACCTATATAATATATTTTCATCGCATGTTAAATAAACTCCTTTTTTTAGACCGGGGGAAGCTGCAATTATCCATTGTAATAGGAGGAACACTATTGGGTTTACTGTTATTATTAATACCCTTGCAATTATTCCTCGACTTTAGGGAATTGCTCACCCAGAAAACCGATTTGCTCAACCCACAATATATGATATTGAACAAAGAAGTAACATTGATGGGTATGGCATCTGACAAAAAGCAAGGCTTCACTTCAAAAGAAATTGAGAAACTAAAAAAGCAACCCAGTGTGGAGGAAATTGCACCATTTACTGCGAACAATTTTTATAGTTATGGCGTATTGGGTTTTGGCAATGGTGTCCCTGAGTTTCAAACAGATTTATTTTTAGAATCGGTACCCGATAAGTTTTTAGATAACCTACCAAGCAACTGGCAATGGCAACCAGGTAAAGATATTCCTATTATATTGCCCACAGATTTTATCAATTTATATAATTTTAGTTTTGCTGCTACACATGGCCTTCCGCAGGTTTCGAAGAGTGTAGTAAAGATGGCACCTTTTAAAATTGTGGTTGATTCGATGGGCAAACAAATAGAATTTAAAGCACATATTTCGGGGTTTAGCGATCGTATCAACACTATTATAGTTCCCCTACAGTTTTTGGAATATGGCAATAAATCATTTACCAAAGCAGATGGTATAGAAAACAAACCCGGCAAAATTATTCTAAAAAGCAACGACCCAACCAATGCAGCTCTCACAAATTATATAGCACACTGTGGCTATGAAACCAATCAAGAGCTATTACGCAATGCACGGCTGGCAGGGGTTCTGCGAGTTGTAGCTTCTGCATTGTCAATATTGGGGATGCTCATTGTTATACTATCAGCAACAGGATTTTTTCAATTTGCACAATTGGTATTGAACAGAAAAGCTTATGAAGTAAAAACATTATTACAATTGGGCTTTTATCCAAAAACTATATGGAGCTATTATTTCAAAATATTTTCTATCATACTTTCATCTGTATTGGTACTCTCATTTATTATCATCTATCTATTCAAACCCTGGTTTGCCCAATTTGCCGCCAACTATGGCTTTGAGCTGAACGACGGCGTTTCTGGACTTACTGTTATAAGTGGCATTGTAGTGGTTTTTATATACCTGTTTGCTACCATGGCAAATTTGTGGCGTGAGGTTTTGAGGAGTTGATATGGATAAAGGCACAATATTTTTTTATAGTTTTCGTTGCTATAGCAGCAACACCCTTTATATGAAAGTAACTATATTTTTTCTTGCCATATTATGCAGCCAATTATTACAGGCCCAAAAAGCAACCAAAAATATATATTTCGATTTTGCCAAACCTGAGCTGAATGCCGCTGCAGTAAAAACGCTTGATATCTTATATGATTCCGTATTGAGCAAAAATACCATCCGCAGAATATATCTTTATGGTTATTGCGATTCGGTGGGAAAATCTGGATATAATGATACGCTTTCGATTAAAAGAGTAGCGGCTGTAAAAAAGTTTTTTTCAGAAAAAGGAATTGTCGATAGTGTATTTAAAGTAATGAAAGGATATGGAAAACAAAAGCCCCTCAATAAAAATGCAACCGAAAAGGAACGACAGGCCAACCGGAGAGTGGAACTTATTATAACTTATGATAAAATAAAAGTAACAAATAAAATAGCCGAAGAAACTAAAACAATTGACACCTCAAAACTAAAAGTAGGTTCAAAGCTTATATTGCGTAACATAAATTTTGAAGGGAGTATGCATCGGTTTTTGCCCAGCTCGAAAGCGTCGTTAGAAGATTTATTAAAAGTAATGAACAACAACCCCAGATTGGAAATTGAAATTATAGGATATATATGTTGCCAAACAGAAGACTTCGGTGACGGAATAGATGTTGAAACAGGGCTAAAAAATCTCTCAGAAGCCCGTGCCAGAGCGGTGAGAGATTATTTGACGGGCAATGGCATTGAAAAAAGACGAATGAAGTGCAAAGGAATGTCAGCCAAAAACAAACTCATTCAACCAGAAATAACGGAACAAGATAAAGCAACTAATAGGCGGGTGGAGATTGTGGTGCTGAAGAAGTGAGAGAGATTATAATATAATGAAAATATTATATGTTTTATATAATACCGAAACTGTATCTGTATTAGGCCAATAAATATTTTTTCGCAAGTGGCCTAAACAATTAATAGGTCGGCATTATTCCCGATTGGTCGGAACTAAAGTTTTAAAATAGCCCTACAGGCACTATAGCAGAGAAAACACAAAAAGTGTATAGTAGTTTAACTAATCATCAATTATCTGATACTCTGGAAATGGCAGGGTATGAGTAGCACTCGACCCTTTTATTTATGGTTCCGCCAAATGAAACCTGCTATCACAAATGTTTTCATAAAACCAATTTCGGCATACGCACCCCAATGGTCGTTGAAATAGGTGCGGCCGCCCAAATACAATTCAGCAAATATAGGGCTATCCTCAAATGGGTCTATTATTGGGTGCGAACCTGATGTTGAAATTTTATAACGTACTTTATTTTGCCCCAGGCCGACACCCCAGTACACATCCAATTTCTCTGATCTGGAAAAGTGACTGTTGATTCTCACACTCATCCCCGTTACATGTTTTGCATTGCTAAAAGTAGAGATTGTGTTTTCAAAAGAATTGGTATTTGGGTTCCAAACCCTATCTGAATAACTGCCTTTCTCGTACATGTGCATATTGGCAAAATGAAATGCGACGCCCAGC
>JAYVCI010000288.1:0-15564 GCA_043750035.1 Chitinophagaceae bacterium
CACCAATGCTACACATCGTGATTATACAAGCCAACATGCTTCCGTTAAAAAATCATTATCATATACATTAAATGCCGATGTGGTAAATGGGGGCTCATATCCGCAATATACTGCGGCATGGATAGACTGGAACAACGACGGAGATTTTGATGATGCAGGAGAAAAATTGAAAGAAGATATTATAGTAGCAGACTCCGGAACATTTACCATTAATTTTACCGTGCCCTGCAGTGCGGTGGCCAATACCACCCGCATGCGTATCCGCAGCGAGTTTTATGCCAATGGCGGTGGTCTAGATCCCTGCAATTATAATTTTGCAATGGCAGGCGAGACCGAAGATTATTCAATTGATATTATAGACAGCCCACGTATTGTTACTTCCATTATTGCCTCACAACCCGATACAAGTTATTTGCAAACGGGCCAAACCAATATGCAACTCATGATGATTCGTATCAATACGCAAGGATGCGGAGCATTGCCTGTAGGCAGATTTGACTTCTCTACCACCGGTTCAAGCAGTGCCGCTGGCGATATTAATGATGCTAAAGTATGGTATACTGGTAGTAGCAATATATATACAACTACTTCTCAGTTTGGTGCTACGGTGAGTGCACCAAATGGAGCATTTAGTATTACAGGTTCAAAAAATATTGTCACAGATTCAGCTTGGTTTTGGCTTAGCTACAGTTTAACCTCAGGTGCCACGATAGGCAACGATGTGGATGCAGAAATCAGATATATAATAATTGATGGAGTTGCTGATACGCCCAATGTTGTGGCTCCTGCGGGCCATCGGGTGATTCATAATTGTTATGCCCATTATACCTATATAGACTCAGGTTTGAAAGTTGATTTCGACAATCAAAGTATTAGTAATAATTATTACTGGACTTTTGGCGATGGAGATACCAGTATACTAAAATCACCGTCGCATGCATATAGTAGCAGTGGAACTTATAACGTTTGCTTAATTAACTGTAATGATACAATTTGCAAAAAAATTGCCGTAAATTCAAATACCAATTGCAAGGCACCTTTTAAAATTACTGTAATAAATTATACGGGTACTTTTAATGATTTGTCTCAGGTAAATGGTGGCACACCTTCTTTTTATTGGAACTTTGGAGATGGTAATACTTCAACCACGCAATCACCCGTTCATACATACAGTAGTGCGGGCACCTATTATATAACCCATGCCATATCTACTACCACTGGGTGTACAGATTCTACCTATGATACCGTGGTGGTGAACCCAATGACATATATATCATCAGACGCATTTCATACAGGTAATTTATATGTTCAAAAAGGTACCATCAATCAAGAAATAATTGGATTGCAAGTGGTCACTTCAGCTTCAGGTTCACCGCTTAGTATGGATAATATTATATTTAATACACAAGGAAGTACCACTGCAAGTGATATATCAAATGCGAGCGTTTATTATACAGGGAATAATAATATTTTTTCAAATACTAAAGCGTATGGTTTAGTTATAGCATCACCCAGTGGGCAAATGAGTTTCAGTTCTAGTACCATAACATTGAATAATGACACGAATTATTTTTGGCTTACCTATGATATTGTATCAGGAGCTGTTACCTATGATACCGTGGATGCAAAAGTGGTTTCTATAAAGGCAGGCGGCACAACATATACGCCTTCTGTAACTAACCCTGCAGGTTATCATATTGTTTCCAATTATTGCACTCCCGATAATTATTCAAATAGCTCAACTATATATTATGGCATTACCAAAGTAGTTTTGGCGGGAATCAATAATGCATCATCGGTTCCTAAAAATAATGCTACACACAGTGATTATACCAATATACATGCAACCGTTAAAAAACAAGTATCCTATTCATTAACTGTAGATATTAGTAACTCGGGATATAATAACCAATTTACTGCGGCATGGATAGATTGGAATAAAGATGGGGATTTTGATGATGCCGGAGAAAAATTAGGTGAAGACAGTATATCAAATACTTCGGGAACAAATACTTTTAATTTTACAGTACCCTGCAACTCCAAAGCAGGGACTACGCTTATGCGTGTGAGAACAGAGTACTATGCTAATGGTGGCGGCCTCGATCCTTGTTATTATAATTATAATGTAGCGGGAGAAACAGAAGATTATTCAATAGTTATTTCTGATAGTGTACGTACAATAACTTCCATCGAAGCTTCACAACCTGATACAAGTTATGTGTCTGTCGGGTCAGCGAATAATCAAATATTGAAGATTCGTATTAACTCGAGTGGTTGTGGAAATGTTGCTGTAGCTAATTTTGATTTTAGCACCAATGGCTCTTCTAATGCCAGTAATGATATATCTGTTGCTAAATTATGGTATACGGGAACAAGTGATGTGTTTGCAACCACTACTCAGTATGGCCCTACTTCCTCAAGTCCTTTAGGGGTATTTTATGTGAACGGATCAACAAGCATTACTACCGATTCTGCTTTCTATTGGCTTTCTTATAATATTGCTTCAGGAGCAGCTACAAACAACAAAGTAGATGCCGAAATCAGAAAAGTATATATTAGTAGTAACTATTATACACCAACAGATACTGCACCAGCAGGCAGTCGCCCTATTGCGAATGCGAGTACGACTTGCAATGCCAAAATTAAATATCAGATAACAAATTTATCCGTATTATATACCGATTCATCCTATACAAATAGTGGGAATATAACTTCCTACAATTGGGATTTTGGTGATGGAGATACAGCTATAGGTAAGTCGCCAAATCATACTTATATAAATGCGGGTACTTATTACGTAACCCTTGCCATATATACTACAACAGGTTGTACCGATACTGCTTATGATAGTGTGGTGGTAACTAGTGGAGGAGGCACCTCATGTGCGGCATATTATAGTTATACGCAAAATTTAGATACCGTTTTCTTTAAAGGATCTGCAACCAATACCACCGGAAATGTAACTTACGCTTGGGATTTTGGCGACAATACCGGTGCCTCACAGCAATCGCCTACGCATATATATAGTAGTACAGGAAACTATTATATATGTCTTAAAATTACAGATACAAATTGCACCAACACCTATTGTAGCAACGTAAATGTTAATACTCAAAATACCAACCGCTATACACTAGCCGGAAACGTGATGGCAGGTAATGCTTATGGCTATCCTGCTATGGTTTGGGCAATAGTATATGACACTGCCGCAGGAACACTTACCGCAGTAGATTCTGTAAATACTGATTCTATTGGTCATTATATATTCAATCTCAACCAAGGACATTATTTGGTAAAAACTGCGTTGGATAGTACAAGTAATAATTACAGCAATTATTTGCCTACTTATTATAACAATAAACTGCATTGGGATACTGCTTATCTGATAAATTTAGATTCTAATAAATACAATATAAATATTACCATGATACAGGGAAATAACCCCGGTGGCCCAGGTTTTATCGGTGGTAAAACAAGCCAAGGTGCTAACAAAACAGAGGCTGTGGGCGACCCATTGCCAAATATACAAATTGACTTGCTCGATGCCAATAAAAAAGCAGTGGCCTATACTTATAGTGATGCCCAGGGTAATTTCAAATTTAATAGTCTTCCCTATGGCACCTACTATTTACATCCTGAAATATTTGGCAAAAAAACAGTGGAAATGAAGATAATTTTGAGTGCTTCTAATCATAAGGTAGAATATATTACTGTTGAAGTAAATCGCTTTTATGTAACCTCTTATTTAACAATCACAAGTATTGGTTCAGCGGCTAAAGAATCTGGCATTGAAATATGGCCCAACCCAGCCACCGATAATTTATATATAAAATCAGAAAAAACCATTTCGCAAATTAATTTCACAGATATTACAGGCAAGCAAATTATGAATATATATAAACCCCAGAACACGCTTGATATTTCTAATTTGGAGGCAGGATTATATATTATACAAATTACAACAAAAGACGGATTGAATGTAACGTATAAATTTGTAAAAAATAGATAAATCCAAGTAATAACTTTTACAGCTTAAAAATTAAAAATGTGACAAATAAATTAGTATTAAATAAATCCCTTCAACCTATATTTGTATCGAATTATAATATGCTTGATGCAAACGATAAAATTCAATCCGCCGCGGCGGACTAAATATAAAATATAAAATGAAAAAAGTTATTCAAATTCTAACAATTACCGCACTGTTCCTAATAACCAGCAACAGCAGCATGAATGCCCAATGTAAAGCCAGTTACCTGTTCTATCAAAATGGTAAAACAGTAACTTTCTACGATTCGACTTTAGTTAATGTCGCTAATCCATCTTTTTACTGGAGTTTTGGAGATGGAACTACAGATACGGGTGTGTACGCTACACATACCTATGCTACGTACGGAACCTATTATGTTTGCCACGCAGTTTATGCAGCAAATTGTGCCGACACAATTTGCGATTCTATTGTAATAGCTGCTCCAAGTTGCAGAGCCATGTTCAAAGATTATTCAAATGGCTTACAATGCTATTTTTATAATGGCAGCTCTTCTATTTCAGGTAGCCCTACTTATTATTGGAATTTTGGGGATGGCAATAGTTCAACACAAGAACATCCGTCTCACAGCTATTCAGCAAGTGGTACTTACACAGTATGCTTATATGAAAATGACAGTGCTGGTAATTGTTCTGATAGTATATGCCAGCAAGTAGTTATTTCTACGCAAAATACCAATACCTGTAGTGCAGTAAATAAATACTATTTCCAAAATGGAACTGCTTATTTCTACGGTCCTTATAATTCCAATGGAGCGGCATATAGTAGTTATTATTGGGATTTTGGAGATGGTACTTCTTCTACACAACATTCACCTACGCATTTATATAATGGTGCTGGTCCCTACTTGGTTTGCTTAACAGTTAATGACAGTGGCTGCTCAGATACCTATTGCGATTCTTTGTACAACAGCCACAATGGAGGTGGAAGCTGTAATGTATATTATACGGATTCTTCTTATGGCGATACAACTGCTTTTAATGCATCAGTAAAAGGTACCAATGGCACCGTAACTTATGCTTGGGATTTTGGGGATGGAACAAGTTCTATGCAGCAAAATCCAATACATATATATCCAAGTGCTGGATATTATTATTGCTGTGTTAAAATAACTGATTCTAGTTGTACAAGTTCTTATTGTGATTATATAAATAAGGGAAGTAACAACGGTCGCTATGCGGTGATGGGGCGAATTTATGCGGGTAATACTTTTGTATATCCAGCAATGGTATGGGCTATTAATTATGATTCAGCAGCGGGTACATTAACGGGTGTAGATTCTACGATTACAGATAGCTTGGGTTTTTATTATTTTAGTGTGAGCAAAGGCTTTTATTTAATTAAAGCAGCCATGGATGCAAGTAATGTAAGTGTGAGTAATTTTATGCCCACCTATTATATGAACAAACTCACTTGGGACAGTGCTACACAACTTCAAGTGGATACAGATTATTATAATATTAATATCGACCTGCTTGCTGGAAATAATCCCGGAGGCCCAGGTTTTATAGGAGGTAAAACAAGCCAAGGAGCTAATAAAACCAATGCAACAGGCGATCCCGTAAATCAGGTACAGATTAATTTATTGGATGCAAACAAAGAAGCAGTAGCCTATACTTATAGTGATGCGAATGGCGATTTTAAATTCTCAAATATTGCTTACGGCACTTATTATATACACCCAGAAATGCCGGGCAAAAAATCGTTTGATATAATGGTTACAATTAGTGCATCAACACCATCTGTAAATACTATTTTTGTGGAGGTAAACAAGAAGTATGTGAGTGCATCACTTACGGGTATTAATTCTGTGAGCGGTTCCGATAGCTATCGGAACGAAATATGGCCCAATCCTGCAACAGAAAATATATATATTAAATCAAATACTGCTATCTCAAATATATATATAACAGATATAACAGGGAAGCATGTTTTGGACATAAATAAATCTGAGAACACTATAAATATTTCATCACTGGATGCAGGAATATATATTATGCAAATAATAACCAAAGAAGGAATGTTGGTTCCTTATAAGTTTGTGAAACAATAAGCATTGTCACCATGAGTTTATCGAAGGGCGACATGGAGGAGCACCCTAGTTTGTCCACCCTTCGATAAACTCAGGATGACAAACAAAATATCAAAGCCCAGTTTCAGAAATGAAATTGGGATTTTGTTTTTGCTCCATCCCGTCGTGGTTGGTGGGGACACCAACCACTTACAGTCTGCAATCATGCGTCAGCCATTCATCATTCATCATTCATCATTAACCATTAACCCCGCCGCGGCGGAAACCATTAACCATTCATCCCCCCCCTACGCTTCGTGCCCCCTATCCTACGTCTCAGAAAATTTTCACAACAAAATATTTTTTTGCCGTATATTTGCACCACTTATCCAGAAAGACGGAGGGAATAGGCCCGAAGATGTCTTGGCAACCCCAATAAATCCCGATAGCTATCGGGAAGGGTGCTAATTCCTATCTCACATTCTGATAGTTATTGGAATTGGGAAAAGATAAGAGCGTGAAGTATCACGAATCTCCCATCTTTCAGGATAAAGTTAAGCAAACACGAAGATGGAAATATTAAAAGAAATTTTAGCAAAGCGTATCATGATTTTGGACGGTGCCATGGGCACCATGATTCAACGATACAAACTTACTGAAGAGCAATATCGTGGCGAACGATTTAAAGATTTTCCACATTCGCTTAAAGGGAATAATGATTTGTTGGTACTTACCCAGCCGCAAATTATACAAGAAATACATGAAGAATATTTGGCCTGTGGTGTAGATATTATTGAAACAAATACTTTCAATGGCACTTATATAAGTATGGCCGATTATCACATGGAAGATTTGGTGTACGAACTTAATTTAGCCGGTGCCAAAGCTGCCAAAGCTGCTTGCGAAAAGTATAATATACTCACCCCTGATAAACCCAGATTTGTAGCAGGTTCCATCGGCCCAACAAATAAAACGTGTACACTTTCGCCCGATGTAAATGACCCAGGTTTTCGTGCCATTACTTTTGATGAACTGGTAACTGCATACACCGAACAAATACGTGGATTAATTGATGGTGGTTCTGATTTGTTATTGGTAGAAACGGTGTTCGATACACTTAATTGCAAAGCTGCATTATTTGCCTGCAACCAATATTTTGAGGTTATTGGAAAGCATTATCCTATTATGGTTTCGGGCACTATTACCGATGCTTCTGGCCGCACACTTAGCGGACAAACTACCGAGGCATTTTATAATTCTATATCACATGCAAATCTTTTTTGTGTGGGATTAAATTGTGCTTTGGGAGCTAAAGAAATGCGTCCTTATATAGAAGAATTATCACGCGTTGCAACTTGTTATATCAGTTGTCACCCCAATGCAGGATTGCCCAACGAGTTTGGCGAGTATGATGAAAGCCCAGAACACATGGCCGCATTAATCAAAGATTTTGGCGAGAGCGGATTCTTAAATATTGTTGGTGGTTGCTGCGGTACCACTCCTGAACATATCAAAGCCATTGCCGATGTAGTTGCCAATATGGCCCCACGCGAAGTACCACAATTCGTTTATTAATATATGATAATAAACGACCACGACTGGATACTATTATATTATACTAACGAAGAACAACTGTTTTTGGAAAACACCGACCGCGAACATTTTATAAAATCAGCCAAAGCCATACTGGACAGGAGTGTACATATTGTATATTATACATTTTCAGATACCGGATTTTATTTGTTATTGCATATTGAACAGGCAAAAAAAATTGTTGGAAGAGCTTGGAGGGTGAAAACGAATTTATATGTTTCGGTGAAAGATTTATTCGTGAAAATTTGTGATCATTATAATACAACTATTGGAACTTTAATAGATTCAGAACAATTGCAAGTTTGCAAAATATTGAGTGCAAATTGGATTCTGGGTGTAAATGAAGAAGAGAAAAACAAGGTGACTGATTCCATTATATATATGAATAGAATAGGAAAAAAATACCAGCAATCAGATTTCAATTATTTATATAAAACTTTGCAAATAGATTCTAATTATATAGATTCTAGAAATCAGGAATTACATACTAATAAATTCCAAAAATATATCATACAACAATCAAAAGAGTTTTCAAACATAACTATATAATATATGCAAACTACAATTAATCCCTATCTCCGACTGTCGGGACTGGAGCCACTTACCGTTACCCCCGAAACAAATTTTATCAATATAGGTGAGCGTACCAATATAACAGGTTCGCGTGCATTTGCCCGAATGATATTGAACGGAGATTATGATGCAGCACTTTCTGTGGCCCGCCAACAAGTAGAGAATGGAGCACAGGTAATTGATATAAACATGGACGAAGGTATGCTGGATGGCGTAGCAGCCATGACCAAGTTTTTGAACCTGATTGCTGCCGAACCAGATATATCTAAAGTGCCTGTAATGATAGATTCATCTAAATGGGAAATTATTGAAGCAGGTTTAAAATGTGTGCAAGGAAAAGGAATCGTGAATTCTATTTCATTGAAAGATGGAGAAGCAAAATTTATCGAACGTGCCAAAAAAATAAAACTATATGGTGCCGCTACAGTTGTGATGGCATTCGATGAAAATGGGCAGGCAGATAATTTTCAAAAACGGATTGATATATGCAAACGCAGTTATGATATACTAACCAAAGTAGTAAAATTTCCACCGCAGGATATTATATTCGATCCCAATATATTAACAGTAGCCACAGGATTGGAAGAGCATAATAATTATGCAGTAGATTTTATACATGCCACACATTGGATTAAGCAGAACCTGCCCTACGCTAAGGTTTCAGGCGGTGTGAGTAATATATCTTTTTCGTTCCGCGGCAATGATAAAGTGCGTGAAGCCATGCACTCCGCGTTTTTATATCATGCTATTAAAGCAGGTATGGATATGGGAATTGTAAATGCGGGTATGATAGAAGTATATGATGAAATTGACAAAGATTTGTTGGTGATGGTGGAAGATGTATTGTTAAATCGCAATACAGAAGCTACTGAAAAATTAGTTGCTGCTGCCGAGAAAATAAAGGGTGGCGGAAAAGAAATAGAAAAAGATGAAGCATGGAGAAATGATCCCGTAGAAAAAAGATTGAGCCATGCACTGGTAAAAGGTATTGTAGAATATGTAGAAGCAGATACCGAAGAAGCCAGACAGAAGTATCCCCGCCCGCTTGATGTTATTGAAGGCCCGCTAATGGATGGAATGAATATAGTGGGTGATTTATTTGGCAGCGGAAAAATGTTTTTGCCACAGGTAGTAAAAAGTGCTAGGGTAATGAAAAAAGCGGTTGCTGTTTTAACTCCTTATATAGATGCCGAAAAAGAAGCATCGGGCGATAGAACGGCACAAGGTAGAATATTGATGGCTACCGTAAAAGGCGATGTGCATGATATAGGAAAAAATATAGTAGGTGTAGTTTTGGCTTGTAATAATTATGAAATTATTGATATGGGTGTAATGGTTCCCTGCGATAAAATATTGGCAAAAGCCCGAGAAATAAATGCAGATATTATAGGTTTGAGCGGACTTATTACACCATCATTGGATGAGATGGTTCATGTAGCAAAAGAAATGGAACGTGAAGGATTTAAAATACCTTTATTAATAGGTGGTGCTACTACTTCGCGTATACATGCAGCCGTAAAAGTGGATCCACATTATAGCGGCCCCGTGGTGCATGTACTCGATGCCAGTCGCAGTGTTCCCGTGGCCGGTAGCTTGTTGGGACCTGATACAAAAGATACATTTTTTAAGCATACAAAAGATGAATATGCAAAGATGCGTGTGGATCATGCAAACCGTAAGCAAGATAAAAACTATATAAGTATTGCAGAAGCGAGGAGCAATAAATTTATGATAAATTGGAATAGTTATAATCCTGTAAAACCAAAAAAATTGGGACTAACAGTATATGATGATTTTGATTTGAATTTATTGCGTGAGCGTATTGATTGGACACCATTTTTTAGCACGTGGGAATTGAGAGGTAAATATCCCAAAATATTTGATGATGAATATGTAGGTGTAGAAGCCAGAAAACTATTTGAAGATGCAAATATATTATTAGATGATATCATCAAAAATAAATTATTAAAAGCAAAAGGTGTAGCAGGATTATTTGAAGCAAATGCCGATGGCGATGATATAATACTTGCAAATGGCCCAACCTTCCACTTCCTACGCCAGCAAGGGCAGAAGGGTGGGGGAGTTCCCAATATTTCATTGGCAGATTTTGTGGCCCCAGCATCAACTAACAAAACAGATTATATAGGAGGTTTTGCAGTTACTGCCGGAATTGGAACTGACGCATTGGTACATAAATATGATGCTGATCACGATGATTATAATAGTATTATGGTAAAAGCTTTGGCTGATAGATTGGCCGAAGCATTTGCAGAAAAAATGCATGAAATTGTTCGCACAGATTTGTGGGGTTATGCTGCCGGAGAAACTTTGACCAGCGAAGAAATTATTAGTGAAGGATATGATGGTATTCGCCCAGCCCCAGGCTATCCCGCTTGCCCCGACCATACCGAAAAACGTATATTGTTTGATTTATTACAAGCAGAAAAAAATACAGGAATCGAACTCACCGAAAGTTTCGCCATGTTCCCTGCCAGTTCAGTTTCTGGTTTTTATTTCGGTAATCCCGATAGCAAATATTTTGGACTGGGAAAAGTATATAAAGATCAAATAGTGGATTATGCAAAACGCAAAAATATGGAACTACCTATTATAGAAAAGTGGTTGGGACCTAATTTGGGATATGATATATAATTTTAGTAAACAGTGGTCAGTCTCGTTTTAGAACGAGAGTAGTCAGTTGCTGACGCCGGTAGCGAAGTCTTGATACTAGCTACTTGTTAGCGTACATTTAAAATCGCATAGTCGACAGTTATGAATAAAATGACATTACGTGCAAGATTAAAGAAATACTTAATACATATGGGACTTTCAATTGTTGTGCCTTTATTATTTACATTTTTATCAATAGCAATAACTGGTAGTCGAGAACAAGGTATTGGAATTGGTATTGCAGTAGCTTTTTTAAGTTTAAATATATTTTACTCTTTTTACTTCTTTAAATCATCTATCTTAATCAACAGTATAAGTGGAATTTTAATAACAATTACAAGTATTGGTTTTACATGGCTTGTTGCATTGTCTGAAATTAAACTAAGTTTTGATTTTTATGGATTTTACACGCTTTTATTTAGCTATGGAGTATTTTCAATATTATCCTGGGAAGGAACATATCAAATACTACAGAGAAAGATAAACGTCCATTAAAAGGGATTTAATAAAAAAACTTCATAAACTCTCGGAACAATACTAAACATCAATCGCTCACCTTAAACAAAAGCGAGCCATTAACTATATACCGTTCTTCACCAAGGTTATTAACTATATACCCTTCTATGGTAATTTTCTTTTCAAGTTGTTGGGTAGTTTTGTTATATATAATACATCGGCCAATTCTTAAACATTCGGCAATCTGAGGTAGCATTCTTTTTGACAAATTATATTCAGCAGCAATTCTGTTTGCTTTTATCAATCGTTTTTCTGTATCGGTTGTAAGTGCTGTATATAATATTTTGTCATCTATTAATTCTGGATGGTTTTTTATCCATAAGGCAAATGGTTCAATAAAATATTTGCTGGGCGTAAACAAAATAAAACTATCAGTCTCCATCAGTACACAAGTTTTATAGGATATTTTTAAAGCTACTGAATCGAGTAATTTTTTTTCAATTATTGTTATCGGAGTTTGGGCATTTGAGACAAATGATATAGTAACAAATAATACTATAAATAGGTATTTTATATATTTATTCATAATGATATATTCTCACTTTAATTGTTAGAATTATTTGAATATGTTATAATATTACGTCCCTATGGGACTTCCTGTTGTTCTAACTTTTTTTTTACCGATTCGCCGCGGCGAATTGTCCCGATGGGACTTTTATATAGTTCCGTAGGAACGAAATATTGGTAGAAATATTATTGTTTTAGTCCCCTAAGTCCCGTAGGGACGAAATATTAAATTGTCTTAATACCAATGCAATTTCTTTAGCAAAGCCCTTATTTCCCCACTCCAAACTTCTGTAAAAACACTTGCTTGTCACTGCTGAGTTTTAACATATAATTACCATTTATAAGTGCTTCAGTATTCAATGTAAAAGTATTGTTATTGTTAATGCTGCGTTTTTCGTCTATCACACATTTGCCCGTAATATCATATACTTGTAGTTGATAATTCCCCGTTGGGATGTCTTTGGTATTTATTTGTATATAATTGTTTGCAGGATTTGGATATATATTAATTTTATCTCCTCCACTTTCTAATAAATAACCATCAACTCCGGTAGCAGAAGCAGTGCTATCTATTACAATATTTTCATC
This sequence comes from Chitinophagaceae bacterium, assembly GCA_043750035.1. GTDB lineage: Bacteria > Bacteroidota > Bacteroidia > UKL13-3 > UKL13-3 > CANJUD01. The sequence goes on from JAYVCI010000288.1 coordinate 12,507, forward strand.
GCCTTTTTGATAACCCATAAAGGTAAAATATACCAGCATCATCTCGTCAGTGGTAGCCTCACCTAAGGATACATCTTTGGGCGGACTATTTGGGTTGTTACTATTATTGGTGGTATTATCATAATAACTATCGGCATATAAAGTAGTGCCTTTGGGTATTTTTAATACTTTTTTAAACCCATAAAATCCCTGCCAATGAAAATCCCAATTGTCAATTTTAATTAATTTGAGTGTATCTTTTGTTACGGGCAAAATACCATACACCTTAATTTTTTTGCCAATTAAGTGCATGTGCGGCCCCACGCCTAATACAGAAGCATCGGCCCCTATTATATATTTTGCTTTAAATGATTTGGTAGTATTTGCAGATATATATAATGGGCCATTTATTAAACTGATACTGTGATTTAATAATGGCGATATTGTCAAATCTCTAATAGTTCCTGTAGTAAATTTAAAGTTGACTTTGGTTTGATCTTGCTGCCCCACATTTCCACCAGGATAATGTATTTGCAATATAATATTACTTCCAGCGGGAATTTTAATCCCCAAACCTTTTGGATAGGAAATTAATCCTTGTCCGGGAACCCAAGCACCAATTAACTCACTAGAGTTTGAACCTGTTCCGCCAAAATTCAAATAACCCGCAGCAGTATCAGCAGCATCCAAAGTGAAAGGGGTATTTGACAAATCGCGGAATACCAATACATGGTGTACCACTTTGGTATTGCCCGGCAATACCTCCATCTCAGTAATATACATATCTGTACTCAAATTGCTTTTTATTGGGAAACAACGATACTCATCGGTGCTTGCCTGTATAGTGTATGATGGAATACTGATGGTTAAATCGGGATTGGTTATCACACTGTTACCATTATAAATAGGTTTTGTGGGTGCTTTTGCCAAATCTCCTTGCGGCGTGCCATTAGTTACCCATTCTTGTATGGTTTTAATATTGGCATCGCTCAGCACACGCTGGTGTGAAAGCTCTTTAAAATTATGGTCGGGAGGCCAGGGTGGCATTTTGCGGATAGTGACATCATTCTTCATAGAACCTGCATTGTTTACCGCATCCTGATAGTCCATCAAGCTAAACGGGGCAAGGCCGCCGCTATGGTGGCAACTTGTACAGTTATTATATAAAATAGGTGCTATATTTTCAGCCCAGTTGGGTGTTTGGGCATATAATCCCAATGAAATAGATAGCGATAAAATTATGGAAAATATTTTCTTCATTTGGATAAATATTATGGCATTAATTTGCACTTACAAATTTATAGGATATGAAATTAAAAACCACCATACTATTTTTCACACTATTATTCCAGCTTGCCCATATTTTTGGACAATTACCAAGCTTCACCTTGCCCATACAGGGAACACTGGGAAAAGATTTTTATATCGTAAACCATGTGGACCAAAATATTTCTGCGGGGCGGTACAAAGATTTTAACTGCGGCAGCAAAAGTTATGATGGACATATAGGGACAGATTTTGTGCTGCGAAGTTTCAGACAAATGGATAGTGGTGTAAATGTGTTGGCTACAGAAGTTGGAACGGTGGTAGCCGTGATGGATACTTTTTATGATAGAAATAAAACAGGCAATAGTTTGGGTTTTGGAAACTATATATGTATAAAACACCCGGGAAAATATTTTGGTTATTATGGGCATTTAAAAACAAAATCACTTAAAGTAAAAGTTGGAGATATGGTAACTGCAGGCCAAGCAATTGCACTGGTAGGCAGTTCAGGTAACTCCACCGATCCGCATGTGCATTTTGAAGTATGGTATGATAGTACTTCACTCATTGACCCATTCACTGGAACCTGCCAATCGCTAGGTGCCCTATGGAAATCGCAACCTCCTTATGATACCGCACATGGTATTATAGAAACCGGATTGATAAATTCTGTTCCCTCAATTGATATATTAAGAGAACGCCCCACCAATAAAACTATATATTATACCAACGATTCATTTGTATGCTTCTGGGCTTTGCAAAAAGGTGTCCACCCCGCCGATAGCAGCCGCATAGATTGGTATGACCCATTGGGCAAATTATATTATAGTTATTCTATTGGGCACAATACCCAAGACTACTGGTACTACTACTTTTTTACCTATATATACAAACCAATTGCATCTGGACTTTATAGTTATAAATACTATTATAATAATGCCCTAAACTATACTGCAACATTTGAGGTGAAATCAACCAATAATAGTATTGTTGAAATTGATAATTCAATGCCCATTGTTGTTCAATATCTGCAAGATGTTATTGTGATAAATATAGAAAATAAAGAAACCACAAACTATGCATTAGTTGATTTGGCAGGTAAACTTATATATAATAACTCCACCCAAAACAATCAGATAATATTAGATAGAAATGTATATAAAGGTTTCTATATATTAAATATACAATCGGGCGATTGTTGTAGGTCGGTGAAGTTGGTGTTATAATATTCCCAAAGTAGTTGCAATGTTCGACCCCATCGGGGTCGTAGGTTTATAGATATGGTGTGTTATAAAGCTGCGACCCCGATGGGGTGGAACAAACGAGTAGCAATTTAGCATTAATGTACACAAACATAAAAAAATCCCGAAACAGATTAAACTATTTCGGGATTTTTTTATGTATTTTTTTTAGCTTTTACTCACCAACAATAATCATTTTCTTTGTGTCAATTTCACGGTCATTACTAATAAGAGTATATAAATAAGAACCGGCCATAAATTCTTTGCCTTGTAGTAAATAACAACCTAAAACAGTATTTTGGTATCTATACATTTTAAATGGCTAAAAATTAATTTGCGGATGCAAATTAATTTAACATACATTTGCAAACTAACATACCAAACTTTGTATTATGGAATCACTCTCAAGCACCATTCGCCATGCAAGGCAGTGCAAAGACTATAGCCAAAATTATATAGCTCAGTTGCTTGAAATAAGCCAACAGGCTTACAGCAAACTGGAGCGACACCCTGAGCGTTCCAGTTTCATAATGGTGTACATGGTATTGTACTTGCTTGAAGTGGATTTTGGG
>JAYVCI010000289.1:0-2962 GCA_043750035.1 Chitinophagaceae bacterium
TAAACTGAAAGTTGCGTAACTCGCAATTTATGAAAAAAGGGGACTGCATATTTGCAGCCCCTCTTTTTATCTAAAAATTTAGTCGGTTAGTAGTGATAATTTATAATTGTTTCATTCTAATACTCACCTCCTTACCCCTTATTCCTACTTCAATCCCTTCACGAGAAGATCAACTATATGAATCGCCTTCACATGCAAATTATTTTTCTTGATATAAGAATCTAGATGCATGAGGCAGCCGCCATCGGTACAAACCAAAAACTCGGCACCGGTATCCATTACATGTTTTAATTTTTCTTCGGCAAGGGCAACTGAGAGTGGTTCAAATTTTACAGAAAATATTCCACCGAAACCACAACAAGTATCATAGTCTTTCATTTCAACTAATTCTAATCCCTCTACTTGGCCAAGCAATTTACGGGGCTGATCAAATATTTTACAGTCACGCATACCTTTACAATTATCGAGCAAAGCCACACGTGCATTAAAGGTAGCTTCTATAGCAGGGTTGCCCAACACATCCACCCAAAACTCAGCAAAGTCGAAAAATATTTTCTGCAAATTTTTACTGGGATTGTGTACCGATGTATTCTCGAACAAAGTATTATAAGAGTGGCGAACCATAGACACACAGCCCGATGAAGCGGCTACCATATAATGTCCTGCAATCTGTTCGCCGATTAATTTTTCGCCAACTTCCTTAGCATCATCCCAAAAACCGGCATTAAATGCGGGCTGTCCGCAACAAGTTTGTTCGGTATTATAATGTACCACACAGCCGGCAAGTTCCAAAAGTCGTTTCATATTAAAGCCCGTCTCAGGCCAAAACTGATCTATAGTACAAGGCACAAATAAATCGACATGTATGGTTTTATCTTTTTGCAAGGCGACAAAATTAAGTATAAAGTAGCAAGTATAAAAGTAAACAGGAGTAAGGAATAAGGGGTAAGGGCCTTGCGGCGTCAGCTCCTTATTCCTTACCCCTTATTCCTCTTTGCTACTTTATACTTATTTTTGCCGCCCTTTATGATTCGTATCATCCTCCAAAATAAACTCATCCGTAAACTCATTAAGTTTGGAATAGTGGGTGCAGCCTCGTTTGTGGCGGGTTATATTACCTATGCCGTATTGTGCGAACTGCACTTGATGATGTATCACGATGTAAAAAAATATTACCTCATATATCAAGTAATAGGAAGCATTGTTGGGTTATTTGTGAGCTATGCGGTTAATAAAAACTGGACCTTCAGGCACCAAACCAATAAAGAGAAAAAGTATTTCAGGAAGTTTGCTTTGGTATATGCCATTGGCTTCTTTATCAATATTGGGCTTGTATATTATTTTGTGGATATAGCAGATTATTTACCTCCATACCTGCACAAAAACAGGTTGTTTATCGCACCCATCTTTGCAACAGTGGTTAGTTCGGGCATCAATTTTTTGGCAAGCAATAAGCTGGTTTTCAAAGTAGAGGCTGTGGAAGAGGAATAATCAAAAAAACATTTTTTTATAAAGGTTAAAGCCCTATTTTTGCACTCCCAAATTTTAAGCTAATCATGAGCAATTTAATTAAAATCGTAGAGCAAGAATTTTTAAAAGCCGATCTTCCATCATTCAAGGCTGGCGATACTGTAGCAGTATCATACAAAATTAAAGAAGGTACCAAAGAGCGTATCCAGTTATACCAAGGTGTAGTTATCCAACGCCGCAACAGTGGTCTTAACGAAACTTTTACAGTGCGTAAAATTTCTAATGGTGTGGGTGTTGAGCGTATTTTTCCAATACACAGTACCAATATCGAAAAAATAGAAGTGATGAGCCGTGGTAAAGTAAGACGTGCCCGTATCTTCTATCAACGCGGACTTACAGGCAAAAAAGCCCGTATCAAAGAAAAGAGAGGTTAATACACAACGACATTATATATCAGGCTGTCCATACAAACGACGGCCTTTTTTATTTATATATTTAATAGCTAGGGATTTTTGAATGGACAGAAAAAAAGTATATATCATACGCCACGGAGAAACGGATTTCAATAAAAAGAATATCGTGCAAGGCAGCGGTGTGGATAGCGATTTGAATGATACTGGACGTGCTCAGGCTCATTCATTTTTCAAAAAATATAAAAATGTCCCTTTCGATAAAATATATATATCCAAATTAAAACGTACCCGCCAAACGGTGCAACATTTTATTGATAAAGGTGTGCCCACAGAAGAACTGGCCGGGCTCAATGAAATAAGCTGGGGAATACACGAGGGATTGGAACACAACAAAGAGTTCGACAACGAATATTGGAAACGTGTAAAAGAATGGCGTGAAGGACATCTACACATTAAAATTACCGGTGGCGAAAGTCCGCTGGAACTTGCAGCCCGCCAACAACCTGCCATTGAATATATACTTTCGCAAACCCAAGAAAAAACAATATTGATTTGTATGCACGGTAGGGCACTCAAATCTTTTCTTTGCCTTATCCAAAACATGGGTCTCGAACACATGGACGATCATGACCACAGCAATACGGGTCTCTATTTATTTGAATATGATTATGAGAAATTCCACCTCCTTAAAACAAACGACCGCAGCCATTTGGATGGGCTAGGAGTGTTGGAAGACCTCACGTAGGATTCGGGAATCGGGTGCCCATGCGGCTGCTAATCATTTCTATTTTAACGATTCTGCTATATTGGATTGACCCTTTAAGGGTCACAGGTTTATAAAAAACAGGTATTACCTTATCTGCACATCAAACATCATCCTTGCCTGTACCCCTTTCCAAGTTTTCATGGCTTTGAGGGTGCGGTATATTGTGGCATATTCACCCAGCTCCGTTTCTATTAAATCCTGCCTCACTTCTGATGCTCCATTTTTGAAAAATTTCTCCACTGGGTTTTTCATTTGGGGAAGTACTTTTATGCGGTAGTCTTTTATTTTGGCAAGTTCGGCAGCTTTTTTAATG
>JAYVCI010000290.1:0-9730 GCA_043750035.1 Chitinophagaceae bacterium
ATGCGATTCTTTCGCCGCAAATAGTTGATGGTTCTAAATGTATATCATACTTTACCATAGAACTGAAAGATGAAATTCCAAAAGAGTATCATCATAAAATGGAAGGCTGGGCTTTTGGATGTGATATATGTCAGGACGTTTGCCCCTGGAACAAATTTTCAAAACCCAACAATGAACCCAGATTCGAGCCCAATGAAAATATATTGAATATGGACAAGAAAGAATGGCTTGAAATAACGGAAGATGTATTCAATATTATTGCGGAGAAATCTCCCTTGCAAAGGGCGAAACTAGGAGGAATGCGAAAAAATTTACGTCTCGATAGGTATCGGGATTAGATTTACGTGCAGTGGCTATCGAGTAGATTTTGTGCAATATTTTAGATTGCGATGTTTCAGCCCTAAAGGACTTAGACTAGGATGGCTCTGTGTGTCTCGTCCTGAAAAAAGTTTACACTTTTGTTAAATAATCCAACTGCAAGTTTACAGCTTTTAATTAAATCCTGAATATCGTTTACATTATTTATTTTTGCATCACTGTCGAAAGCGGAAGTAGGCTCTGCAGAGGTGCAACCTACCAGGAATAAACCAGTGTGTGATGAAGTATGAAGCCAAGTATATAGCTTGGCTTTTTTTATATACTTTGGAACACCCAATGCCTTAAAAACCTAGACCATCATTTGTGCCTCCCTTCTTTGTTTATTAATTTGATAGTAATTCTTCCATCGCTTATTGATAGCTCCTGATTTTTGGTGAGCTGCGGCAGGTTTTAAATTATCAATACTGCCATGCGGCCTAAGATGGTTGTACGTGCTGCAAGCTATTGCGATATCTTTTTGAGCTATTATATAACTAGCAAATACTTCTTCCAGTAGTTCTTGTTTTAGTATTCCGTTTACACGTTCTGCAATAGCATTTTCCAAAGGGTCTCCTTTTTCGGTCATGCTGATTATTATACTTTCATCTTGCAAAAGTTTTACATACGCATCGCAGCAGTACTGCACGCCACGGTCACTGTGATGGACCAATCCTGTTCTGTTTGGGTTGCTTGCCAGGGCCATTTTCAAAGCACTCAATGGCCCTTTTGCTGACAAGTCTTTGCTGAGATAAAACCCAACTATTTTTCTACTATATGCATCCGTGACCAGACTTAAATAAGCAAAACCCTCTCTCAAATGTATATATGTTATATCACATACCCAAAGCTGGTTTGGTGCTATAGGGATAAAGTCTCGGATAATATTGGGATATCGTTTAAACCGGTGTTTTGAAATAGTTGTAACAGAACCTTTCCGTTTCTTTTTATTAACCAGCATGCCGCGTTCTGCCAATAAATCAAACATAGAATCCCTGCCTATTTGAAACTGGTGCAGCTTCAGAAAATCACTCATTTCTTCCAACAATTTTCTTGTGCCCATACGTTTTTGAAGTTTACGGTGATGTAATACTTCTTCAACTATCAAATCAGCTTTATAAGCTTTTCGATGAATATATTTTATGCCCTGATAGTAGCTCTGCCTACTATATCCAAGCAGCAAACAAAGGTCGTTTACACAACGCGGCTTCCTTTGCTCAACTGTTTCTACCGCTTGGTGCCAGACTTTTTTCTGATATCAATTTTAAGCTGCTCCTCTGCAATATCAATCATTGCGTTCAGCAGTTCATTATATAGTCTTGCTTTGCGGAGCTCTTCCTGCAATTGTGCTACATCAGCAGGAAGTGGTGCTTCTCGCTCAGTAATTGGTAATTTCGGTTTTGGTTTTCTCAATTGTTTGCCCTGGAATTTTGATACCCACAAATGTATGCGTCGAAAATTAATTCGATGCTTGATTCCTAATGCACGATAACTAAGCGATCCTGTTAAATACTCAGCAATGATAGCTTCTTTCTCTTGTTCTGTTCTTAATGGTTTTTGATTCATTGTTTACACTTTTATGTGTAAACTTTTTTCAGGACGAGACAGTGTTCTGTACCAATGTTTCGTCCCTAAAGGGACTTAGGCAAAGGTAGGCATAGCGTTATATACCAATGTTACGTCCCTATGGGACTTTTGATCAAAGTATTATAGTCCCATAGGGACGTAACATTGGTAGAACCAGAATATGATAGTGTTTTCAAGTCCCTTTAGGGACGAAACATTTAATCAGGCGTCAGCATGCTTCGTTCCGATAGCTATCGGAACCGCTCAGTATAGCAAACATCGTAAATCGTATGCTTCGACTCCGCTCAGCATTACAATGGTAAATCGTAAATCAAGAATTCGATTTTACAAATTGCGAGATCTTATCCAGATCATGGTATATCATACATTTAAAATGCTTCTTAGGGCAGGTATCTCTTCCAAGTTTTGAGCAAGGTCTGCATGATAATCCTTGAACTTCACTGTATAGTTGGGGTTTATTTTCTTGTCCATAATAAGGGGTCATTCCCATTTGTGGTGTGGTATTTCCCCATATAGAAACAATAGGTTTTCTGAGTGCTGCAGCTATGTGCATTAACCCTGTATCATTACTGATTACCACAGCAGACTTGTCAATTAAAAAAGCAGATTGATTTAACGTGAGCATCCCAACACTATTATATATACTTTTATATAACTTCTGCTCCACCCATTTGGCATCATCTGTTTCTTTTTTACCACCAAGAAGTACCACAGGCAAATCAATTTTCTCAATCAGTTCAACCAGTTTTGAATTGGGCAATCGTTTGGTAAAATGTGTTCCTCCCATTACAATACAACAATAGGCCGTACCGGGTAACATATTTGGTGGCAGGGTAGGTGTATTATACACATAATCCAATCCTTTTCCATCATCTACTATTCCCAAAGGTTTTAAAGTTTGTATACAACGCAAGGCAAAATGTGGAATTTGCATTTTCCGCATTTTGAAGTTTACAATCATCCACTTTTGTATATTGTGTTTATGAACCTTATAGCTAGGCTTGCCTAATTTTTTAATTACTCGATTGCTGCGGAAATTATTTTGAAAATCTATGATATAATCAAATTGCTGGGCTCTGAGCTCTATGAGTGTGCCTTCAAAATTTTCGCCATATTGGTGTATAAAACCAATATGTGGATTGGCAGCAAGCACCTCTTTATATTGGGGTTTCACCAACAAATGAATCTCACAACCCGGCATTTGCTCTTTTAAACATCTAATGGCAGCAGTGGTTAGCACCAAATCGCCAATGGAACTGAAACGTATAAGGAGTATTTTAATCAAGACTTTTTATTATAAGGTTTTAAATCGGTGTTAAATAACATGTCTATAATACTTAACCCAGAAACAAAGCCAAATTTTGTGGAAAATACTTGCATATAGTTTTGTTGTGTTGAAGCTAATTGTATAAGTTGGTTACGTTCCTCTTGTTTTTGTAAAGCTGGGTTTATCTGACCCCCTATATCCCCCGAAGGGGGACTTGGATGCTTCGCATTTATATTTTGTATGGGATTTAGTTTATATATATTGAAAAGCATATCGGTAAAAGCAAGGTTCAAATCTATAAGATATTTATATTCTTTCAATAATATATTTTCAAATTTATCTTTGTAATAGTAATAAAACGGACTGCCTCCATAAGCTGATGCAATAGCTCTTAAATGTTGCCTTGGCCAATTATCTTGGTAACTTATTTTCACCTCTTTATATAATTGTTTGCTATTTGCTTTTTGCACGGGTACCACCAAATCCAATGGTCCATTTGCATCCAATATAGTGCAGCGGTTGCGAATGGTCTGCTTGATATATAATCCATCCACCACCCAATTGATATTTTCGCAGATGGCCATTGCTGCGAAGAACTGCACTGGGGGCAGATATACAGGAATGAACTGGCAATCGGGATTCTCTGATGTCAAAATATATTTGCTACGAGGTGTATTTTACCTTACTTTTGCGGCAAAATTAGGCCAAGTTTTGCTTATTGATTAGCAAGACGTTAATATCCAATTAAATTATATATAATGAAATTAGCCGCATACCGATTTAACCTTCCCGAAAAACTTATCGCAAGCTACCCAACTCCTAACAGAGACGATGCCCGCATGATGGTAGTTGATAGAACCAAAAAAACCTTCAAACACAAAATGTTCAAAGACATCCTTGGCTACTTTAAAGAAGGCGATGTAATGGTGTTCAACAATACCAAGGTGTTCAATGCCCGCATGTATGGCAGCAAAGAAAAAACAGGTGCTAAGATTGAAGTGTTTTTGCTTCGTGAGCTTAACAAGGAAATGCGTCTCTGGGATGTGTTGGTTGACCCTGCCCGTAAAATAAGAGTAGGAAATAAATTGTATTTTGGCGATGACGATTTGTTAGTGGCCGAGGTGGTTGACAATACTACTTCACGTGGACGTACCATCCGTTTTTTGTTTGATGGTAACGATGAACAACTTTGGAAAACGATACAACAACTAGGCGAACCACCGGTTCCCAAATATATAAACCGTCCCGTTGAAGAGCTTGATTCCGAACGTTTTCAAACCATTTTTGCAAAACACACAGGTGCAGTAGCGGCCCCCAGTGCCGGACTCCACTTTAGCCGCCAGACCTTGATGCGTATGGAAATTAAAGGTATTCAAACTGCTGAACTTACGTTACATGCCAGTCTGGGTTCATTTAAAGCTGTTGAGGTAGAAGATTTGACCAAGCATAAAATGGATTCTGAAAGTTTGCACATTGACCAAACATGTTGCGATATAGTGAACGGTGCCCGTGCCAATAAAAAGAAAATTTGTGCCATTGGTGCTACTACTTTGCGTGGCTTAGAAACATCTGTTTCATCAACCAAAACGCTAAATCCTTTTGATGGCTGGACTGATAAGTTTATTTATCCCCCATACCCTTTCAAAATTTGTACGAGCATGCTTACCAATTTTCACCATCCTGAATCTACCTTATTGATGCTTACTTCAGCATTGTTGGGATATGATTTCACGTTTGAGTGCTATAACGAAGCCATGAAAGAAGAGTACAGGTTCCTCGCTTATGGCGATGCCATGCTCATCATCTAAATTACGGTGAAACGGTTTGCAATAATCGTTGCGGGTGGCAGTGGCCAAAGGATGGGTAGCGAACTGCCCAAACAGTTTATGCCTATAAACGGCAAGCCTATTTTATTTCATACGCTCTCCGTTTTTCAAAAAGCAATCCCCGATATTAATTTGATTTTGGTATTGCCCAAAAATGAGATTGATACCTGGAACCAACTCTGTGAAAGTGAGCAAATGGTATTTTCGGTGCAGATTGTTGCAGGCGGACAAACCCGATTTCAGAGTGTGGATAACGGATTGAAAATAATACCCAATGAGGATGATATAATGGTTGCAGTGCATGATGGGGTGCGGCCTTTGGTGAGTGCGACATTGATACAAAAATGTTTTTCTGAGGCCAATTTTGATACTGGAATTGTTCCAACCACTAAATTAAAAGAGAGTATCGTTACCGCAAATAATTTGCAAATGGTTGACCGAGAAAATTTGAGAAATGTGCAAACGCCCCAAGTTTTTCCTGCAAAATATTTAAAGGATGCATACGAATTTTGCAAAATACTCGACCCAATGGGAAACGAATTTACTGATGACAGTTCAGTATTTTCAAAATCTGGTTATAGATTGAAAAGTGTAGAAGGAGAATATAGCAATATCAAAATAACTACGCCAGAAGATATTATATTTGCGAATGCTTTAATTAGGGATAAGGAGTAAGGAACAAGGGATAAGGAGTAAGGGATAAGGGATAAGGAGTAGGGGATAAGGAATAAGTGGTAAGTTAGAAATATTCATCAAATGCATTAACCATTAACAATCAACCATTAATAATTAACCATTATAAATGCAACCTATCAAACTCGACCTCCTGTTTTTTTCCGCACATCCCGATGATGTGGAGATTGCCTGCTCAGGCACTTTGCTCAAACATATAAAGATGGGTTATAAAGCTGGCATTATCGATTTGACCCGTGGAGACCTAGGAACACGTGGCAGTGCAGATATCCGGGACAAGGAAGCGGAAGCCTCCTCAAAAGTATTGGGCTTGAGTGTGCGTGAAAATTTAGACTTGGGCGATGGTGTTTTTGAAAATAACCATGCCTCACGCCTGAAAGTGATAGAAGTAATTCGCAAATACCGACCCGAAGTGATTTTTATGAATGCCCCCACCGATCGCCACCCCGACCATGGCCGTGCAGGGCAGTTGCAGGCAGAAGCATATTTCTATAGCGGCTTGCCCAAGATAGTAACCGAGCATGCGGCATGGCGACCCAAAGCAGCATATCATTATATACAAGATGTGCGTTTAGAACCCGATTTTTTAGTGGATATCACTGCTGAGATAGATCAGAAATTTGAGGCATTGATGTGTTATAGCAGTCAGTTTCATAATCCAGGTTCTGATGAACCACAAACATCAATATCAACTCTTGAGTTTCTTACTTTCCTAAAAGCAAGGTTCTCCGATTTTGGGCGACCGATTGGTGCTGCGTATGCTGAGGGATTTATATGTCATCGTACACCGGGGGTGGTGGATGTGTTGAAGGATTTGGTGTGACCTCTCCTGTCCTTCTCATCTCATCCGGTCTGCGACCAACTTCTCCATCTGGAGAAGGAAAAATGGCAAAGCGTTAATTAAGAAGGATGGTACTTTTCGGGGGATATCGGGACTGCAAACTCCCCACCGCTAAAGGATTTGATATATCATCCCTAAAGGGATTTGGAACATATATATATGACAATAATTTGCTACCAATATTTAGCTCCTACAGAGCATAGCATAGCTTTGGAGTTTTTAAGTCCCCAATGGGCAATGCTGTTAAGTTAAGGAAAATCTATTACCATGCCCTTCAGGGCGGGGATAGAAACAACAGACGACTTGGCTTTAGCCACATAATTCAGGCTCTAAATTGGAGCACAAATCCTTAACTTCAGAGCATTGCCCATTGGGGACGCAATATTGGTAGCAAAAGAAACCCATAACCAAAAAAAGCCCTGTAGGGAAAACATATCTTCAGCCTATATATAGCAGGGTGCTATGTTGTGGTTGGTGACAACACCAACCACAGGCAGAATCTTATGTGCAGTTAATCTTTCTCCTGTTTTAAGAGTTCGATAGTCACTTTACCATCTAGAGTCTTGATTGTTAGGTTTTCATTAAGCACATGAAAAATCAAGATATCTGTTGTGTCAGTCTTTGAAAGTAATATTAGTCTATCATTGTTTAGTGAATAATTTCCTTTTGGTGCAGCATTCACTAAATACTTATTATCCTCTTGAAAAGTGATTTTTGTATTCTGTGATAATATATTCAAAAACAATGCACTGGCAAGGTTTGCAGATGAAAATGAATCAGCAGGAGCACTAGGGTTCACTGATGATATTAGCCATTCTCCAAGTATTGGGTTTGTGTTATTGTTATTGCAACTCGCAAGTATAGAAACAGCAAAAAAACAAGGTAAAAACATTTTTAGTAAGTTCATAAATCCTTATAATTAATAGTCATAGCCTGTTGTTGAATAGGTGGCTCCTGTACCAACTGCAACACTTGTTGAAAGTGTGCAAGTACCTGAGCAATTACCTTCACAATATTTAACTGAACCGACAAATGGAACACTCCTTTCTGTCAAAGTACAGGTTCCGTTAGTGCAAGAACAAGAAGCTGCTGCTCCGCCTGCTCCACCATTAGGCATTGCTGTTTCAGGGATTACAAGAGGCGTTGCTCGACCACAAATATCAACCATTGCAATAAGATAACCTACTGGTGCAACAAAATAATTACCCTGTTTTATTAATGGTGGCACAGGTTGACCTTGGAAAACTTGGTCATTAAATTGTTGAATTTTTGCAGCGACTTCAGGTACATCATTCATTTCTTTAAATGAGGCGGGGTACTCTTCCCCAATCATTATTATTCTTGGTGCAGCCTGTAAATTCAAATAACCACCACTACTAAACACTTCACTTGTGAATGCCGCAGACTGTTTCATTGTGCAGTTTGAACAGTCGCCCTGACAACCACTTGTAGAACCACCGGGTCCTGTTCCTGTAAATGGCAAACAGCTACCTGAGGTGTTGCAGGTGCATGATACTTTTGTTTGTCCACCTGCCACAATGAAAACATTCTGTGTATTTTCGATTGTGCCAACATAAACCCAACCAGCAAGCGGTGTAATCAATAATGTTTGGTTAGGGTTTTCCTGAATTGTCGACCCCGTTGGGATCCATCCTTTGTTACTCATAATTTTAATTTTTAAAGATTGTGTTGGGTTCTAAAAATTGATTTTTAGAGATTAAAAAAAAGGCAGAACCCGCTGGCTGATTTTTTTATAATCTATACTGCAACAATACAACATTTTTTATTACCGCTATATAAATTATCTATCTATCTATCTATCTATCTATCTATCTATCTATCTATATATCAGTTAATTAATTTATAATTTGTTGTTTGTTCGTACCTAAATAAATTGCAGGCTAAATTGATAAATCCTTCAATTTCCATGATAGCATTTAAAATATCATAGAGCCAAGCTTTTATCTCATTGTCCATAAACTAGCTGTCTTTGTTGATTAACAGTTTGTCTGAAATAAGGATTTTTAATTGCTTTTTCTTCCAATAAATCTATTGGTCTTTTTAAAATATCTTGTAGAGAAAATTTGAATTCGAAATAATTATCGGCATAGTCTTCCACTTCCATATTTGCAAAATCTACGATAAGGTCAATGTCGCTATTGTTGGTAAAATTGGAGGTTAAAACAGAACCAAAAGCATAGAGGCTTTTAACTTTGTGGGTCTCACAAAGCTTGGCGATGTCTGTTGTATATGACTCTAGTCTATTCATTAGTTGTATAATACTAGTACAAATTTACAGAGATTTTGATTAATTACAATCGATTATTTACTTTTGTCTAAAGCATACTTAACGCCCAATGATAATGTCCTCCCATTATGTCTATAATCTCGGCTTCCCCATGTATAATAATGATCGTTTATAGTATTAATGCTCCACTGCATAGACATAGAAGAGTAGAGATACATCTTTTTTAATTTATATCCGATGCCAATTTCACCAATTCCAGCAAAGTCAAACATTTTATTATCTTTGGTAACATTATAAGAGTATCTATCTTCTCGCGAGTAATAATATGTTGTTGTTGATTTTGCATCAATAAGAATAGAAGGTATAAAACCTAAATCAAAAAATCCAATTATTTTTTTTCCATAATTATAGTATGCTTTAATCGGGATAGATAAAAAATCGTAAGTGTACAGACTCTTACTAAAATTTAATTCCCCAGAAATATAGCCACGCTGATTGTATATAAAATCTGCTCCTAATGAAAATTTATTATTAATCAAATATTCATACGTAATGCCTCCCGAAAAACCTGTTCTGCTTTTTTGATATGATTCCAAAATCCTAATTGTTGGCTCAGAACTAAAAATATTTGTCTGGCTCACCCCGCCTTTAATTCCAATAAGCTGCGTTTGTGCAACTGCATTATAGGATACAATTGTGAGAATGATTACGATGAGTTTTTTCATAAGCTTAAAATTAGAAACGGTAACTAACGGTAAGGTTGCTTACAAGGTTATATTGAGTTTCGCGGTACGAAGATATAGTATAGTTCTCTTTACTTTGGTTTATGCTTTGGTTTGAACCAGCATAGCGATCGTAACCTTTAAATGTTTGATGTGAATTTTCTTTGTGAAAATTATAACCGTAGGTGAGTT
>JAYVCI010000291.1:0-7040 GCA_043750035.1 Chitinophagaceae bacterium
TCACACTTATTTTTATCGGGAATAAAACCAATCACACTATCGGGGAAGCAAGCATCAAAACTTAGAATAGCTATTTCAGCAATGTTTGCAGCTATTGTAATACAGAGTTTTCCTTTAGGCCATAGTTTACTTTGAGCGAGCCCTTCGTTAGAATATGTTTGCTCAAAAGATATAATGTATTTGGATGCAGCTTTAATTTGCCCTGTCTGAATAAAAGGAAAAGGTCTGCCATAAAGATGAAAGGCATATCTTGGTCTATGCTTAGATTTCCCTCTTTGCAATTTTCCTACCTCACTAAGATTATATTCTTTCCATTTACTCATATTTTATCTATTTGTTCGTTATTTTCAATATGTGTTTTTGAAATCTCTATTGCCTGATGCAATTTTTGTTGTAATAGTTTTTTGCTTGGCAGTTCGGTTAAATATTCGGCTACTTTTAAACCCGTCTTGTCTAATTGTAACAGTTCTATTTGTTCCTTATCCCTCCGGCACACAGTATCAGCCCTATGGGTATTTCTTCGCCCGCCTGCATTTCGTTTTTCTCAAGCCAGCGTAAATACAATTCCATTTGCGATTTATAGCCTGCTTTAAACTTGCCCAACTTTAGGTCAATAGCAATAAGGCGTTTTAATTTGCGGTGGTAAAAAAGTAAATCAAGTTTAAAATCTTTGCCATCTATTATCATTCTTTTTTGGCGTTCTACAAATGAGAAACCCTGCCCAAGTTCTAATATAAAACTTTCCAATTCCCGTAAAACTGCATCTTCAAGATGCTTTTCGCTAAATGTATTTTTCAAGCCCAAAAAATCCAGAAAATAGGGGTCTCTAAAAACCAAATCGGGGGTTAGTTTATCATCATCACGCAGTTCTTTTATCTCTTGTTTTATTAGTTGTTGTGGCTTTTTGCTTATGGCCGTTCTTTCATAAAGCATCCCATCAATTTTTTTGCGAAGTGTTCTTACGCTCCAATTTTCTATGCGGCACATTTCAGCGTAAAACTCACGCTGCATGGGTTGTTTCAATGGTATTAATGCCACAAAATATGACTAGCTCAATTGTCGCGACAGTGTCGCGACAATTTGTTCATCGGGGAAAACCTCGGCAAACTGCATCATTCGGTGCATGTTTTTTTCGGTAAAGCCGTTACCGTAGCTTTCCACCAATTGTCGTGACACTGTCACGACAATTTGATTTCCGTATTCGGCACGTTTATTTTGCAGCACTTCTGCATTTATTCTATTGCCAATTTTCCAATATAAAAACGTGAGGGTAGAATTTACGGTTTGTGCAACGTGTTGTTTGCTCTGCTCAATCAGATTTGAAACATCACTTAAAAGTAACTGGTCAGTATCTATTTTTTTTAGTTTACCCATTTCGTTTTTTATAGTGTTTTGTAATTGTGCAGCCATCGGTTGCACAATTGATTTTGCAATTTTGCAGCATGTTGTTGCAAAATTGTACAAGTATTCTTATACTGCTGGTTCATATATAATCTTGTTTAAATTTTCGGCTAAATATTCATTTTTATCTTCGGGGTCAGCCCCTTCATAATCACCTTTTCCTTCACTAAGATTATTATATAACTCTTCAAAAGCATCAGATATATATTTTAGGAATATTAGCCCCAATACCACATGCTTATATTAGGCAGCATCCATATTTTTACGGAGCTTGTCAGCCGCTTTCCAAAGTTTCTTTTCTAAAGGCTCTTCTATTGTTTCTTTTTTAGTCTTTGCCATTAAAATATTTTGCGAATAGTAGGGTTAAATAAACTGTGGTGTTTGTTGAATTGGGAAATTCTAATTAATTTTATTCATGGAGGGCAAATGTACTAAAACTAAAACAAAGAGCCGTAAAAAAAATGTGTTGCCACAGAAGGGGGTTGCACAACACACAACAACAAGAAACACGTTGCAGGGCTTATACTTTGCCTTTGACGTGTTTAGTGCGGTAAAAAATCAAAACCCTTGCTAGTACTGATATAATCATCGTTGCGGTGAAACACTCGTGTTTTATATTTTTGAGAAAGGCATTAAAGATAGAAATAAAGTTCGCTTATCCTTTTCTTCCCAAAACTTTTTTGCAGGCTTCTATAATGTTTTCTTTTTCGAGACCATATTTTTTCATCAACTGCTCGGGTGTTCCGCTTTCGCCGAAGCTGTCGTTTACGGCTACCATCTCTACTGGTGATGGGTTATTGAAAGATAATAATTGGCAGATGCTATCGCCCAGTCCGCCATTTTTTTGGTGCTCCTCAGCAGTTACCACACAACCTGTTTTGGCGACTGATTGTAATATGGCTTCGTTATCCAAAGGTTTAATAGTATGTATATTTATAAGTTCAGCATCGATACCTTGCTCGGCCAGTATTTGAACTGCTTCTATAGCTTTCCAAACCAAGTGGCCGGTGGCAAATATGCTCACATCTTTTCCGTCTTTTATTTTCCAAGCTTTGCCGATTTCAAATGCTTTATCTGCAGGCCAAAAGTTGGGAACCACGGGTCGGCCAAAACGTAAATATACGGGGCCTTCATAATTGGCAATGGCCATGGTTGCAGCTTTTGTTTGGTTATAATCGCAGGGATTTATCACCGTCATGCCTGGCAACATTTTCATTAAACCGATATCTTCCAAAATTTGGTGTGTAGCACCATCCTCGCCCAAAGTAAGGCCAGCATGCGATGCACAAATTTTTACATTCTTGCCTGAGTATGCCACCGATTGGCGAATCTGATCATATACACGACCTGTGCTAAAGTTTGCAAAGGTTCCTGTAAATGGAATTTTGCCACCTATGGTTAAGCCCGCTGCAATTCCAATCATATTGGCTTCGGCAATCCCCACCTGTATAAAACGGTTGGGGAACTCTTTTTGGAAAGCATCCATTTTGAGTGAACCGGTAAGGTCGGCACATAATGCAACGATATTTTCGTTAAGTTGCCCAGCCTCTAATAGTCCGGCACCGAAGCCTGAACGGGTGTCTTTGTTATCAATTACTTGTGGTAGCATGTATAAAGATTATATATAATTTGGAAAATTAAGCGTTGCAAAATTACAGGATAATACGCTGCCTTAGTGAGCTAAAGGTAAATTTTTTGAACTGCTTTTGAACTGAGGCTTTGTGGTTGTATCTTTGCCCTCTATACATGAAAAAAGCCCTATTCTTAATTACTGTAGCTATGAGCTTTTTGTCGCTGTTTTCTTGTGGCAATAAACTAATCAGCACCAAGTCAAAAAATTTTGAAGTACTTAATGCCACCGAAACCCACTGGAGTGCTGGCATTGCAGATGCTGGCAGAGGCATAGATTACCATGTGTTTTTAACTGACATTGAAAAAGACACCCCCGTATTTGATACCGCATGGGTTGACCACCAAAAAATAGGGGTGGAAGCAGCTTTCAATTCCAAACGCAAAGATTTGATGGAAGTACATATTGGTTATACCATTGATAACAACACTTCAAAAATAGAAATTTTACCGCCATTGAAGTACGAAGGTAAAGCCTTGGTGAGATATAAAATAAAAGGCAAAACCAAATATTTATTAATTAAAGAATTTGTATTACAAAAACCTATCAATTTTCAATAATAAAAAAATGAAAAAACTAGTATTATATATTTTTTGCATCCTAGCTATTTATAGTTCCTCACTGGCCCAAACAGTAACTATTGATGAAGTCGAAAAACAAACATTAAAAGATTTTGAAGGCAAACCCATACAAAAAGGGCAAGGCTACAGTGTATATAAACGCTGGGACAATTACTGGAGAGCGAGGGTTGGAGAAAACGGCACTATGCCGGTTCAGGGGCATATATTTGAAGAATGGGCTAAGATGCAAAGAAATCAAAACACTGAACGTGGCAATAATGATTCGGGGAATTGGGTCAGTATCGGTTTTAATTCTTCAACGGGCGGGTACAGCGGAATTGGCAGGGTAAATTGTATCACATTTCACCCTACTGACAGTAATATTTTTTGGGTGGGAACACCCTCAGGAGGAATTTGGAAAACTACAAATTATGGAAAAAACTGGACAGCACTTTCCGATTTTTTGCCACAGATTGGCGTATCGGATATTGTAGTTGATTATACCAATACCAATGTAATATATATAGCAACTGGCGACCGCGATTATGGAAGTTTCTGGGGTGCACAGGGGCCTTACAAAGTAAGCGATACAAAAAGCGTGGGTGTATGGAAAACCACTGATGGCGGAGCAACATGGAAACAAACTGGGCTTGGGTATAATATTACAGATTTTGCATTGGTGAACAGACTTAAAATGCACCCCACTAAACATAATACTTTATGGGCTGCAACTACTACAGGTATCTATATCACTACCGATTCAGGCAAAACCTGGTCGAAAAAAGCCAGTGCTTATTTTATTGATATGGAATTAAAACCCAATAACCCCAATACCATATATGCCGCTAGTTATGATGCATCTGGCAGCAATTCTCAAATTTATAGGAGTACAGATGGTGGATTAAACTGGTCTCAAGTGAGCAATCTAACTGGAGCCAAACGTATAAATCTGGAAGTTACGCCTGCATCAAATGATTTAGTTCACGCACTAATATGTAACGCAAGCCGTGGTTTATTGGGATTATATAAATCAACTGACAGTGGTACAAATTGGGTTCAATATATAGATGGCGGTGTTACTGGGCAAAACTATTTATGCAATAGTTATTATGCCGATTTAAAAACTGGACAAGGAACCTATGATTTGGCTTTTGCCATTAATCCGAAAAATGCAAATGAGTTGTATTTAGGTGGTATTATTACCTGGTATTCTACCGATGGTGGAACTACTTGGAAAGTAGGAAATTTTTGGTATGGAAGTGGCGGCACGTATCCCACTGTGCATGCCGATAAACATTATATGGCTTTTCATCCACTTGCTAAAAGCCCTAAAAGTGTTTTGTTTGAAACCAATGATGGAGGTGTATATTATACACGAAACACCACTGCTTGGACAGATATTACCAACGGTTTAAATATTGGATCTATATATAGGCTGAGTGTTTCGCAAACAGCCTCTGATATAGTATTATGTGGCCATCAGGACAATGGTACCAAGAAAAGAACTTCCACCTATTTCGATGATAGTAAAGGCGGGGATGGGATGGAATGTATTATAGATTATTCCAATGCAAACTATATGTATGCAAGTTCACAATATGGCGACATAGAGCGTTCAAATGATGGATTCAATTCAAACAATGTTAATATATCGAACAATATACCCGGTTCACCTAATGGCGAATGGATTACACCTTATATTATGGACCCCAAAGATCCTAAAATATTATATGCGGGATATAACAATGTATTTAAAACAACCGACCGTGGTTCGACCTGGACAGCTATCTCATCAAACATTACTGGCAGTACAACACGCAATCTGAACCACCTGGCCATTGCTCCCTCAGATGCTAAAACTATATATGCAGCTACTTGGGGCAATATGTGGAAAACCACGGATGGCGGTGCAACCACCACCTGGACTAAAATTACAGGTACACTTCCAGTATCTGATGGAGCAATTACTTATATTACTGTAAATCCTACCGACCCCAAAATAGTATATGTTACTATGGGTACCTATACACAAGATAAAAAAGTGTATAAAACCGTTAACGGTGGCACAAACTGGACAAATATATCAGGAACCAAGCTACCCAATGTGCCTGCAAACTGTGTGATACATGATGGGAAAACAACCAACGGGCTTTATATAGGGACCGACCTTGGTATATTTTTCCGTAATGACAATATGAGCGATTGGGTATATTTTAGTCGCAAATTACCTGTGGTTCCTATTGCCGAATTGGAAATACAAAAGAGTACACAAAAAATCAGGGCAGGTACTTTTGGCCGCGGATTATGGGAAAGCAATATGTGGAACGCAACGGCCATACAGCCACCAAAAGCTATTTTCACTGTTGACGATTCAACTATTTGCCAAGGCAGCACTATTGCATTTACGAGCAAAACTACTGGAGCAACTTCTGTGGATTGGATTTTTCCAGACGGCTCCCCTTCAACATCGCCTGACACTATAGTCACCGTAAAATATTTTAATTCGGGCACGGTAAAAGTTACCTTTATTGCTACCGGGCTTGGAGGGAATGACACGGCTGTTAAATATATAACGGTATATCCAAACCCAACAAAGCCCAATATCCAACAAAGCATTAATTACCTCACCTCATCAGTAAATGCAGCGAAGTATAAATGGTTGCTTAATGATACTGCGATGGCTAACGATACCTCCAAAACAGCTTTTGCACCAAGGGATGGACAGTATAAACTAACCATTACAGATAACAATGGTTGTTCTGCTACTTCGTTCCCGTTATCGTTTACTTATACTCCAGGTGTAGGCATTATAGCTTCTAAAGTTGAAAACAACTTGGTACTATACCCAAATCCGGCCAGCAATAATTTCACTATAGACTATTGCCCTAAAAATTGTAACGAATTAAACTATAACTGGCGATTAACAAGCATTGATGGAAAAACCATTGATAACGGAAAAGGGTTCTGCTGTAAACCTTTACAACTGTCTACCAAAAATTTGCCGAATGGTTTATATATAGTTGAATTAGAATACCAACATACATTATCGCAACAGAAACTTACGATTCAGCGTTAAAACTTCAATATTTTTTTGGCATCCAAAGCTTCTTTATCCTTTGGATCTAAAGCCAAAACATTTTTGAAAAATATAATGGAATCTTCTTTTTTACCTATGTAGAAATGGTACAAAGCTATATAACGGTTTGCTTCTATTATTTCCTTTTTGTAGCTTTCTTTTTTATATTTAATGGTATCCGATTCTATCATCTCCAAAAACTTTTCGTAATGCGGTTTTGCCTCACCCAACTTTGAATTGGGGCTCTTATACCATTTGGCACGAGCCAGCCAATAGTGGCCTAAAGCATAATCAGGTTTGATTTCGATTAGTTTGTTAAAGGCTAAAATGGCACTATCAAATCTGCTACTGTCGCTTTTAGCTGCAAATATAT
>JAYVCI010000292.1:0-4801 GCA_043750035.1 Chitinophagaceae bacterium
TGAATATAGCTTTGGGCTGTTTGGCAACTATATAAGGCAAGGTGATAGAATCTATACAACCGGCAGTGGTGATGGCGGTGAGTATCACATTATAGGTTCCATTATTTATATATACAGCAGTTGGATTTGCCAAAGCAGAAGTTTTTCCATTGCCCAAATCCCAGATATATGCAGTGGCATTCTGGCTGATGTTTATACAATTTGCAGTCATTGGCGTATCGCATGCCGCAGTGGGGTTTATATAGAAATTGGCAGTTGGGTCGGGATATACCACAGCGTGGTGTTTTGAGGTGTCGCTACAGCCATACTTGTTAAAGCTGATTAAGTTGGGATAATAATTCCCAGGTTGTATATAAGTATGTGTGGGCGATTGCATGGTAGAACTATTATTTACACCACCACTTAATGGGTCATCAAAATCCCATAACCAGCCCATCGCATCGCTACTGCTTTGGTCGGTAAATTTAACCACCAGTTGCACGCATTCAGCAGTATCGCTTAGAGAGAAATCAGATTTGGGTTTGGGCGTTACTGTAAATATATGATTGATGGAATCTTTACAGCCATAGTCGGAAGTGACCCACAGCTTGACGGTATAATTCCCAGCGGCATTATAGAAAGTTGATGGATTTTTGAGTGTGGAAGTGATTCCATTTCCAAAATCCCAGAAGGATTGCAATGCCCCTACATCAATAGTGCTTTGGTTTATATAATCAAAAGCTTGGTTGTTTACACACTGCGAATCTTGGTTCACGGCAAATGATGCAACAGGCATGGCCCGCACTACCACTGCACGTTTCAGCGTATCCACACAGCCTTTGTCCGAAGTTGCAATTAATGTTATTATATATATTCCAGCAGTATTATAACTATGTGTTTGCTGACCGTTGCCACTATTTATCGCAGTATTGCCATCACCCCAATACCAATCGTAAGTCATGGTTCCGCTAAGTATGGTGCAATTGTTTGTATATATAAATGAATTTCCTGTATAGCATTGGTCGGTATCGTTAATACCAAATGCTACCGTAGGTTTGGGCCATACAATCATTTGTTTGGTAATAGAATCTTCACAACCCAACTGTGATACCACCACCAGTTTTACATTATAAGTTCCGGCACTATTATATACATGCGAAGGGGATTGATTGGTAGAAGTTTTGCCATCGCCAAAATCCCATTTATAAAATAAATTTCCGCCGGGTATAGTAGTTAAATCGGTAAAAGTATAATTGTTAATATTGAGACATTGATCGGGAGAAGATATATTATAATCCACTGTTGGTTTGGGTGCTACTATAATACTTTTTGTAACAGAATCTTTACAACCAAAATTACTAATCGCTACTAATTTTATATCATACATTCCATAGTTTGAATACGTATGCGATACATTTTTCGAGCTGTTGTTCACAGAGGTCTGTCCATCGCCAAAGTCCCAATCATACTGCATGTTTCCAGTTAGTATGGTACTATTATTTGTATATATGAAATTTTGAAAATTCACACACTGCATTGAGTCGTTAATGGTAAAAATAGGTGACGGTTTGGGCCAGACTATAATAGTTTTTATTACAGAATCAACACAACCAAAACTACTGTTCACTTTTAGTTTTATATTATATGTTCCTGCAGCAGCATAACTGTGTTTAATAGCAGATTGATTGCTGCCCGTGTTCTGTGTGTTGCCATCGCCAAAGTCCCACAACAGTGTGAGGGTTCCATAAGGAATGGTAGCAGTAGGGGTATACGTAAATGTATTGCCATTAAGACACATAGTGGTATCACTCAAGGTGAAATTTAAAGTGGGTTTGGGACGTACATATACTGTTTTTGTCAATGAGTCCACGCAACCATTATCAGTTGTGGCATATAATGTTACTTTATATACGCCCGTGTCCGCATACGTATGCGTTGGACTGGTAGCAGTTGAATTTTGCCCATCACCAAATATCCAATTATAATCGTTGAAACCACTGCTCACACTGGAAGTATTTGTAAAAGAAAAGAACTGACTGTTCACACATTGGTCGGTATCATTTATATTATATCCCATCGTTGGTTTGGGCCAAACGGTTATACTATGTGCAGCAGAATCTATGCAACCTTGTGTGGTGGTTGCAATTAATCGAACAGTATATGTTCCCGAACTTGTATAACTATGATTTGCAGTTGTAATGCTTGCAGCAAAAATATTTTGTTTTGTATCACCCCATTTCCAAGTGAAGGTGCTCAAACCAGCAGCAGCACTGGCATTGGCGGTGAAATTAAATTGCTGGGTATTTACACATTGCAAGGAATCGTTCACACTGAAATCTACTGTTGGAAGCTGGTTTACGGTAATTTGTCGGGTAGCAGAATCTATACAACCATCGGGTCCGGTCATAGTCATTATCATAGTATATACACCAGCCGTAAACCAGTTATGTTTTACTGTGCGACCCGTATCTGTTACACCGTCGCCAAAATCCCATTCTACTTTTTGTGGATTCACATTGGGGCTTTGATAACTTCCTTTCACACCCAAACATAATATCGTATCAACAGCTATAATTTTCAAAGTATCATTGCCGCCAATTTTTATTAACTTTAATGTTGAGTCAACACAACCGTTCACTGTTGTAACTTTTAATCTGAGTTTATATATACCCGGTTTGGCCCATGTATGGTTTACTGAATTAAAAGTGGTAGATGTTTGCCCATCGCCAAAATCCCAAACTGCTGATGCAGCATTACTGCTCGATGCATTTGTGAATGATAAGCTGCCGGGGAAACAGGCAAATGTATCAACTGCATTTATTATAGCTTTTGGTTTTGCATATACTGTAATAGTAGTAAATGCAGAATCGCTGCAACCATTCACATTGGTAGTGATTAAGCGAACTTTAAAAGTAGTATCGGCACCTAAAGTTGTATAGGTTTGTTGTGGATTGGTATTGGTGGAGGTACTCCCATTTCCAAAATTCCAGAAATAATTTTTGGTATAAGTAGAACCCAGTGCACTAAAATTAATTACCAGTGGTTCGCATCCGTTAGTTGCAGATGCGGTTAATTGTGGGACAGGTTTTTTGAAAATAGTTATATATTTACTAAACGTGTCAACACAGGTTTGCCCAGTAGAATCAATATTTCTGGCTGTAAGTAATACTTTATATATTCCGCCAATATCATATTGGTGAACAGGGTTTGTTGCAATAGAAGTATCCCCATCTCCAAAATTCCAATTATAACTGTTGGCATTAATAGTAGCATTTTTAAAATATATATCTCCAGGCTCACAATATTTTCCTGAATCAGTAAAACTAACTATGGGTGGATCAGTAACACGAATAGCTATAAATATAGAAGTATCGCTACAGGCATTGGCGGCATTCATCTCCACATTATAAGTACCTGCTTTTGTAAAAGTCCATTGGGCATTTTTGGTATTGGTACCGTTTACACTGTCAAATTTCCAGGTGAATACATTGGCACCTGTTGTATTGTTGGTAAAGGTAACGGTAAGCGGATTACAGCCCTGCCCATTGGCTGGCAATATAGAAGTAAGCGGAACAATGGAGTTGGGATATACTATGAGTTGATGAACTTGACTATCGACCCCGCATTGGTTATAAGCCCACAGTTTTACATAAAATGTATCGGTACTTCCCACTATATAAGTATGTGTACGATTGAGTTTGTTTTTTACTGTATCTATTGGAGTGCCATCGCCAAAATCCCAAACCATATAGTCGGTACTTAAGTTGGAATCTATACCTAAAGTAGTATTCACAAAAACCGCTTTAAATGGCGAACAACCTACTTGTTTCAAAGGTGTTACAAAAGCATACGGAGTAGTACGAATTCTAACTGAATCTATTATAGTAGCTGTATCACAATCGTTCCATGCAGTAAACTTAACTATATAAGTACTGTCTTTTCCGGTTTTATTTAAACCATAATTTACAGAAGCTGGATTTAACAAATTAGAACTATCACCATTACCAAAGAGCCATTTATATTTAACATGCGATGCTGCTAAATTATTGGTTATATATCCTGTGAATTTAACCATTGGATTGCAGGTAAGTGTATCACTTTGCGTAGTGCTGATATTTGGTGGCTCAAGCACAGTAACGGTGGCACTGTCAATTGTTTTGCGACATTCGTTTACCGCAGTTAGTTTTAATTTATAAATACCTTCTTTGGTATAGTTATGCGAAAAATTATTTTTAACGGTAGTAGTTAAAAATGTAGTATCCCCATAGTCCCAATAGAAAGTATCTACATTTCCAAACGATAGATTCTGTATATTTAAAGTAGCAGTGCCACCATGGGTGCATAATAAAGTATCGGATATGCTAAACTTGGAAGTTGGGCCAGGTCGAACGGTGATATTATTACTAACAGTATCTTTACAGCCAAATGATGAGGTCGCAATTAAGGTAATAGTATATATGGTATCTTGGGTATTGCTCGAATTATAAGTATGGGTTGGGTTGGTAGCTGTATCTGAATTTCCATCACCCAAATTCCAGTCATAAATCATCGTAGTGTTTGAAGTAGATTGATTGGTAAATGTCACCAAAACTGGCCCGCACGAATTGGTGCTATCTGCCACGAAAGCAGCCCTGGGGCGGGGATGCACGGTGAATGTGTTTGTTATCGTATCTTTACAACCATTGTTCCCTGTAGCAATTAATTTAATGGTATATATACTGTCAGCCGTACCATTATTTTCAGGGACTGAAACAGTTGGATTTGTTGTGGTTGTATTGCTAATAGTTATATTGGTATGTGTGGTACTCCATCTATAACCGAG
>JAYVCI010000293.1:0-4484 GCA_043750035.1 Chitinophagaceae bacterium
TTGGGGTGGTAACAGCCACCACAAAAAAACATACATCACGAAGGTCTTCCAGGTTATGGCTAAATAATATATCTGTGCCGTCAAATTCTTCAGGGGTTAACTCTTTGCTTGGGTCAATCCTGTTTTTTAGCATGTCGATTCTGGCTGGATTAATATCGAAACCCACTACTGAGAATTTTTTTGCAAACTCAAGTGCAATGGGTAAGCCAACATAGCCCAACCCTATTACTGCCAATTTTTTTTTCTTTTCCGAAAGTTCTTGAAACATCATAATTAATTATTCTTCGCGTCTTGGTTTAATATTCAATTTTTTCTGTAGATATTTGATAAATTTCTTTACTATATTACCTTTATGTTGATCGTCTTCATCATAATACCCATAGCCGTAACCATAGCCATAGCCGTAGCCGTAATTGCTACCGCCATACTGACCGCCATAGCTACCATACCCCGAGTAACTACCATAGCCTCCATAGCCACCGTAACCATAGCCATAGCCATAGCCTGAGCCATAACCATAGCTATATCCATAACGGTAACTGCTTGAATAAATATTTGAGTCGTTCAGCACTATACAAGTATTCTTCAGTTTGCGTGTTTCTACAAGTCCGTTAATAGCTTGCAGGAAGTTAAGCCTGGAATAGTTTTCACGCATTACATATACATTGATGTTTGAATAGTCCATCAACAAGATAGCATCAGTTACAAGTCCGAGTGGAGGGGTATCAACTATCACATAATCATATTCTTTTTTGAGCGTGTCAAACAATACTGGGATTTTTTCGCTTGCTATAAGTTCTGCAGGATTTGGGGGAATAGGCCCCGAAGGAATAAAATATAGGTTCTCTATTTGAGTGGGCTGGATAATATCTTTTATTTCAGCTTTGCCAATCAAATAGTTGGTAATGCCTATATCATTTTTCAATTTAAAATCGGAATACAATTTGGGTTTACGCAGGTCAAATCCCAATAACACCACTTTCTTGTCACTCAGTGCAAATATGGTGGCCAGGTTCATGCAAAAGAAGGTCTTTCCTTCGCCGCCCACAGTTGAACTGGTAAGTATTACTTTTTTCTCAGACTCCGTTGAAAAATATTGCAGGTTTGTTCGTATAGCTCTAAAAGCCTCAGCAATATGCGACTTGGGGTTATTGTTCACCACCAGGTTTATTTTCTTGAAATTGTGGCTAATAATACCAATTAAGGGCACCAAAGAACCTTTTTCTACCTGGAACCTGTTCCTTATTTTATCATCTAACATGTTGATAAGGTATATCAGAAGTGAAGGAAGAAATATACCTATCATCATAGCAATGGTATAGTTTTGCGATTTCAGAGGTTTGATAATTCCTTTAGCTGTTGCATCGTCAACCAGTTTATTATCGGCAATATTGGCGGCCTTTGTAATACTTAGCTCAGCCCTTTTTTGCAACATATATAAATATAAATTCTCACTAAGCGAAAACCTTCTTTTAATTTGGAGCAGTTCGCGTTCTGTATGGGGCACGTCTCTAAGCTTATCTTCAAATAGATTCATTTGTTGCTTCAGCGTAGATATGGAACTTTTGGTTGTTATTATAGAATTATTAATGTTTTCAATTAATGATTTTTTAATATTAGTTATCCTTTCTTTTATAATTTTAATGCTGGGGAAAGCATCTGTAACATTTACTTGGAGTTCTTTTAATGAGCTTTGTAAAGTTCTAAGTTCTTCCACATAAGCCAGTACGGATGGATCCTTCACATCTTCAAGAGTGGGTGCCATCAATGATAAATCTTTATTTAGATATAGATAGTTTTTAAGTAACTCTAGCGAGTTCAATTTCAATAAAATTCCCTGCTGCTGTTTGTTAATTTCATTGATATTTGACATTACTAGTCCCGCTTCGCCTGAAAGGTCAACAAAGTTTTTGTTCTCTTTAAAATTCTCCAAATCACTTTCTACACTGTTCAGAGAGTTTGAGATTTCTTCGAGTTGGTTATTGATGAACTGGATAGATTTTTCTGAAATCTCATTCTTTGTTTCCAGGTTTTTTTCTATATACACCTTGCTCAACATATTAAGGAAATCTATCCCTTTTTGAACATTTGAGGACGATATAAATATATTTAACAAATTGGTTTCACGGTCGTTCTTTGTGGATATGGCATCATTGAATTCTTTAATTAAGGCTTCCCTGCTGTTTAAATAAAATTTGTATTCTTTGTTTTCAGAATTCAGTAATTTTCTTAAACTATCATTTACCGTTAGCACAATATCTCCAAATTTGAATTTAATCATCTGTCCATATTTGAATATACCAGAATAATTATCCCCTGACTTGGGGTCATTAAATACCAATTTGAATTCTTTATCGTTTTTAGTTTGAACATAGAAAGCATTTCCGTAGGCAGTGCTATCTTTAATAAGAAAATGTGCTTTAAATGGACAGTTATTATATATTTCCTGGGTTGATATATGCCCTATCTCATAATAACTAACTGAAAAATCAAGGTTGTCTAATATTTCTGAGGTTAGCTTGCGGGAAGTCAATATTTGAATCTCATCAAATATAGAAGACCTAAAGTCAACAAAATTCATGCTCCCACTTTTATCACCCAATATGGATTGTGCCGATGAGTTTTGCTTGTCATTAATCATCACTGAGCAGCTTACTTTATATACAGGTACTGTGTATTTATTAACCAAATAAGCAATTACCATGGAAGAGGTAACAATGATGGCATACAGGTACCAATATTTGATAGCCAAATATATGATGGGCCTGAAATTATATTTTTGCCCAATGCCTGATAGTATCGATTCTTCTTGACTAGCCATTAATTATATCTTATTTTTGTTTACCAAGAACTAAGAAAGTTAAGATAATATTCAGTGCCCCTACAAATACCTGAATTGTTGGTGTTTTGCTTAAGTACCGTTTATAGTTATACTGTTGCACAATTACAATATCATTACTTTTAAGGTAAAATGCTTCTGACGATAGTGTTGAAATAGAAGTTAAATCCAGTTCATACATATCTGTTTTCCCTTCTTTATCTTTACGTAAAATTCTCACATTCTTTCTGCTCGCATCGTCATTTAAGTCACTTGCCATGCCTATTGCCTCAAAAATATTAATGGTAGAGGCACCCACTTGTTTTAATCCTGGCACACGCACATCACCTAGTACAGAAATATTGAATGAAACCAGTTGTACATTCACAGATGGGTTTATATATACCCTGCTGTACATCGAGTATATGGTATCGCTTAATTGGCTTATGGTCATCCCGTTTACTTTTACCCTACCCACAAATGGAATAGATATATTTCCATCCAGCCCAACTTTTACAGTTGAAATAGAGATCTTTCCCTCTCCGGAACTGAGCTGGTATTGGTTGGGTTCTAGTGATATTAATATTTGATCATTGTGATCTAAAACATGCTCAAATGCAGCACTTGTTTTAATATTGTTATAAACAGAATCTTTAGAAGGGGAATATCCGCTCTTGTTAAGATAGTAAAAATTTTGCTTGCTCACGCAAGACATTAGAAGACACAGGGCAAAGAAGATGTATGCTAAAAGCTTATAATTATGCTTGTTCATTTTTTATGGCTGCAAATATAGGCACACCCGCTCAAACGAAAAAACCCCGATTGAAATCAAACGGGGTTTAAAATATTGTGGGGGGATTGCTGACTACCGCACCCCGTGCATCATCTTAAGCATTCTCCTTGACAAGAAGAACAATACAATTGATGCTGCCCCGGCCATGAAGACAAAAATCATAAAGAAATCTTTCAAATTATTTATTTGTACCCCCATAAATGATGGTTTCATTGGCTTTAAATCCCATGCCTGTAGTTTTTCTACTTTCACAAAACCGCCATCTTTCTTTGTTTCAACAGAATCATGGGTATATAAATATCTACCATCACTGCTAACGGTTGCCCTATCAATATTGCCATTGGTCGATTTTATTAAACTCAACAAGTAATTTGATACTTCTATTTTTTTACCATCGGCAACCATAGCTGTCACAACACTGTCTTTGGTTTCGGGCTTTGTATTCTTAATCTTTGTTACAGTTACTGATGGCAGTGCTGTACCCATATTTATATCATTTTTCCATACATTGGTATCTATTTTATTACCAGCCAAACTTTCCATTACCAATTTATCCGCATCTCCACTTACTGATTTTTCAATTTTTACTTCTTCGGGATATAATGCACTCAATGTTCCAGCAAATTTATTTGCAAATGAGGTTGATAAAAACCACACACCCATTAGTAAAGAGGCGAACTTAACGGGGGCTAATTTATTTACCATTGATAGCCCAATTGGTGACAAACATAATTCTCCGAAGGTATGTATAACATATAAAACCACCAACCAAAGCATGGTTACCTTAACACCCGGTGCAAATGGTGCTTGGGCAATAACTAAATACCCCAATGCCAATAAAAAGAGACCGATGGATTGTTTGTATGGCGATGC
>JAYVCI010000294.1:0-6682 GCA_043750035.1 Chitinophagaceae bacterium
TAAAAGGAAGCGTGAGCAGAAACAAGTTTTCTGCCTTATCATACCATTGTGCTTTGGATATTATAATACTTGCTTTATATCCCAGTTTTTGAATAAAAGGTATAATACTTTTGAGTGGTATATTTTTGGCATTTAAAAAGGTAGCTTTCTCACTTACAAAATCAACATAAACTTGCTCCATCCCTTTCTTTTCAAGTTCTTTCCGCACTGTATCCGCACAGCCTTGGCAATGCATGCCTTGTACAATCAGCTCTTCTTGCATATTATACTTTAGCTATTTCGGGTTACCTGATATATACCCTCTACTTCCGATATTTTTTGTATAATATCATCCAAGTGGTTGGTATCATATATATATAATGAAATGCTGCCTTCAAACCGACCATCCACTGTATCAATACTTATTGATTTCATATTTACCTGCATTTGTTTGGATATAATATCGGTGATTCCTTGAACTATTCCCACTGAATCTGTTCCCACAATACTTATATTTGTGAGGAATGATTTTTCACTTACCGCACCACCTTTCGACCAACGTGCTTTAAGAACTCTATAGCCATAAGTCGACATCATTTTTGGGGCATTTTTGCAACTTGTGCGGTGGATTTTTATACCATCACCCACAGTTACAAACGCAAATATATCATCGCCCGGAATTGGTGCACAACATAAACCAAGTGTATAATCCAAATCGGTATCATTATCTCCTATTATAATAGTATCGGGTCGAACCAAAGGTTTGTGTTTTGCTTTCTCTGCTTTTTCTTTGGCTTTTTCTTGGCTTTTGTTATCAGTAGTTTGACGTGGTTTTTCGGCAAGTGTTTCTTTAAGGTTAAGAGTCGTTTTGTCAATCGAACCTTTGCCCACTAGGTAGAAAAAATCCAGCGAACTTTTAAGGTCAAAATATTTTACCAGTTTGTCAATGTCCTCTTGGGTCATTTCTATACCACTGTTCCTAAACCTACGCTTGATGGACTCTTCGCCCTCTTCGGCCACTTTGTGTATTTCTTCTTTCAAGTAATATTTAATGCGGCTGCGGGCTTTGCCAGTCACCACAAAATTGAGCCAATCTTCATTGGGTTTTTGTTTTTGCGAAGTGAGTATTTCTATAGTATCGCCATTTTGCAATTTGTAACTAAGCGGCACCAATTTATTATTTACTTTGGCACCTATACAATGGTTGCCCACATCACTATGTACATCGAATGCAAAATCGAGTGCAGTGGAATGTTGCGAGAGCTTTTTCAAAGCACCTTTGGGCGTGAACACAAATACTTCTTCCCCCATAAAATTCAATTGAAAATCATCAATAAAATCCAGGGCATTGGCCTCGGGGTTTTCAAGTGTTTCGCGTACTTTGGCCAACCAGTCTTCCAAGCCACTATCAGTTTTCACACCGGCTTCTTTATACTTCCAATGGGCAGCATAACCTTTCTCGGCAATATCATCCATTCGGGCAGTACGTATTTGTATTTCTACCCATTTTCCATCATGGCTTAGTACGGTGGTGTGCAGGCTTTCATATCCATTCGATTTGGGGTGTGTAATCCAATCTCGGTAGCGGGCAGGGTTCAGTGTATAGTTGTCGGTAAGTAGTCCATATATTTGGAAACAATCGGCCTTCTCCATTTCCAGTGGTGAATCCACGATGATACGGATGGCAAATAAATCATATACTTCTTCAAAAGGTATTTGTTGTTTCTGCATCTTTTTCATAATGCTATATATACTTTTTGGTCTGCCGATTATCTCGTATTTAAGTCCCAATGTTTGGAGTTTATGGTCCAAGTCTTCAATAAATTTTTTAATGAACCTATTGCGTTCTTGCTTGGTTTCAGAGAGTTTGGCGGCCACCGTCATGTATTGACTGTTCTCAGTATATTTTATGGAGAGATCCTCCAGTTCTGTTTTGATAGCATACAAGCCCAGTCGGTGAGCAAGTGGGGCATATATATATAATGTTTCGCTGGCAATTTTTAATTGGGTATTGCGGCTCATGCTTTCCAGTGTACGCATATTATGCAGTCTGTCGGCAAGTTTGAGGATGATTACCCGCACATCATCGCCCAGGGTGAGCAACATTTTGCGGAAGTTTTCAGCTTGCAAACTATTGGTCTGTTCATTGAAAACTGATGCTGAAATTTTGGTAAGTCCATCAATGATGCTTGCTACTTTGGCCCCAAATTGTTTTTTGATAGTAGGAAGGGTGATATAGGTATCCTCGACTACATCATGAAGCAGAGCACAGACAACAGAGGTAGTCCCCAATCCAATTTCTTCTGCTGCAATTTTTGCTACCGCCAATGGATGGTAAATATAGGGCTCACCGCTCTTGCGTCGCATATCTTTGTGAGCTTCCAAAGCCATGTCGAATGCTTTGCGAATCAGTTCTTTATCGCCTTTCTGCAAGGTCGATTTACAAGCTTTTAGTAACTGCCTGTAGCGTTTTAATATCTCCGCTTTTTCATGTGCGGCTTGGTCAATTTTTGCGGTGTCCATTTCGTGCTCAAAAATAGGATTGATTTTGCAAAATGCAATTAGTAGTTGCATATAATGCTTTATAAGATATGAACAATTATTAAAAGTTTTAGTTCACCCCACTCTCTTATCTCTCTCCTTGAGGAGATAGACGGTACTTTTCGGGGAATGAAGGAATGTGAATTGGCGTACTCAATCTTTTTATACCATTTACTTTGATGAGTGCGACAACCATAATATTCCACGAGAAGTACCGTCCTCCCCCCACAGGGGAAGGATAAGAGGATGGGGTGAAATGCTACAAACAAAACTCTTTTATTTTTTCTATTACTATGTTCGTATTATTTATCACTTCTTCATTTGTAAAACGTATTATTGTTATTCCCCATTTCCCAAATTCATAAGTGCGATTTGCATCCTTTTCAATCATATCAGGCTTGGTATGATATAAACCATCGACCTCTATCCCCAAAAGTTTTTCATGGCAATAAAAATCTAATATATAAATATCGATAGGATGTTGTCGGCGGAATTTTAATCCGTCCAATTTTTTTTCTCTGATTTTCTGCCAAAGTATTTTTTCTGCTTTGGTCATAGACTTCCTTAGAGTCTTTGCCCTTTCAAATATAGTCGGGGATGCATTTTTGGAAAGGGATGATTTGTAGCTATCCATTAGGCAAAAATAGGAATTTATTGGCAGTTTTCACCTCACTTTCTTATCTCTCTCCTTGAGGAGAGAGACGGTACTTTTCGGGGAATGAAGTTAAGGGAATAGGCGTATTCAAAAATATTTTTTTGTTTCATTAAGATTGATGAATGCAACAAACATAATATTCCCCGAAAAGTACCGTCCTTCCCCGCAAGGGGAAGGATAAGAGGATGGGGCGTGCGTGGGCAAGCATTTAAAAAACACACTTCGACTACGCTCAGTATTGCCATCTGAAAAAAAAGCCTGTAATTCGTACCCTCAAGTGATTAATTACCCAAAACTATATAAAAACCCATTCACCTATCTACTGCTGCTTACATTGTCAGTTGCAGCACTCAGCTATTTCGATTCTTATGGTGGAATTACAATGGACGCCCCTTGGTATCTCAGGTTGGCACAGAGTATCAAGGATGGGAACGGGTTTGCAGTAATGTCGCCCGATTATATATATTATAATGAGGCTCAGATTTTTTTTATCTGGCCGCCCTTGTATCCTATGTTTACTGGGTATTTGGCAGTGCTAACACATCTTCCAGTATATGTTTCAATCAAAATTGTGAACCTGGTTTTTATCGGTATTACCTTTTTATTGCTGCATAAACATTATCGCCAACAAGCCCCAATCTTTATATTGTTATTTTTTCATGCTTCATTTTTCGATATGGTATATCAAGGCTGGAGCGAAGTGCCTTTTATATGCGTTTTAATATGGTTTTTGTTGGCATTGCAAAAATTTCTTACCACTGAGAATTCTCTCAAATGGGCTGCTGTTATGGGTTTAAGTAGTTTATTAGCTATAGGTCTCCGTTATTTGGGAATTATAACTTTACTTCCTTTTTGTTACTTGATATATAAAACCTACAAACAAAAAGAGACTAAAAAATTATATAGTATTATAACGATATTTATTATTTGTTCACTGGCAGAATTGATGTTTATTTGGTTCAATTATTTTGAAAAAAATAAAATCTCAGGTTACAGTTGGAATCCCAGTTTCTCTGAGATTGCCGATTTTGGAGTGAGTTTTTTTCAGCAAATCATAAATAGTATTGACTTTCTTTTTTCCTATAGTTTAAATAGTTGGTATGAAAAATTATTTAGCCTTACAGTAATTACCATGATTATATATCGTATTGTTAAATCGAGGTTATATACAAAATCTGAAAAGTCAGATGATAAAACCATCATGATTTGTGCTTTTATTTTGGGAATATCATACTTGTTAGTTCCTTTACTGATGCGTAACAGCTACGCAATTGGCCTTAATAACCCACGCTTTTTTATGGTTTCTACAATTATGATATTGTTTGGGATATTGCACTATTATCAGATTAAGATTTCGCATAAGTTTTTATTCCAAACCGCTTTGATTATTTTTGCAATTAATGGTGTTGGCAAAAGTATGTATATGAACCAATATCTTAAATTGGAAACATTTACCAAGCGATACGGACGATTGGATAAAAAATACAAACCCATAGAGCCCAATTCAGCAGTGGTATTTGCTGATAAATGGTTGGAGTTTATGCGTACCGATATATATGTTATTTCGCCCTATGAGAATGTGATGAAAGATTTATCACCAACATTGGGAGAGTTTGAAAAGAACATTACCAAACACCCTGGCCCCGTATATTTCGAAATTATCAAAAATGGGGATAACAGAATGTTTCGATACAAGCCTGATATCACCAAGTTCCACCAGCAAAATCAAGACAAAGAATTTGTGAAAATAAAATAGATGAGCGAAAAATTATTATATAGATTTTCGATATTATTGACCTTGCTTACTTTGATTTGTATGGGAGCAAACGATTATATACATCCACTCCCTACTCATGATGGTGTGTGGACGCTCACACCAGTATTTTCAGCACTTCAGGGGAATTGGTCTGAAGATATATATACAGGATACCGTTTGCCGTTTTTGCATTATTATCTTAAAATTCCTTATTATTGGGTAGTGGGAAACAGTATCTATGGACCTTTTATTTTGAATATTTTAATCAATATTTTATATGTATATGTAATTGTTAAATTTGCAAAAAAATATAAACTTAGCAGTGTACAAACATGGCTAATCGCTTGCCTGTTCATAAGCTGTAATGTATTTAGCAGTTTACGTCCTGAGCATTTGATCAATTTGTTATTGCTGTTGTATTATCTAAACCACCATCGCCTTACATCTATCTGGCAAAATTTGTTTATTTGTATAGTTTTTATAGCCGTGCATCCAGCAGCGGGGCTGTTTGCGTTCTTATTTAATATTATCAATACTAATTTTTCTCTGAAGAATATCCTCATACAAATGGGTACTTTATTGTTGATCTTTGTTGCCTTGTTTTTCATTTTCCCGCAGTTCTCAGAAACAATGTTAAGCTCATTAAAATTAAGGTATGAGGGCAATCTGTTGCTGCCATTCTATAGTTTTTGTAAGGCTTGCTTCTTTATTAATATATATTATATCTACCGATTGATTTTTAGTAGCAATACCAAGAGAGATTTGGTGCAATGGCTTGCTTTTATTATGCTTGCTGCCTTATTGGGTAAAGATTATTATTATGATTACGTGGTGGTTTTTGTATTGTATAAATGTATTATTAACCCACCAGGAACAACAAATTTTTACTATTTTCAATGGGCTTTTGCATTTGCTTCTTTTTGTGCATTCCCTTTGCATCACCTGTATTTTGAAATTTCTAACTACAGATACCACAGTAACCTAAAGGAAGTATTATATAAAATAGGCGAAGTGGTATCACAAAACGACAAAATGTACCAAGTGCCCATGGAATTTGCATTGCCCGCAATGGGCAATAAAAATGTGATATTGGAATACCACAATCTCGAAACCAATACCTATCGACCACTGATTAAAAACATCCATGCCAGCACCCTCGTTACAGAAAAAAGTCAAGAACATCAAAAAGTTACACTCTATACCAAGCAATGGATTCCATCCGACCCGACCCGGAAATATTGTTTATTTGAAGTCCTTTCTTTGCCCCAATAAATTTTCGCCCTATATTTGCACCCCGAAAACGGCGGGGTAGCTCAGTTGGTTAGAGCACAAGATTCATAACCTTGAGGTCGGCGGTTCGATCCCGCTCCCCGCTACTACGTTAAGTGAAAAGTGAACAGTGAAAAACTAAAAGTTTGGAACTACTCACTAAACCTGACTTAACTTTTTTTCTTTTTTTTAAGCCCAGTAATTTTTGCTGGGCTTTTTTATTTTTTAAGCTGCCGTCATTCTGACGAGGAACGAGGAATAAACCTTGTTCGCTCTTAGCAATCATATTGGGACGAAGCATTGAATGTCGATTTACGCACGGCCACTCGCACGGGCCTCACCCGACATCGCTTTGCTCGTCACCCTCTCCACGGTGGAGAGGGAATTTAACCCAACTTGCATCTAACCATCGTCAATTTCCTGTAAACAGTAGCTTTTACTTTTTTTGAGTTCCGATTTGTGTACTACGGATTTTCGTTTTA
>JAYVCI010000295.1:0-12736 GCA_043750035.1 Chitinophagaceae bacterium
GGAATACCGGTCATCATGGCTATTACATCGGCCACGTCATCTTCGGTTACATTAAATTTTTGGTTTTTGGTTTCTTCTTCCCATTTTGCTTTTTCTATGTCCAAACTCTCTAGCAGATTCTTTTCACGGTCACGCAGTTTTGCAGCTTCCTCATATTTTTGGCTTTTCACCACTTGGTTTTTCAGAACCTTTATTTCTTCAATCTGTTTTTCAAGGTCTAGCATACTTTGTGGTACATGTATATTATTCAGGTGCACTCTTGCTCCCACTTCGTCCAATACATCAATAGCCTTGTCGGGCAAGAAACGGTCGGCCATATAGCGGGTGCTTAGTTTTACGCAGGCTATAATACTTTCAGGTGTATAGGTTACTGAGTGGTGTTCTTCGTACTTATCACAAATGTTTTGCAAAATTTCTATGCTCTCTTCTTCAGTAGCGGGCTCCACCAATACCATTTGGAAACGGCGTTCCAAGGCCCCATCTTTTTCTATATACTGACGGTATTCATCTAATGTAGTAGCACCAATACACTGTATCTCGCCACGGCTTAATGCGGGTTTGAACATATTTGATGCATCTAACGAACCACTTGCTCCGCCTGCACCAACGATGGTATGGATTTCATCAATAAACAAAATCACATCGGGCGATTTTTCCAGTTCGTTCATTACCGCTTTCATGCGTTCTTCAAATTGTCCACGGTATTTGGTACCTGCCACCAGCGATGCCAAATCTAAAGTTACTACACGTTTATTATAGAGTACCCTCGATACTTTACGTTGTGAGATACGCAAGGCCAATCCTTCAGCGATTGCAGTTTTACCAACACCGGGCTCACCTATCAATACAGGATTATTTTTTTTGCGGCGAGACAGTATTTGTGATACCCGTTCAATTTCTTTTTCCCTGCCCACAATAGGGTCTAGCTTTCCTTCTTCGGCGGCACGGGTTAGGTCACGGCCAAAGTTGTCGAGCACGGGGGTTTTCGATTTTATATCAGTGGGTTTATTGGGTTTGTTCGGTTCATTGGGCTTGCGTTCCTGATAGTAATCATCGGGCGAATCGGTGGGCAATTCTGATTTGATGTCGGCAATATTGTTTTCCAGTGCAGCCCTAAAAATTTCGTAGTTAACAGCAAACTGACCCAATACTTGAGAGGCCATATTGTCTTCATCACGAAGTATAGATAGCAGCAGATGCTCGGTACCTATTATATCGGTTTTAAAAATACGGGCTTCTAAATAGGTAATTTTCAATACCTTTTCGGCTTGTTTGGTTAATGGGATATTGGCCAAGTTGCTGATACGCCCAGTAGCCATGTGGCGAATATTGTCTTCAATGTTTTTGCGGACACGCACAATGTCCACATCCAGTGCTTGCATGGTGCGTAGTGCTTTGCTATCGCCCTCACGAAGTAGGCCCAACAACAAATGCTCACATCCAATAAAATCGTGTCCCAACCTGATTGCCTCTTCCCTACTGAAGGAAATAACATCTTTAACACGGGGCGAAAACTTAGCTTCCATAATAAATCTTAATTTTTTTACAAATATAAACGTAATTCCATTGAATTAGTTTCGGGCTTCAATATTACAAAGATAATTCCTAAATATTAAAACTGTTATTTTACACAAAAAAATATTCTGTATGCTTTGTAGTACAGGCCGCAATGCAAGTATTTGAGTGTTAGAAAATTTAGTTTGCACATTTTATACAGAATTAATCAACTTGCTATTTTGGTGTTGAATATTTTTTGGGTGAATGGTAAAAATTGCGTGAGATGCCTGATTAAAACCTTTACCTTGCAACCATTAATCCATTTTTAGTATCTACCTTTAAACTTATAAATACTCCTTACTCATTTTATTTATGAAAGCAAAATATATAATACTCTTTTTACTGATCTCTGTAAAATCATTGGCTCAAGATGGAATATTCATCACACCCAATATTAATGCAGGTCTATTAAACCCAGCTACTACCGCATTGAATCCATCAGCAAATATTCAGTATCAGTTTAGAGATCGTTATGAACAAATTTTAATAGGTTCTGATTTTAAATACAAAAAACAAAGATTGGGAGTTTATTTATACAATGATAATCAAGGATATGGAAGGCTAATTAAAAATTCAATTATGGCTAATTATGCGAAAGGTTTTCAATTAAGTGAGCACACGCTATTACATATTGGAGCGTCTGCACAATTACTTAGCATGTCTATCCACGGAGCTACGATTTTTGTGCCATATACGCAATTATATATTCCCAACTTTTCATTGGGTACCATTCTTTCCCATAAAAATATGTTTTTGGGAGTTGCTTTGCATAATATTCTCGAACCAAATCAATCATTTTATCATGCAACAGGCCCTGGAACTACCTTACCGAGAAGATATACCTACCAGCTTGGAGGACGAATAAATATATATAAAAAATTATATATACTACCTTCTATCATATATCAAAAGCAAGGACCGTTTGATATGCTATTACCTTCTCTCCAAATTAATTGTGGTCCCTTGATATTGGGAGCATCGAAATTCCTTTCATTTCATTATCCAAACACGGGTGTCGCAAATACATATATTGGATATATTAACAATAGAATAAAAATAAGTTATGCTTATTCATGGAACGAAGACAGATTTAGTTTTTTTAATGCACATTGTATTTCTTTCACTTATTTCTTCAAGCAAAAAGAGAAAGGGAGTAGTTTCTCTGAATTAATGCGGACTTTATTATAATAAAATATCTTCTTAATTCAGCATGGTCAAATTGCCGCTTGAGCGTAGTCAATTTGCCGCCCTAAGCGTAGTCGAAGGGTGGTTCGTGGTTCGTGGTTCGACTACGCTCACCATCTCACCGTTCATTATTCATCAATTAGATTTGACATCCGCCGCGGCGGACTGTTCTTGCTACCTGACAAAGTTGTCAAATCGGTATCCATATATTTAATCTGGCGTCAGCCATTCATCATTTATCATTAACCCGCCGCGGCGGGAACCATTGCTACTATCTTTGCCCCACTAAATGCCAAAAAAAGACCACCTCTTAATAATTAGCGATTCGCCCATGTGCCACGATGGTCAGGGGATTCGCATTATTGAATCGACATTGCGTGAGGTGGAACATTTGACCGATATTTTTGAAACAATTACATGGATTGGTTTTGAGCGGGCTGATATGCTGCAAGGTGGCAGTAGGTATGACAGTACTGGGAAAATTAAAGCTATCCCATTAAAATTATATGGCGGCGGTGGTATTGTAAATAAGCTCAAACAAATATTTGCACTCCCCTCCTATTGGCTCACTATATGGAAACATTTGAAACATGCAAAATATGTTCACACCCGTGCCCCATCAGTTCCTGCATTATTAGTAATATTATATAATTTTATTGATAGCAAAAGAAAATACTGGCACAAATTTGCTGGGGATTGGACACGGAAAAATCCACCAAAATCGTATGCATTACAAAAAAGATTGATGCTAAAACTCAAGCATAGCAAAGTAACCATCAATGGACAATGGCCAAATCAGCCAGCACATATATTGGCTTTTGAAAATCCGTGTATATCAAAAGCAGAATTGGAAGAAGCAAGCAAAGCAGCATCGACAAAAAAATTCAACGACAAATTAAATATACTTTTTGTGGGTCGTATCGAAAGTGAAAAAGGTGTAGATAGATTGGTAGATGGATTTGCATTATTAGAAGACAATATATGGGAACAAATTGGCTGGATAAAACTGGTTGGTATTGGGCGTGATTTTGAAAAGATACAAAAGCATATATTACAATTAAATAAACCGATACAACTTACAGGAAGTTTAAACCGTGAACAATTAAATATATTATATAGTGATGCCCATATTTTTATTTTGCCCAGCGAGGGAGAGGGATTCCCCAAAGTAGTATCGGAAGCGGCTGCATACGGTTGCGTACCTGTTGTTACCGATGTATCTTCCATCACTCAATATATTAAACATTTGCAAAGTGGATTGGTGCTTAAAAATATTGATTCCGATAGCTATCGGGACGAAGAAATAAAAAACAATATCCTATTATTATTTGATGATAGAAACCAAACAGAAAACCTTGCCAAAGAAGCTGCTAAATTAGGTCAATTATTTACTTATGAAAGATATAATAAAAGAATCGCGGAGGAGGTGTTACCCAGGGGAAACACTTAAACAAATGAAACCGTGGGCTAAATCAAGCAACTTTCACCTTTATATGCTCTCATCAGAAGAACTTGCCCTTGTAGCTATAACTGGGGCTATTAATTTGTAAAAGAAATCAATTGCAAACAATTTAACTAAAAGAAAAAACAACGAACAGTTAACAACCATTATTATTGTTATATTTTTGCAGGGCAAACTTTATATACATTTTAAGGTTATAGTGTATGCCGCCATTTCCGAAATAAAAAAAAAGCTAAAGGTAACTAAGATATAACAAACATCTGAACTAATATGATTTCAAAAATAAAAAGCGATTTACCTGCAAGTATTGTGGCATTCTTGGTTGCACTTCCTTTATGTTTGGGAGTGGCATTAGCAAGCGGAGCACCCTTATTATCAGGTATAATTTCAGGAATAATTGGTGGTATAGTGGTGGGTTTTTTAAGTCAATCGCACACAAGCCTAAGTGGGCCCGCAGCAGGGTTGGCCGCAGTTGTGCTTTCAGCAATTACACAATTGGGTAGTTTTGAAACATTTTTATTGGCTGTAGTTATTGCAGGGTTTTTCCAACTACTTGCAGGGATTGCTAAAGGAGGATTTATTGCCAATTATATCCCTTCAAATGTAATTAAAGGACTATTGGCAGCCATTGGTATTATTCTTATTTTAAAACAAATTCCGCATGCTGTGGGTTTTGACCGGGACACCGAGGATGACTTCTCATTTTTTCAAAAAGATGGTGAAAATACTTTTTCTGAACTATTGAGTATTTTTAATTATTTTACCTGGGGTGCTATTGTTATATCTCTATTTTCTGTTTTAGTAATGATATATTGGGATAAAACTCCGCTGAAGAAATTAAAATTTTTTCCAGCATCATTATTTGTAGTAATTCTTGGCGTAGTGCTCAACAATATTTTTCAAAACTTCTTCCCTAGTATGGCTATAGGAGCAGAGCATTTGGTAAATATTCCGAAATTTGATGGCGTTGCTTCTATGGT
This sequence comes from Chitinophagaceae bacterium, assembly GCA_043750035.1. Classification (GTDB taxonomy): domain Bacteria; phylum Bacteroidota; class Bacteroidia; order UKL13-3; family UKL13-3; genus CANJUD01. The sequence goes on from JAYVCI010000295.1 coordinate 5,185, forward strand.
AACTTTGCCTAATTTTAGCAGTATTGGTAATTATCAAGTGTGGCTTGTGGCATTTACCATCGCTGCTATAGCATCAATTGAAACTTTGCTAAACCTTGAAGCTTTGGTAAATATTGATCCCCATAAACGGCAAGCATCGCCCAATAGAGAATTGGTAGCACAGGGTATAGGAAATATTTTCGCAGGTTTAATTGGTGGAATTCCCATCACATCGGTTATTGTAAGAAGCTCGGTAAATATAAATGCGGGAGCAAAAACCAAATTATCTGCAATTTTACACGGTTTTTTTTTATTGATAAGTGTATTACTCCTTGGTAATATTCTAAGTTTAATTCCACTGGCATCTTTGGCTTCAATTTTACTGATTACTGGTTATAAACTTACTAAGGTTACTTTGTTTAAGGATATGTATAACAAAGGGCTAAGTCAGTTTATTCCCTTTATAGCAACAATTATAGCTATTGTATTTACTGATTTGCTTATTGGTGTGCTTATTGGTATAGCTGTCAGTATCTTTTATCTTTTAAAAAGTAATTACAAAAATCCTTTTGTTCTTGAAAAAGAAACATTGCTTATCAACGAAACAATAAGAGTAGAACTACCAAATCAAGTTTCTTTTTTAAACAAGGCATCAATAAAGGATACATTGTGGAGTGTCCCAAATAATTCAAAAGTTATTATAGATGCTACATATTCTGATTTTATAGATAATGATATTCTGGAGATTATTGCAGATTTTAAAAATATAGTTTCAAAAGAAAGGGGCATTAAGTTAAATATTATAGGACTAGAGGAACATTATCAATTAAATGACCATATTCAGTTTGTAAATGTAATAGATAAAGAAACACAACAAAAATTAAACCCCGAAACAATTTTAGATATTTTAAAAAAAGGGAACGATCGTTTTGTAAATGGTAAAGCTAGGGAAAAATATTTAAAACATCAAGTTAATGCTACTTCCTTTGGACAAAATCCAATGGCAATTATATTGAGCTGTATTGATTCGAGAACCACAACAGAACACATTTTCGATTTGGGATTGGGAGATATATTTAGCGTTCGTATAGCAGGGAATATATTAAACGAAGACATTTTGGGAAGCATGGAATATGCAACAAAAGTAGTAGGTGCGAAATTAGTTGTTGTGCTAGGGCACACTAAATGCGGTGCGATTGAGGGTGCATGCAATGATGTTAAAATGGGCAACCTTACCACGCTATTAAATAAAGTACAACCTGCAATTATAAGTGAAAAAACTGTTTTTGACCACAGAGACGGAAGTAATAACAATTTTGTAAACAAAGTTATTGAACTGAATGTGCATTTAACAATAGAGCGAATTAGAAAAGAAAGTAGCATCATAGCAGAGCTTGAATTACTGGGTCAAATAAAAATTGTGGGCGGCCTTTATCATGTAGAAACAGGGAAAGTGAATTTTTATGAATAAAAAAGTGAAAAATGATTTGGACAGCTATTTTTAACTTAATATTTTTATGACAGCGTAACAATGAAATATATAATTTACCTATTGATAGTATTGCCAAGTATTGTAATGGGACAAAATGCAATATTCTATGCGGATACAAATAGATCATGGAATTACATAAAAGAAAATAAAAGATTGCTGAAAGAAGTAAAAGAAATGAGATGGAAAATTAACGGACAGGTTCTTAGTTTCGGCTCTAAACCGATAAAAGTTAAACCAAATCCAAACAAAATTGATACTATATTTTTCAAACAAAATAACAGAGCAGAATGGGATACCCTAATCTGTATCATAAAACAACCCTTAACCTATCGATTTTTATATAATACTTGTTGTGGCGGATTTGATGTTGCTGATGATAGCGGAAGAATTTTGGGCGAAATAAATTTCAAGATTAAAGGCAAAGATGATAAAAAAACGTATCTGGGAACTCTTGGGGAAGCAGGGATTATTGTTAATGAGTTAAGCACAGATACCTTAAGAGAAGGGTGTAGAAGTGCGATGTCTCCCAATATATACCATCTAACTTTTAGTGCGATTGAAATTTGTAAAGATACTGTGAATTGTTCTGAAGGAACTTGCTTATACGAAAAGGGGGAAGAGAATTTAAAATACGATTTTGGCTACAGGGCAATTTCAAAAAAACTGAATGTTTTATATATGCCATTGAGTAGAGACCCTATACAAATAATTTATGATACGAATACGGATAAGATAAAATTTGAGTAAACAATCGATTGTCTCAACTTTATAATACCTAATATTTAGGCTTGCTGAATGAATGAATAACGGCTACAATATATATTACTTTTTGTTTTTCATTTATCAAATAATGTATATGGTAGGGAAACTGTTTGATTAAGCAGGTCCTCACTTTTCGGTAACGAACTTGACAAGCTTTTGGTGTTTTGATAATAAAATCAAAAGACGCTATTAACCGTTGTAAAAATAGATCTGAAAGTCTGGAGGAAATCTGTTCATAGTATTCCATTGCCTCTTCAATGTCTCCAGTAACTGAAGGTCTGTGAAATATTCTATAGCTCATTTCTTCTTTACAAGCAGCCTCAAAGTTTCAGATATATCGCTTACATCATTGGGATTTTCTTCCAAATCTTTTAGCCGTTCATCAAGAATAGTTTTTTGCCAATCGGCTAGTTCGTATTCACCAGCCTCCTCTTCGGCTTTTAGGCCTGAATATTTGGCTTTCAGTTCACGCCAATCTTCAATGGGAATATATATACCTGTAGTATTACCACGACCATCTTGTATAATATGAAGACTCATGTTTTTGGGATTATTTTTTACAATACAAAAGTAGTGGGAAATACTAAAATAACAACACCTATTAACCCGTTATAATAATTATTTTAACTATCCCATCACAAATAAACAATTTGTTTATATCCCTATATCGCTAACTCCCTATTTTTGCAGCATCATTAAATTAAACATGAAAAAAATTCTAATCATTGCTTGTGCCTTTGTATTTAACATGGCCAAAGCCCAAATCATCGTTTACCCGCTTGTAGGTATTGACACCGTACAAAAAGTAAGTGCCGCACGCCTCGCTGCCGACACTACCCTGCCCGATTATGTAAGCCCCTCTTTTCAAAACCCCACTTATGGCGATACTGTGCAAGTTGAGGGTATTGTAACTTATGACCCTCATTATTATGGCCTGAGCAAAAAACGTAAATCATCTTTTTTGCAAGTAAAAAACGGAGGCACATGGACGGGTATTGAAGTTATGATTGATACAAGTATATTTGGCCGTGGTAGTGCAAACCCCACGCTGAACGGCTTGAACACAACAACCAAGTTTTACGACAATTTCCAGCCTGGCCTCACCGTCCGATGTACTGGTATAATCAATAATTTCCCTGCTACCAATGCCTCTACAGGAAATACACAACTCAAGCTGTTAGAATATGAAACCGTTATTACCAACAGTACCCCCGATTCCATTAAACCGACGGTGTTAACAATAGACCAGTTTAGCACCAACAACGGAACCGGTGGACAAAACTGGCTGCCTGCCACTGGCGAACAGTATGAAGGTATGTATGTAGAATTTAAAAACGTAGCGATTACCGATGTGGCACAAGGCACAGGTGCCAACTCGGCACGTTGGTTCTGGAGCCTGGTAGATGGCAACAATAATAAGATCCGCATCCGCGACTACTCTGCTTATTACCGCAATGATGACAATGAAGATTATTTTGTGGCCAATAATTACAAACCCTATAAGAATAGTACTTTCGTAACTTATGTTAGAGGTATAATTGTAGAAAATATCAGTACATCGGGCGTAATAGAATACATGTTGGCACCACTTATCCCTAGCGATGTGGGACCTGTGAGTACCTCAATTCCTCCCATTGTTAAAATTAATTCATATACCCCTACCCTGCCAAACTCAACCCAAAATGTAACTGTAACGGCCACTATTACTGATGACAGTACCGTAACATCAGCCAGTATATATTATAATGTTTCGGGAAGTGCATTTATGCCCGTGGCCATGAGCAATACCAGTGGCAGCACCTGGACCGCCAATATACCCAAGCAAGCAGATGGCAGCTATGTAAAGTTTTATGTGCAGGCAACTGATAACGGTGGAAGCGTTACCAATTTCCCAGATACATTTGGAACAGGATACGACTATATAGTTAAAGATTCAGGGATTACCAAGATTAGCCAAATACAAAACACACCTTATGCATTTGGAAACAGTTTGTGGGCCGGGAGTTATTTGCCCCTGAATATTACGGGAATAGTAACCGCAAGCAGCAGCACCAACGATTTGGGAATGATAGCCATACAAGATGATATACTTCCCTATAGTGGCATATTCTTAAATGCTAAACCTGGCGACGGGCTTAATGCTTTGCAACGTGGCGACAAAGTAACGATTACCGCAGCTCTGGTTCGCGAAATTGGTGGCTGCACTTATCTGGACTCTTTGAAAGGAAACTTTAGTGTAGTATCATCAAGCAATGCTTTGCCTGCTTTTCATATAGCAAATGCTGATAGTGTAGCACTGAAATCGTATAACGAAACAGAAGCTTATGAAGGTATGCTTATTAAGTATAACAATGTATATATTACCCAAATCAATGCTGATGTAACCAGTAATTTTGGAGATTGGTTAATGTACACCGATACCACAGTTGGCAAAGGATTCCGTGTGGCAAGCAAAGCACCATCACTAAGTTTAACTTTCAATGCTGACTCATTGGCTTTGAAACAAAAAATGAGTTTTGCACAAGGCGTGATGTGGTATAGTTTCGGCAATTTTAAAATGCTGCCCCGCAACCGTGATGATTTAGACCTAAGCAATCTGCCTGACAGGACTCCCCCCGTTATTACACTACTTGGCAAAAACCCTGACTCATTATATATTGGCAAAAGCTACACCGACCCAGGTGCAACAGCAATGGACAACAAAGATGGGAATATCACTGCTAAAATAAAAGCAACCAGTACTATTGACAGCACCAAATTAGGCAAATATAAAGTTTGCTATTCCGTTACCGACTTGGCTGGGAACAGCAGCCAATTATGCCGCGATGTAACAGTATATAAGAATACAGGAATTGCAAATGCATCAGCCCAAAATGCATTCAGAATGTGGCCAAACCCTGCCAACAATACTATTAATTTTGATGTAGCAGACAAATATATGGGTCATTGTAGTTTGACTGATTTAGAAGGCAAAACTATATTGGACAATATCAATATACAAATGTCTTTAGATATTTCTGGACTTACGCCGGGTGTATATATACTCAGTTATCGCAGTGAGGCACAAGTTACCAATATCAAATTATTGGTTACACGATAAGGTTAAGTTGCTGTCGGGTGGAAACACCTGACAGCAATTCCCTCATAATAAATTTAACCCCTAATCTTTTCGGTTAGAGGTTTTCTTTTTTTTAACGAAACACAGTGTTATTAAAAATTGCCTGCTATAATTGCTGCTAATTTATTGTTTTCAACTAACTTTAAATTTGTAAAAAACATATATCATACTTTCCTGTATCGTTATTTGCTGGATTATACCGAAACTATAGGCCAGAAAACAGTATATAAAAACGGGGCGTACCGAAAAATCTTATGAGCAGAAAAAAAATAAAACCATAACAAAATGAAAATATTATACACAACAATTGCCACTGGACTTGCTTTATTTAGTATGAACCTGCAAGCACAAAACAACAAATGTGCAACAATGCAAATTCTTGAGCAAAGAATGAAAAAAGACCCTTCAATTCGATTAAGAATGCAACAATCAGAAATCGAAACGCAAAAATGGGTTTCAGCAAATCGCAGCTCAAAAAAAGCACAAATAGTTGTAAGCATCCCAGTAGTAGTACATGTAATATACAATAACACAACACAGAACATTTCAACTGCACAAATTCAATCTCAAATTAATATTTTGAATGATGACTTTAGACTTTTGAATTCCGATTCGCTAGATAATTCTCATCCCTTTGGGCAATACACAGCGGATACTAAAATTGAGTTTTGTTTAGCAACAAGAGACCCAAATGGGAATGCAACTTCAGGCATTACACGTACATATACAGATTCTCTTTCATTTGTGGGTGATGGCAACGAAAAATATACAGCAACTGGCGGAAAGGATAATTGGGACCCAACAAAGTATTTGAATTTATGGGTTTGCGATTTAAGTGCAAGTGGCGGAACATTGGGTTACGCTGCATTTCCATCCGACTTAGTATCTGCCCCTGCTGATGACGGAGTTGTAATGGACTATACCGCATTTGGTAATATAGGAACAGCCACAGCCCCTAATGATTTAGGCAGAACAGCTACACACGAAGTTGGGCATTGGTTAAATCTTAGACACATTTGGGGAGATACTATTTGTGGAGACGATTTTGTAGCTGATACAAAAATTGCAGAAGACAATAATTTTGGTTGCCCCACATTCCCACACAATGCAAATAGCACCTGTGGCTCTGGTGCAGATGGAGAAATGTATATGAACTATATGGACTATGTGGATGATTCTTGTATGGTTATGTTTACGTTTGACCAAGGGACAAGAATGCAATCCGCTTTAAATGGTGATAGAGCAGGATTGTTGACTTCATTGGGCTGTGTCAGTCCTTTAGCTATAAATGAAAATTTTTTAGAAAATACTTTTAACATTTACCCTAACCCAAGTAACAGCAACTTTATAATAAATGCTCCATTAGCAAAAACTGAAAACGTAAGCATTAGTTTATATAACTTGCTAGGTATTAAAATTCAGCAATTTGACAGTGTTAGCAGTTATCCGTTCCAAATGAGCTTAAATGGTTTACCAAATGGTAGTTATTATATAAAGTTCAATAGTGGTAACAATGCTATAACTAAAAAAATATTTCTCTCAAAATAAATGAATCAAAGAAAATGAAAAATTTATTTTTTTTAATCGCAATCATTACTTTATTTGCTTGTAACAGCACTAAAAAGTTAACTAACAAAAACACAACAACTTCAACAACCCAGAGCACAATAACGACAGATACAAACTATCGCTTTAGTGTTTCATTCATTAGCATTGGTGCGGGAACAGACAAAAAAGCAAAACAACAATACATCCAATACATTACAGAATATGAGCAAAAAAATAAAGTGAAATTAAATTATGAAACGACAAATTGGGGTAGAGAAGGAGAAGTTGATTATTGCTTTAAGCTAACAGAATTGGACAAAAAAAAGCAAGAACTATTTATAATAGAAACAAAAGAAATTCTAAAAAGCTCATCATTGGTTCGCTATAAAGAAAATGCGACCTGCCGACATAAGAAAAAATAAAAGAGAAAGAAAATAAACAATCAGTGTTATTGGCAAACCGTTTCAATGATGATATATATATAATTGCGGTTAGAAAAAACCCACATTTTCAATTGCCAATTGCATAAATTCATTGCCTATCTTTGCACCGAAAAATGCCCCAATCAGTTAGTTTTTACACCCTAGGCTGCAAGCTCAATTTCAGCGAAACCTCTACCCTAGCTAGGCAGTTAAAGGAAGGTGGTATGCTAG